>NZ_JASATG010000011.1:0-152161 GCF_038440195.1 Pseudoduganella sp. OTU4001 | reverse complement strand
CCCCCCCCCCCCCCCCCCCCCCCCCCCCCCCCCGACTTTTACAGCGTGTTGGGATAGCCGGTAATTTCGGCGATTTCGGCGTACATCGGCTGCAGGCGCTTGTACATCTTCAGGTAGACGCGGTGGTATAGCTGGTCGTAGGTCTTGCGGTGCGCGGGGTCGGGCTGGAAGACGCGGCCTTTGCGCGTCATGGCATTGATCGCGGTGGCGAAGTCCTTGTGCAGGCCGAGGCCGGCCGCGATGGCGATGGCGGCGCCCAGGCCGCTGGTCTCGTACACGTGGGCGCGCGCTGCGGGCAGGCCGAAGATGTCGGCCGTCAGCTGCATCGCGGCATCGCTTTGCGAGCCGCCGCCCGCGACGCGCAGCTCGGTGATCTTCACGCCGCTGCGCTTTTCAATCCGCTCGCGGCCTTCACGCAGGGCGTAGGCCAGGCCTTCGAGGATGGCGCGGTACATGTGGGCGCGCGTGTGCACGTCGCCGAAACCGATCATGGCGCCCTTCGCTTCCGGTCCCGGCACCTTGATGCCGGGGCTCCAGTATGGCTGCAGCATCAGCCCCATCGAGCCTGGCGGCACTTCGTTCACCAGGCGGTCGAACAGCGCTTCCGGCGCCATGCCCTGCTCCATCGCCGCCGACTGTTCCAGGTGGCCGAACTGCTCCTTGAACCAGTTGACCATCCAGTAGCCGCGGAAGATCTGCACCTCGGTGCTGTAGGCGCCGGGGATCGCCGCCGGGTATGGCGGGATGAACGGCGTGACTTCGACGTATTTGCTGTTGGTGGTGTTGATGGTGGCGGTGGTGCCGTAGCTCAAGCAGCCGATGTGCGGTTCCAGGCCGCCGGCGCCAATCACTTCGCAGGCCTTGTCGGCGGCGGCGGCGACCAGGGGTACGCCTTCCGGGATGCCGGTGGCCGCTGCGGCGGCTGCGTTGATGGCGCCGATCACGGTGCCGGGCTGCACCAGCTCCGGCAATTGTTCGGGACGCACGGCCAGCGCCTGCCATTTCCAGTCGCGCGCGCCGGCCCAGGCGTGGCGCTTGTAGTCGAACGGCATATACGCGACCTGCGAGCCGGTGGAGTCGGCATAGCGTCCGCTCAGGCAGAAATTCAGGTAGCCCGACAGCAGCAGGAACTTGTGCGTGCGGTCCCACAGGCCGGGCTGGTGGGCCTTGATCCAGTTGACCTCCGCCTCGCGGCGGAAGTAGTCGATGGTGCCCTGCACGCCGGCCAGCTTGAAGGCGGTCCTCCACAATGCGCTGATCGGCGGCACCTGCTCGGTGCGGCGCTGGTCGAGCCAGGTGATGGCGGGACGCAGCGGCTTGCCTTCGCTGTCGACGCTGACCACGGTGCCGCGCTGGGTGGTGACCGCGACGCCGGCAATGGCCGTGCGCGGGACGTCGGTGACAGTCCACAGGCGCTGGCAGGCGGCGCACACGGCGTCCCAATAGCCTTCCGCCTTGTGCTCGGCCCAGCCGGGCTGCTCGGAGTAGTAGGCTGGCTGCAGGTGGACCTGGGTCTTGGCGACCAGCTTGCCCTGCAGGTCGAACAGCAGCGCACGCACGCTTTGCGTGCCATTGTCGATGGAGAGGAGGTATTGGGTCATGCGCGCGCTTTCGGCAGGCTGTAGTTTGCCCGGCATAATGCCAGATATGCCGCCTCTTCGGCAGTCCAGCGTTGATCGTCCCAGCCCAATTCGGGCTGGCAGATGGTGCGTATGCGCGCCAGCACCGCAGCGCCGCCATGCGCCAGCTGGATGCCGAGGCGGCTGCGGCGCAGCATCAGGTCTTCCAGGTGCTGGACGGCTTCGTGGCGGGCGGCCCAGCGCAGTTGGGCCCACAGGGTTTCCGTGCCGGGGATGGTGTCCAGCTCGTCCGCTTGTGCTGCGGCCAGCAGCGGCGCTGCCAGGTCGCCGTAGCGGCCCTGCAGGCGCAGCGCCTGGCCGGGCGGCAAAAGCGCTGCGTGCCTCGGCAGCGGTGCGGGGGCGAAGATCGGATGCGGGGCGAGGTCGTGCTGCCACGCGGGCAATTGGACAGCGGCATGGCGCAGCACGTCCAGTGCGATAGCGCGGAAGGTGGTGAGCTTGCCGCCGGTGACGGTCAACAGGCCGTCCTGCTGCCACAGTACGTGGTCGCGCGCTTCCTTGGAAGGGTCGGCCTTGCCGGTATCGATCACCGGGCGCACGCCGGCGTAGGTGGCCAGCACGTCGTCTTCGCTGAGGTCCAGGGTGGGGAACTGGTCGTGCAAGGCGGCCATCAGGTAGTCGGTTTCTTCCTGGGTGATGGCGGCTTCCTGCTGCAGGTCGGTGCGGTGGTCGACGTCGGTGGTGCCGACGATCGTCACGCCCTCCCAGGGGAAGGCAAATACCGGGCGGCCGTCCTGCGGGTGCATCAGGCTGATCGCCTGCGCCAGCGGCAGGCGCCAGGCCGGCAGGACCAGATGGCTGCCGCGCAATGGGCGCAGCTTGGCGGCGGGCTGCGCGTGCAGGCGGTCGGCCCAGGCGCCGGTGGCATTGACCACCAGCCGCGCGCGCACCTCGTGCACCGCGCCGCTTTCCGCGCAGCCTACCAGCGCTCCGCACACGCGCCCGGCGCCGCCTTCGCGCAGCAGCGACTGCACGGCGCAGTAATTGAGCGCCACACCGCCGTGGGCTTGCGCCTCCTGCAGCACGCGCAGCACCAGGCGCGCGTCATCGGTCCTGGCATCCTGGTAGCAGATGCCGCCTTGCAGGCCCTCGGTACGGATGCGGGGCGCCATCTGCAGGAACTCGTGCGCGCTGAAATAATGGCGCGCGCGCTGCCCGGCCATGCGGTCGTAAATCGCCAGCCCAAGCAGGAAGGCGCGGCGTCCCGGCTTGCGGCCCACATAGTCGCCAAAGGCAAAGCTTTGCGGTTCGACCAGCCCCGGCGCATCGCGCAGCAAGGCGTCGCGTTCATGGACCGATTCGCGCGTCAGCGCAAACTGCCCTTCTTTCAGGTAGCGCAAGCCGCCGTGCACCAGCTTGGACGAGCGGCTCGACGTGCCCCAGGCGAAATCACGCTGCTCCACCAGCAAGGCCCGCAAGCCGCGCCGCGACGCTTCCAGCAGGATGCCGGCGCCGGTAATGCCGCCGCCAACCACCAGCAGGTCCCATTCGCGGCCGAGCAAGTCCGCCAGCTGCGCGCGGCCGCCCGGCGCCCAGTGCGCCGCCTGCGCCGCCGCGCTCATGCGCCCTGCCCCACCTGCCCATCCTGCAGCAGCTTGCCCGGATTCATGATGCCCTGCGGGTCGAAGTGCGAGAACAGCGCCTGCATCGCCGCAATGCCCGCCGCGCCCTTCTCCGCCGCCAGGTATGGCGCATGGTCGCTGCCAACGCCGTGCTGGTGGCTGATGGTGCCGCCGTTATCGACAATCGCCATGCTGACCGCATGCTTGAGCGCACGCCAGCGCGCCATATCGGTCTCGAAATCACCGGCCAGGCGGTACACAAATGTGGTGTACACGCTGGCGCCCTGGGCATACAGGTGCGACAGGTGGGTGTAGGTGTGCACCTTCTCGCCCATGCCGCCCAGCACCCCGGTGGCTGCGGCTTCCACCGCGCGCATCATGGTGCCGACGCGCGGCCAGTCCACCGCCGTCTCTACCGTGTCGATGACGTAGCCATGCTGCCAGGCCGCATTGCGCAGGTAGACATTGCGGAAGCGGCCTTCCTTCCACTTGTCGCCCATGCGGCGGCCGACATGCACGCCGTCATTACGCGAGCAGATCGACAGGGCGGCCGACAGCGCGGCGCGCGCCTGGACACGCGGCCCGCTGGCGCCGATCATCAGCATGCATTTTCCCTCGCCGCAGCCACGCAAGCGCAGCCAGCCTTCCAGCAAGCCGATCAGGCGCTTGTGGCCGGCCAGCGCCAGCATGGTCACGGTTTCGAGCGGATTGGACAGACGCAGCATCGACAGGCCGCCGCGCGCCTGCGCCAGCTCGCGCACCGCCGTTTCGGCGCGTTCCCAGTCCGGGAAGAACACGGCATGGAAAGCCTCATATTCCGGCACCGGGGTCACGCGCACGGTGGCCTCGGTCAGGATGCCCACGCGCCCTTCCGAACCGAGCACAATTTCGCGCAGGTCGGTGCCGGCGGCGGATGCGGGGAATGTCGGGATATCCAGCCGCCCTTGCGGCGTCTCCACCACGCCGCCCGCGAACATCTGCTCGATGCGGCCGTAGCGCAGCGATTGCTGGCCGGACGAGCGCGTCACCACCCAGCCGCCCAGCGTGGAATATTCGAACGATTGCGGGAAGTGGCCCAGCATATAGCCGTGGGCGCGCAGTTGCGCCTCCAGGTCCGGACCGAGCACGCCGGCGCCGAAGGTGGCCAACTGGGCCTGCTTGTCCAGGTAATGCATGCGGCCCATGCGGGTCATGTTCACCGCCAGCACCGGGCGCTCGCCGGCCGGCGCGGTCAGATGGCCGGCCACGCTGGTGCCGCCGCCCTGCGGGATCAATGAGACGTTCTTTTGCCGCGCAAACTCGATCAGCTCGCGCACCTGCTGCGTGCTTTCCGGGTAAGCCACGCCGTCCGGTGCGCTGCCGATGCGGCCATAGCGCAGCTTGAACCAGTCCGGCAGGCTTTGGCCGAGGGCATTGCGCAGGCGTGTGGCCGGCCGCTTGTCGATCAGGGGATGGTCGGGCAGGCGCGAAACCGCCAGCGAGGCGCAGGCCGCTTCAAAGCTGGCATCCTGCACCGCCTTGCCCGGGCCAATACGACCGGCCAGGAAAGCCAGTGCATCCGCGTGCAGCGGGTATTCAATTGTCTCTTCGCCCCAACCGTTCCAACGTTTCATCTGCAATCCCTTGTTATACTTTACTCAATAAAGCTTAACCCATTGCCACCCGCCAGTCTTGCGTTTTCATGCCAGCCGATTTGTTCGATCATGCCAAGCCATCCCGCGTTGCGGGTTCCTACCTGCAGCCCTTGCTCGAGGCGGCGGCCGCACAGGGCGTGACGGCGCAGGCATTGGAGCAGGCAGCAGGGTTGCCGCCAGGCGCACTGGATCCGCTGCCGGAGGCGCTAGCAGCCGACACCTACGTGCAGTTGCTGGATGTCGCCGCCGGCCTTACGCAGGACCCGCATTTCGGGCTGCACGTAGGCGAACGCGTCAAACTGGGCACCTACACCGTGTATGGCCTGATCCTGCTCAGCTGCCGCGATTTCGGCCAGGCTTTCGAGCAGACCATGCGCTATGAGCAGTTGGCGCATGACCTGGGGCGTTCCACCTTGCAGGCGGATGGCGCGCTGGCCGACTACACCTGGCACTCCAATTACCCGGCGGGCTGCCGCCACCTGGCCGACAGCGTGTTTGCCGGCATCCGCGTGTTCGGCAACTGGCTGGCCGGCGCCCCGCTGCCGCCTGCGGAACTGGCGCTGATGCATGACGGCGGCGATCCCGCGGGGCATGCCGAATATGTGCGCGTGTTCGGCGCCCTGCCCCGTTTTGGCGCGCCGGCCAATGTGGCGCGTTTTGATGCGGCGCTGCTGGCGTGGCCGGTGCCCAATGCGGACGTAAGCCTGTACCCGGTGTTGCAGCAGCATGCGGAGCAATTGCTGCAGCAGCGCGCGGCACGGGCCGGAGCTGCCGGCATCGTGGAGCGCGCGCGCGGCGCAATCGTGCAGCGACTGTCGCAGGGCCAGGTGCGCGTGGCCACGGTGGCGGAAGAACTTGGGCTCTCGCCGCGCACCCTGCAGCGCAAGCTGGCCGATGCCGGCTCCAGCTTCCAGCAGGTGCTGGACGAAGCACGCTTCGCGCTGGCGCGCGACTATCTGCGCCAGCCGGGGCTATCGTTGGTGGATATCGCCTTCCTGCTTGGCTACCAGGAGCAAAGCGCCTTTACGCACGCCTTCCGCGAGTGGTCCGGCATGAATCCGGGCGCCTGGCGCGCTGCGGCGCGCTGAGGGTCAGATTTCCAGCCCGCGCACGCGCACAAACGGCCCGATACAGCTGGCCATATCGCGCCGCTGGCACATGAGGAACATATTGTTCGAGGGATGGAACAGGATGAAGGCCTTGATCACGTGGCCGACCTGGGTGATCTCGCCGGTGCAATCCTTCTTGCCGTTGTCTTTGACAATCTTGTCGTTGGAGCCATAGAACCCGTCGCCATCGGGCTGGTCGTCGATCTCGAACTCGGATTCAGCCACTTCGGCAGCGCTGGTAATCAGCGCCGTGCCGTCGGCGCGGATGCGGTACATCTCGTGGCATGAACCGTCCGGCAATTCGAAACGCCAGGTGCCGACGATGGGGTGGTCGGACCTTAAGGGAGCAGCCAGCGCACATTGGGCCGCCAGCAATGCTGCGGCAAACAGGAAGGTGGATTTCATGGCGGCTCCCATGGTGTGTTAGAGCCAGTATATCCCTGTTAGGCTACTTGCACTTTCCTGTTGCTGCGGCGTATGCCCAACCGGGAAGTGGCGCGTACCGCGTCGCCCACCAGCTTTTCGTCGAAGCGCCCGAGCGCCGGCCCTGCCGCCAGCGTCAACACCAGCGCCAGGCTCATTTCTCAGCGACTTCCTTCAACTGGGCCAGGCCTTTTTCAAAGTCCTTGCCGATCATTTTGTCCATGCTGTAGAACACGCCCATCAGCTTGGTCACGAACATGCTCTGGCCCTTCATGGTCCAGGTCACCAGCGTGCCATCGCCCTGCGGCTGCAGCTGGAATTCGGTCTGGTTGGACGATGCGAACGGCTTGATGAAATCAAGCTTGATGGCCAGGCTGGCCGGCGCATTGCTGTCGATGATCTCCATGCGGCCCTGGCCCACCTTGTCGTCGCCATTCCAGGCGTAGACGGCGCCCTTGCCGCTGGCGGCGCCTTCAAACGTGCGCTGCATTTTCGGATCGAGCTTTTCCCACGGCGACCAGGCCGGCCACTGGTGGAAGTCATTCAGGTAGGCCATGACTTTGGCCGGCGGCGCCTTGATCGCCGCGCTGCGCTGCACGGTGAAGCTGTCCGGCTGGGTCATTGCCATACCCAGGACCAACACCATCACAAAAATCAAACCCATCGAAATCCGTTTCAGCATAGTCCCCTCGTCGAGTGTTGGTATGCGTGCAAGACTAACACAGGGTACGCGGCCGCAAAAGCACCGGCAATGCGCTGGGCGTCATGGTGAAGGTGAACATTTCTTCGACCGGCGGCGCATCCGGCTGCGCTTCGATGGTGAAGGTGCGCGCCACCATCGACATCACGGTGCGGATCTCGCACATCGCAAGGTAGCGCCCCGGGCAGAAACGCGGCCCGCCGCCGAACGGCAGCAGCTTGCGCGCCGGGTCGTCCTGCTTTTCCCTGATGGCGGGGTCGAGCCAGCGCTCGGGCCTGAATTCCGTACCGTCGGCCATTGGCACGTCGCGCTCAAATGCGTGGCGCAGCAACAGGAACACCACCACCCCAGCCGGTACCTGCACGTCGTCCAGCGCTACATCATGCACCGCTTCCGCGCCAAGGAAAGGCGCTACGGGCTTCAGGCGCATGGCCTCCTGCACGCAGGCATCCAGATAAGGCATGTGCTCAAGCCCAGGCCCGGAATCGGCTTCTTCAGCAAGGCGCGCGGCGGCATGCGGCGCGTGCGACAGCAGGTATAGCAGCCAGGCGATGGTGTTGGCGGTAGTGTCCTCGCCGGCAAACACCATGGTGAGCGCATTGGCCTGCACCAGCGCGTCATTGATGCCGGAACCAGGAGTATCGGCCGCCTGCAACATCGCCTCCAGCAAGTTGCCCGGCTTTTCGCGCAGCGCCGGATTGGCGGCCATGCGGGCCCGCGCCTCTGCCACAAAACCCGCTACTGCGCTGCGTACACGCTCGCCCGCTGCGTCGGTGGCGCGGTCCACCGGCAACTGGATTGCGCGCCAGTACTGGATCGGCGCCACCAGGCGGCGCCCCATCTGGGCAAACAGGAACTCGATGTCCTGCTGCAGCGGGTTGTTCTCGTGCCGCAGCATGTCCTGGTCCTGCCCCAGCGCCATACCGATCGCCACATCGAGCGCAAACGCTTTCAGGTCGCGCAGCAGGCGTTGCGGCTGGGCTGACTCGGCGGCCGCCAGCCAGCGCCCGCGCAAGCGCCCGGTCATGGCCGACAGCGTGGGATGAAAGCTGTTGATGACTTCCGGTGTCAATGCATGCATTACCAGCTTGCGCTGGCTGCGCCATGCATCGCCCTCGGCCGAAAACACACCGGTGGCCCCCGCTTCTTCGAGGATGGCGGTGATGCGCCGCGAGCGCCGCCACTGGTCGGGCCGGTCGTGCAGGACCTGTGCAATGTCCCCGCGCCGGCTGCTCACGATAAAGCGCTGCTTCATCAGGCGCATGCGGTAGATTGGGCCGTATTCGCGCGCCCACTCTTCCAGTTGCTGGTGGAAATGGGCGGCATCGATTCCAATATTCCCCAGCAGCGGCAAACCGCTGGGGCCAGGCAGGTGATCCATATTGCACCTCCTTCAGAAACCGCACTCCCGCAAATAGTCGATGAACAGCCGCAGCCGGGCCGGCGTGAACTGGCGCGACGGCCGCACCGCAAACAGGCCATACGGCTCAGGACTCGCATCCGGCAGCAGCTGCACCAGCCGCCCATCGGCCAGCGCCTGCGCCAGCGCGAACTCCGGCAGCAGCACAATCCCCATGCCCTGGACCGCCCACTCGGCCAGCGCCTCCGCATTATTGGCGGCCAGCGGCACCTTCAGGTCGAGCTGTTCGCCCGGGTCGCCGATCAGCCTGCCCCACTCTTCGCGCACGCTAAGCAGACTGTAATTTAGCACCGAGTGGCCGCGCAGCTGCGCCAGCGAGGCCGGCCTGCCAGCGCGCTGCAGATAGGCTGGCGAAGCGGCGAAGAGGCGGCCCACGGTGCCGATGCGTGTCGCCACCAGCGATGAGTCGCGCAGGAAGCCGATACGCAAGGCGACGTCGATCGCTTCCGCATGCAAGTCGGTGGTGCGGTCTTCCAGCAGCAGTTGCACTTTCAGGTCGGGATGGCGCTGCATGAACGGCGGCAGCACCGGCGCCACCTTCTGGATGCCAAAGCTGAGCGGCGCCGCCACGCGCAGGGTGCCGCTGGCCGAGTCCTGGCCCTGGCGCACGCGTTCCTGCGCTTCATCCAGCAGCTGGAATACGGCCTGCGCATCGGCGTAGAAGGCGCGCCCGGCATCCGTGATGTCGTTGCGGCGCGTCGTGCGGGTAATCAGCTGGCTGCCGAGGGCCGCTTCCAGCGTGGCGATGCGGCGGCTGATGGCGGCCGTGCTGACGGCCAGCTGTTCCGCGGCGCGCACGAAACTGCCGCTTTCCACCACCGCGATGAAGCTGCGCAGATCGGTCAGGTCATATTGTTCCATTTTGCGTAAATATCATTTGCACTAACCCTAGTTTATTACGCCGAACGGATTTATTAAAGTTCATTCCACCAACTCACCACAAAGGAGCACACCATGAACTTCAAGTCCCTGATCAAAGCCGCCCTGCCTGTCGTCCTCGCCTTCGGCGCCGTCGCCGCCCACGCCGCCCCGCCGGCCGAACAGCTGCTGACGCCAAAGAACCACACCCTGGTGCTGATCGACCACCAGCCGCAAATGGCCTTCGCCACCCGCTCCATCGACGTGGCCGAACTGCGCAACAACGTGACCGGCCTGGCCAAAGCCGCCAAGACCTTCAAGGTGCCGACCATCCTGACCACGGTCGCCGCCAAGTCCTTCAGCGGCCCGATCTTCCCCGAGCTGCAGGCCGTCTTCCCGGAACAGGCGCCGATCGACCGCACCACCATGAACACCTGGGAAGACCAGCGCGTGGTTGACGCGGTGCAGAAGAACGGCCACAAGAAAGTGGTGATGGCGGCGCTGTGGACCGAAGTGTGCCTGGTGCAGCCAGTGCTGTCTGCCATCGACCAGGGCTACCAGGTGTATATCGTGACCGATGCCTCCGGCGGCGTGACCAAGGAAGCGCATGACATGGCGGTGCAGCGCATGGTGCAGGCCGGTGCCCGCCCAATGACCTGGCTGCAGTACATGCTGGAACTGCAGCGCGACTGGGCACGCGGCGAGACCTACGCTCCTGTGACCAAGATCGCGGCTGAACACGGCGGCGGCTACGGCCTGGGCATCGTCTACGCCAAGGAGATGTTCAACGCCAAGGAAGGCAAGAAGTAATCATGCGCCTGGCACGCGCCCTGCTGGCAGCCTGCGGGCTGCTGGCTTCCACCGCGGTCCCGGCGCAGCAGCCGGGCCGCACGGTGTACGAATCGGTCTGCATTGCCTGCCACGCCGTCGAAAATGTGATGGTCAGCGCGCCCAAGCTGGGTGCGCGCAAGGAGTGGCAGGAACGCATGCAGCGCGCCGGCGGCCTGGACGGCCTGGTGCGCAACGCAGCCAAAGGGGTAGGCGCCATGCCCGCCCGCGGCGGCCAGGCCGACCTGGACGACGCCCAGCTTAAGGCCGCGATCCGCTACATGATGCAGGCGGATTGACCCGGCTCCATTCGCACCAGCCGCCGTCGTACACGCTGATGCGCTCCCACTCCATCAACCAGGCGTAGAAAAACGCCAGCGAAGCCCGCCAGCCGGTGCCGCAGTAGAAAGCGGTGCGCTGGCCGGGCTCCACGCCCGCCCGGCGCCACAGCGCGCTGATTTCGGCAGGCGGTTTCATGGTGCCGTCGGCCTGCTGGTATTCGCTCATGCTGTGCACATCGCCGTCATTGCCGGCACGGCCCCAGCGCGCGCCGGGAATGTCGCCGCGCGCTTCGATATAGCTGTAGCCCGAGGTCGCGCCGACGTGCTCCTGCCAGGTGCGGATGCTGACCAGGGCGCCGTCCGGCTGCTGCAGCAGTTCGCGTGCCTGGGCGGTGTCGATCAGGAAGTCGGGGCGCAGCGGGAATGCGGCGCCAAAGGCTGCCACCGGCTGCGGCGCCGCGCCGGCGCCAGATTCCAGCGCATGGCCGGCGCGCAGCCAGCCATCCAGGCCGCCATCCAGCAGGCGCACGTCGGCTACGCCGGCATACAGCAACAGGTGTGCGGCACGGGCGGCGGCCAGCGAGCTGCGGCCGTACAGGATCACAGTGGTGTCGTGGCGGATGCCGCTTTCCAGCAGCAGCGCCAGCAAGGCATCGTCGGACACCTTGTTCCACAGCGGCTGCCGCTCCAGGCGGTTGGTATCGATATAGCCGGCGCCGGGGATATGGCCGGCTTCAAAGGCTGCCTGGTCGCCGCAGCCTACTTCGAACAGGCGCCAGGTCCCGGCCGGAGCCGCCAGTACCGGGACGCCGTCGAGCAGGCGCGCCAGCCAGGCAGGCGATGGCAGCTGGCGCCAGCGCGCCAGGTCGGGACGGAAATGCATTTTTTGCAACTCAATTTAATTACCAGCCGGGAGTTTACCAGCTTCGGGCCTGGCTTCCGGCTTTGCCTCCGGCTTGGCTTCCGGCTTTTCCGACGGATGCAGCACCACCTGCACATAGTTCTTGAAGTCGAAATAGCGCTTGGCGGCAGCCTGCACATCGGCCGCGGTCAGGCTGGCGATCATCTCGTTCTGGCGCAGCATTGCTTTCGGATCGGTCTTGTTGACCAATGCCGCCTGCAGGTTGCCCGCCCACCAGCCGTTTTCGCGCAGCGCACGGCGGTAGTTGCTGGTCCAGTTCTCCTTGATCTTGGCCAGGTCGGCCGCCTCCGGTCCCTTCTCCTGCAGCTTGCGTGCTTCTTCAAAGGTTGCCTCGACCGCCTTGTCCACATTTTCCGGCGCAACCGGCAAGCCGATATTGATGCTGTAATTGGCGTATGGATTGCGCGCCATGCCGCCGCCGATATTGGCAACATAGACCAGGCCTTTCTGCTCACGCAGCGACTCGGTCATCTTGATCTGCATGATCTCGACCAGCGCACGCAGGCGCAGCTGCTCCATCTCGCTGAAGGTGGTCTCGCCGCTGAAATTGATGCTGACATGGCTCTTTTGTTCGCGGCCACGGCGCACTTCCTTCTTGACCACGCCGCGCACAGGGCGAATATTGCGGTCCATGTACTCGGTAGCGATCTTGTGCGCCGGCAGGCCGCCGATATAGGTGGCCAGCAGCGGCTTGATTTTCGCCAGGTCGAAACTGCCGACGAAGAAGAAGGTCATGCCGTAAGCGCTGGACATGCGCTCCTTGTGCAGCGCCATCACGCGGTCCATCCGGATGCCGTCGAATTCCTCCGGCCGCGCCGTCAGCGCCACGCGCGGATGGTTGCCGAACAGGATGGTGCGCATGGTATCGGTCTGCACCGCTTCCGGGCGCGCCTGCGCATTGCGCGCCTGTTCCTGCTGTTTGTCGATAAAGACTTCAAACAGCGCCGGATCGCGGCGCGGCGCGGTCATTTGCAGGTAGACCAGCTGCAGCAGGGTTTCCACGTCGGTATTGGTCGATGTGCCGCCGTAACCTTCCGTGAAGCTGCCCATTGCGTAGACCGAGCCCACGCTGCGGCCGGCCAGGATCTTCTGCAATTCGAACGGCGAGTAATCCTTGACGCCCATGCTGGCCAGGACGCCGTTGGCATAGCGCGCGTTGACGATATCGCTTTCCTCAGCCAGCGAGGTGCCGCCGAAGCGGGTCGAGGTCATCACCACCTGGTCGTTCTTGAAGTCGGTCGGCTTCAGGACCACGCGCACGCCGTTGGACAGCGTCAGTTCCGTGGTGCCGAGCGCCTTGTCGGTGCTTTCCTTCACGATGCGGCCGCCTTTTGGCGGCTGCGCCATCAGGCTGGCCGCCAGCGCCTTCTCCTCGTGCGCCGCCACGGTGGCTTTTTCAGCCTCCTCCACGGTGGCCAGCATCTGCGACGGGTTCGGCACCACGGTGCCCGACTTGTCGTTGCCCATGAAGATGATCAGCTTCTTCTGGCCGACCGGAATCGCGTTGCGCACCTGCGCGTTGACCTCCTCCAGCGTCACGCCGGGCAGCAAGTTCTTGTGGAAACCGTATTCCGCCTCGATGCCCGGCATCGACTCGCCATCCAGGAAATGGCGCTGGATTTCTGCCACGTGCACGCCCGAATCGGTCTTGTCACGCTCGTTGTACAGGTTCTCGACGAAGCGCATGGTGTTCTTCTTGGCGCGCTCCAGCTCCGCCGCGCCGAAACCGAACTGGCGCGCACGCTCGCCCTCTTCCACCAGCGCGCGCATGGCCGGCAGCGTACCAGCCTTGCCCACCACCGCGCTGGAGACGAAGGCGTTATGGCCATGCACCGCCTTGCCAAGACTGCTGAAACCCTGCAGGAACGGCGGATTGGGTTGCTGCGTCAATTCCGCAATACGCTGGCTCAGCATGGCCGCCGACAGGTTCTCCACCATCTTGCTGCGGTACTCGCCCACGGTGCGCGACTCCTGGCGCGGCGTGAACGGGTAACGGATCACCACCTGGTTCGACGGCGCCTCGCGGTCGGTGATCACCAGCGCCTCCGACTCGGTGCGTTCAGGAATGCTGGCGTAAGTGCGCGGGCGCGGGCTGGCGGGATTCACCAGCTTGGAGAAGTGGCTGACCACCAAACGTTCCGCCTCCTGCGGGTCGATGTCGCCGACCACGATCACCGCCATCAGGTCCGGACGGTACCAGTCTTTATAGAAGCGGCGGATCGCCTCCGGCTTGAAGGACTTCAGCACTTCCGCCTTGCCGATCGGCAGGCGGCGCGCATACAGCGAACCATTGAATACCTTCGGCAGCAGCACCTTGTTCATGCGGTCCGCAGCGCCTTTGCCGAGGCGCAGTTCTTCCAGCACGATGCCACGCTCGCTCTCGATATCGGCATCGTTGAAGGTCACGCCCTGGGCCCAGTCTTCCAGCACCAGCAAGCCCTTGTCCAGGTTCTCCTTCTTGTCGACCGGGATCGGCAGCATGTACACGGTTTCGTCGAAACTGGTGTAAGCATTCAGGTCGGCGCCGAATTTCACGCCCACCGACTGCAGCCAGGACACCAGCTCGTGGCGCTTGAAATTGGTTGAGCCGTTGAAGGCCATGTGCTCGGTGAAGTGGGCCAGGCCAAGCTGGTCCTCGTCCTCCAGCACCGAACCGGCGCGCACCACCAGGCGCAGCTCGACCCGCTTTTCCGGGCGGCGATTGGGCTGGATATAGTAGGTCAGGCCATTCGCCAGCTTGCCCATCTTGACCTGCGGGCCGACCTGCAATGGCGTGGACAGTTCCGGGGCCGCGGAAGCCACCAGGGAGCAGCACACCAGGGTGGCCGCCAGGAGGAATTTTAGTAGTTTCATAACACTGTACGATACACCATAGGGCCTTCCTGGTGCTAGTATGCGCACATGAACGCCCACCGCTCCGCAATCGCCTGGCTTACCAGCTGGTGGCAGCTGCTGCAGTTCGCCGCGCTGCTGCTCACGCGCGCCATGGCGCCATCCAGCTACCGGCGCGACAACCGGCGCATGCTGTCGGAGCAGATCGTGGTCGCCACCACCGCCAACCTGGCCTGGTTCTCCGTGCTGTGCGCCCTGATCAGCCTTGTCATCATCCGCATTGTCGTCGTCACCTCGTCCAGCTACGGCCTGTCGCGCTACGCGCTGGAGATGGTGGTGCGGGTACTGGTGCTGGAACTGGTGCCGCTGACCGCCGCCCTGTTCGTGGCGCTGCGCACCACCCTGCCCGCCGGCGTCGAATTCGCCCAGCAAAGGCTGGCCGGCAAAGCGCCCGACGCGCGGGCCGCCCTGCGCACCCAGTTCTACCCGCGCGCCGCCGCCGGCGTGTTTGCGGTATGGATGCTGGCCGCCGTCAGCTGCGCCCTCACCCTGGTGCTGGCCTACCTGGTGATGTACGGTTTCACGCCGTGGGCGCTACCCGGCTACACCCGCGTGGTGGGCCAGATTTTCAATCCCGCCATATGCCTGATCCTGGTGCTGAAGATCGTGTTTTTCAGCCTGGCGGTGGCGGTGATCCCGCTCGCTTCCTCCTATTACAGCGGCGCTTCCAGCCCGCTGCTGCGGCGCATGGGCGTGGCGCACGGGCTGGCGGACATGGTGCGCATGTTTTCCGTGATCCTGGTGGTGGAAGCGGCTTCCCTGATGGGCAACTATTACTGACAATATGAGCGAAACGACTCCCCCGACCGGCGCGGAACCGGCGCCGATCCACAATGCCGAAGCCAAGGCGGTGGCCTTGCTGGTGCTGCTGGTGGCCCTGGTGCTGGGCGCCATCATGTACCTGATGTACGCGCGCGGCGCCTTCGAACCCACCCAGCGCCTGGTGCTGACCGCCGACGACTCGGAAGGCGTCAGCGTCGGCATGGACGTGACGTTTGCCGGCTTCCCGATCGGCCGCGTGCAGCGCATCGAACTGGCGCAGGACGGCAAGGCGCGCATCCTGGTCGACGTGCCGAAGAAGGACGCGCACTGGCTGCGCGCGACCAGCATCTTCACGCTGGAAAAGAGCCTGGTGGGCGGCGCCAAGCTGCGCGCCTTCACCGGCATCCCGGCCGACCCGCCGCTGCCGCCGGACGCCGAACGCGCCCTGCTGGTGGGCGACATGGCGGCCGAGATCCCGCGCCTGCTGCAATCAGCCAAAGACCTGCTGAACAACCTGGCGGCGCTGACCGCGGAAGAATCCGCCCTCGGCACCAGCCTGCGCAATGTGCAGGGCGTCACGGAGAAACTGAACGGCCCGGGCGGCGCGCTTGGCGTGCTGGCAGGCGAAGACCAGAAAGCACGCGAACTGCTGCGCAACGCCAATTCGCTGGTGATCAAGGCCGACACCCTGATCGGCAACGCCGACAAGCGCGTGTTCGGCGACAAAGGCATCGCCAACGACACCCAGGCCGCGGTGCAGCAGCTGAACGCCCTGCTGAGCGACGCCCGCACCACGCTGAAGAAACTGGATGCGGTGCTGGTCGAAGCGCAAGCCGTCGGCGCCAACACCCGCGCCGCCACCGAGGATCTGGGCACCCTGCGCGCCGAAGTCGACGCCAATGTGCGCAAGATCGAACAGATGATCAATGAACTGAACCGCAAATGGCCATTCAAGCGCAACGAACCGGAGATCAAGCTGCCATGACCAAGCCGCACCACGCCGCCTGCTGCGCCATGCTGGCAGCACTGTTGGCCGCCTGCGGCAGCGGCCCGCGCGTCCCCGACTGGCAGCTGAATGCCGCCGGCGCCACCGAACGCGCCACCTCCGCCTACCTCGAAGGCAAGAGCGCCGTCGCCGAGCGTGAATTCAAGCTGGCGCGCAGCCAGGTAGGCAGCACTGCCAAGCCCGAGCAAGCCATCCGAGTGGAGCTGCTGCGCTGCGCCGTGCAAGTCGCCGCCCTCGCCTTCGAAGAATGCAGCGGCTTTGCCGCCCTGCAGCCAGACGCCAGCGCCGCCGACGAAGCCTACGCCCGCTACCTATCAGGCCGCGCCAGCGCCGCCGATGCCGCCTTGCTGCCCGAGCCCCAGCGCGCCGTCGCTGGAGCCGGCGACGACCGCGCAGCCGCCAGCGCCGCCGCGGCGATTGCCGATCCCCTGTCACGGCTGGTCGCCGCCGGCGCCCTGCTGCGCGCCAACCGCGCCACACCCGAGTTGCTGGCGATGGCCGCCGACACCGCCTCATCGCAAGGCTGGCGCCGCGCCGTCCTCGCCTGGCTGCAAGTCCAGCTCCAGCGCGCCGAGCAAGCCGGCGACAGCACCGAAGCCGCCCGCCTCCGCCGCCGCATCACCCTCGCCTCCAGCTGAGCCCGTGTCCACCTTGGGGTCAGGCTCTTTGGTGGACACAGACTCAAGCGTCGTGCGGCTGAGTTCGTGTCTACAAAAGAGCCTGACCCCAAGGTGGACACGGGCGCGGCCGTAGTTAGTCTGCGGACTTGGCGGCGGCTTCGCGCAGCTTGTCTTTCTTGCTCTTTCGCTTGCCCTTGATGCCGCCGCTGCCGTCGCTGGCGCCGGGTGGCAGGGGCTGGGCGGTCGTGGTGGGTTCGAAACCGGGCACGCGCTCGCGGGCAACCCGCACGTTATGGCGCTTTTCGATCAGGCGGAAGTGCTGCTCGGCGTCGGGGGTGATGAAGCTGACCGCCAGGCCGGATGCGCCAGCGCGGCCGGTGCGGCCGATGCGATGGGTGTAGTCGGCCGGTGAGCGCGGCAGGTCGTAATTGACCACCACCGGCAATTGGGCGATGTCGATGCCGCGCGCGGCGACGTCGGTCGCCACCAGCACCTTCAGTTTGCCTTCGCGGAAGTCGTTCAGCACCGAGGTGCGCGCGCCCTGGCTGAAGTCGCCGTGGAAAGCTTCCGCCGCCACGCCGCCGCGCCGCAGCTTGTCGGCCACGTGTTCGGAGGCGTATTTGGTGGCGACGAACACCAGCACCTGGCGCCAGCCTTCTTCCTTGAGCAGGATGCGCAGCAGCTTGGTGCGCTCGGCCTGGTCGACTTCAATCGCGCGCTGCGTGATATCCGGCGCATGCGCGGCCACCACTTCGGCAGCCACCCGCACCGGATCGTGTAGCAGCTTTTCGGCCAGCGCCTGCACCGCCGGCGGGAACGTGGCGGAGAAGAACAGGTTCTGGCGCCGCGCCGGCAGCAGCGCCATGATGCGCGCCAGTTCGTCGGCAAAGCCCATGTCGAGCAGCTTGTCGGCTTCATCCAGCACCAGCACGGACGTGCCCTCGAGCTTCAGCGCATTGTGTTCGATCAGATCCAGCAGGCGGCCGGGCGTGGCAACCATGATGTCGGTGCCGCCGCGCAGCGCCATCATCTGCGGATTGATCGAGACGCCGCCAAAGGCCACCGATACCTTCACCGGCACCGGCAAATGCGAGGCCAGGCCGCGGATGGTCTCGCCCACCTGGGCCGCCAGTTCGCGCGTCGGCGTCAGCACCAGCGCGTGCAGCTTGCGCGGACCGGCGCCGGCGCCGCTGCGGCCAGCCAGCAAGGCATCCAGCAGCGGCAACGCGAAAGCGGCCGTCTTGCCGGAGCCGGTTTGCGCCTGCCCCAGCACGTCGGCGCCCTTCAATGCCGGCGGGATGGCGGCGGACTGGATGGCGGTCGGCGTGCTATAGCCGGTTTCGGTGATGGCGTTGAGCAGTGGGGCCGCAAGGCCCAGGCTGGAAAAATTCATGGTGTGCTTCTGATGGACAAGGCGCCAGTATACCTTGCGCGCCGTTTCATGCGACTATACGCGTGCTATCAAACTACCAACTGCCGTAGAAGAATGATTAATTGGGACGCCCACCTCTGCCTGCCGCAGCATCCGCAGGCGGATTTTTCACCGCTTCAGCAATTGCACGCCGCCGGCGTGAACTATGTGTCGATCAACGTGGGCGCGGACATGAATCCTGTTCCGCAGGTGATGTCCGTGATCGCCGGCTACCGCGCCACCATCGCCGCCAATCCGGAGCGCTACCGCCTGGTGTCGGGCGTGGATGAAATCATCCAGGCCGCCGCAGACGGCGTGCTGGCCATCGGCTTCGACCTGGAAGGTGCGATGCCGCTGATGGACCAGCCGGAGATGGCCGCAGTCTACGCCCAGCTCGGCGTGCGCCAGATGCATTTCGCCTACAACCGCAACAACAGCGTGGCCGACGGCTGCCACGACACCGCGCGCGGACTGACGCCGCTGGGCCAGCGCATGCTGGAAGCGGTCAACGCCGCCGGCATCATTGTCGATTGCTCGCATACGGGCCGCCTGTGCAGCCTGGAGATCATGGCCGCATCCAGCAAGCCGGTGGTGTTCAGCCACGCCAACCCTTTCGCGCTGGTGCCGCATGGCCGCAATGTGACCGATGAACAGATCCACGCCTGCGCGGCCACCGGCGGCGTGGTGTGCATTTCGGGCCTGTCCTGGTTCCTTGGCAGCGAACAGCCTGCGGCGGCCGACGTGGCGCGCCACGTGGGCTATGTGGCCGACCTGGTGGGCGTGGCCCACGTCGGCATCGGCCTGGATATCTGCCTCACCCAGAAAGACCTGGACGATACGCCGCCCGGCGCTTTCGACCCGTCCTGGTGGTGGCCGGAAGCGGCGGGCTACCGCGCCGGGCGCGCGCCTGCCTTCGTTCCGCTCAACGCGTGGAAGGCGCTGCCGATGGAGTTGCGCAAGCTGGGCATGGCGCCCAGCGAGATCGAGCAGGTCCTGGGCCGCAATATGCTGCGGGTGGCGCGCGCCACCTGGCAGTAATCACATGCCGACGTCGCCGTAAGGCCCGGCCAGCACCACCACATACCCTTCCGGATCGCGCAGCCACAGTTCCCGGTGCTGCGCGTTGCTGTTTTCCTTCGGCCCTTCCAGCACGGTGGCGCCGGCGGCTGCGGCGCGCTCGACCGCATCGTCGAAATCGTCGGTCCAGAACCACAGCAGCGCGCCATTGCCATAGGGCCGCTGTTCCGGATTGCCGATGTGGGGATGGTGGTGCGCGTCCCAGCGGTGCAGTTGCAGCACCATGCGTCCGTCGTGCAGCAGCTGTTCGTACTCATGGCCGCCGTGGCCGCTCTTCAGGCCCAGCGTCTTCTGGTACCAGCGGCTGGCCGCCTCGACGTTGCTGACAGCAATTAAAGGTTGCGCTTGCATATCACCCTCCCTTGTTGCTTACCGGAGGTTCAGCATACTTCAAGTCTGGCCAGCCGTATAGGCTGCGCAATGCGTGCGGCGGGAGCCTGGTGCCCCGGCTTGTCCAGCTTGAAGAAGGCCACGGTCCGCATCAGCTGTTCCGCCTGGGAGCTCATTTCTTCCGCCGTTGCAGCCAGCTCCTCCGAACTGGCAGCGTTCTGCTGGGTGGTCTGGCTTTGCTGGGAGATGGCGGCATTGATCTGGTTCACGCCGGCCGCCTGCTCGTCGGACGCGGCGGCAATCTCCTGCACCAGGTCGGAGGTCTGGCGGATCTTCGGCACCATCTCGTCAAGCAGGACCCCGGCGCGTTCGGCAAGCGCCACGCTGCCGGAAGCCACTTGCTCGATCTCCTGCGCCGCTTCCTGGCTGCGCTCCGCCAGCTTGCGCACTTCGGCCGCCACCACCGCAAAGCCGGCGCCATGCGAGCCGGCGCGCGCCGCCTCGATCGCGGCATTCAGCGCCAGCAGGTTGGTCTGGTAGGCGATATCGTCGATGATGCTGATCTTGCGGGCGATCTGCTGCATCGCGGCCACGGTTTCCTTCACCGCGCGGCCACCCTCGGCGGCGCCGCTGGAGGCCTGGCTGGCAATCCCGTCGGTCACTTTGGCATTGCCATTGTTCTGGGCGATGGAAGACGCCATCTGCTCGATGGCGGCGCTGGTCTGTTCGATGCCGGCCGCCTGTTCGCTGGCCGCCTGCGACAGCGACTGCGCCGTCGAACTGACTTGCTCGGAAGCGCTGGACAGGATTTCGACACTGCTATTCACTTCGCGCGTGACCTGGGCCAGCTTGTCGACCATGCCCTTCATGGTCGACAGCAAGCTGCTGCGGTCATTGGCGCGCAGTTCGATTTCCACCGTCAGGTCACCTTCCGCCACCCTTTGCACGATCTCCTTGGCTGCGGCGGGCTCGCCGCCCAGCTGGCCGATCAGGCTGCGGTAAATGGCATACAGCGCAATCCCGGAAGCCACCAGCGAAAACGCCAGGATGCCGACCGTGGTGCGGAACGCCTTGGCGGTCGCCGCTTCGGCCTGGGCCACCCGCTGGCTGGTGCGCTGGTCCAGCAACGCCAGGAATTCGTTCACTGGCTGCATGATCCTGGCCTTGTTGCGGTGGTAGTCGCCATCGTGCATCAGGCGCCGCGCCATTTCGGTGCTGGCTTCGTCCTTCTTCTTGACGGCATTCATGGCGATGGTTTCCGTGCGCACCAGGCCATCGGAATTGGCCTGCGCCTCCGCCAGCTTGCCCAGCTCCTGCTCGGTGAAGCCGGTCTTCTTCATCATCTCCAGCAGCGGCGCCGTCTCGCCGTCGGCGGTCGGCTTCAGGTTGCCGGCCGCGACGAAGTCCCAGTAGATGCGCTCGTAGTTTTCCGGGCGCGGCTTCTTGCCGTTGCGGATGTCGAGGATTTCCAGGTACTGCCGCTCGTAAGACTGGTCGCCGGTCATCACATAGGTACGGGCCAGGCGGGTCAGGTCGTCGGAGCTCTGACGCAGTTCGTCGGCCAGCAAATAAGAACGGTAGCGCTCCGCATTCGCCTGGCTGGCCTCGTTCTGGGCCTGCAGCACTTGCAACATGCCGTAGAACGTCACGCCGGATAATAGTGCGGTAAAAATTAAGAAATAGAAAATCGTTTTCTTAATACTTAAAGCTTGCTTCATTTCACCTCCCGTTGGATGCGGGGAATATAAGCCCGGAGAGGTGAACCGGCACTTCAACTAGTCACCATTTGTGACGGAAAATGACAAATGCCGACCATTGCGCAACACCCCAGGCGAATTCCGGCATGAGGAACAGCCACACCAGCGGCAGGCCGCCGCTCGCCAGCACCCAGGCGAACCAGGTACTGAACAGGAAGCGCGCCGTGCCGTCGTAGGCGGCGAACTGCGGCTGCGGATCGCGCAGGCGCAGCCAGGACCACACCAGCACAATGCTGCCCAGCAGGCAGGCAAACAGGATATGCATGGCGCCGAATGACGGCAGCGGCGCCCCGCCCAGCGCCTGGTTAAGGGTGGAGAGCTGGCCATGGGCGAGGGCGAAGGTCCATGGGGTGGCGAAAGGCGCCGTCAGCAGCAGGTCGTAGGCGGCGCTGGCGCGCACCAGATTCTGGATGTTTTGAAGTTTCATGCTGCGCAGCTTAAACCTTGGAGTACACTCCAAGGTCAAGCACTTTTTGGAGGCGCCATGCAGATCGGTGAACTGGCGCAGGTGACCGGCATCAGCCGCGACACCCTGCGCTATTACGAAAAACGCGGCTTGCTGCGGGCGCGCCGCAGCGGCAACGGCTACCGCGATTACCCGCCCGAAGCGGCGGACTGGCTGCGCTATATCCGCACCGCGCAGGCGCTTGGATTTACTTTGCAGGAGATCGAAGCCGACCTGCCGCTGCTGTCGGCGGCGGCTGACGGCGCCGCCACCGCAGTTGCCCTGCGCGGCGCGCTGCAGGCCAAACTGGACGAAATCGACCGCCGCATCGATGGCTTGCAGGCCCTGCGCGGCGAACTGGCGCGCCGCCTGGGCGAAGCCATGGCGGACTGCCCGCTGCGGGCGGCTGCATAGCCATGGTTTCGGCCACCTTCCGTTTTTATGAAGAACTGAACGACTTCCTGCCGCGCGCGCGGCGCAAGGTGGAATTCACGGTGCCTTGCGCCCGCGCCGCCACCACCAAGCACATGATCGAGGCGCTGGGCGTGCCGCACACCGAGGTGGAGCTGATCCTGGTCAACGGCGAATCGTCCGGCTTCGAGCGCATGCTGTGCGATGGGGACCGGGTGGCGGTCTATCCCAAATTCGAGAGCTTCGACGTGCGCCCGCTGCTGCGGGTGCGCAGCGCGCCGCTGCGCACGGTGCGCTTCGTGGCCGACGCCCACCTGGGCGGGCTGGCGCGCCTGCTGCGCATGGCGGGCTTCGATACGCTGTACGATAACCGGATCGATGATCCTACCGTGGCGGCGCTGTCCGAGGATGAAGGCCGCATCGCCCTCACCCGCGACCGCGACCTGCTCAAGCGGCGCGGCATCACGCATGGCTGCTATGTGCGGGCGCTGAAACCGGCGCTGCAGTTTGCGGAGCTGTTCCAGCGGCTCGACCTGGCGGCCAGTGCGCGGCCATTCACGCTCTGCCTGGCGTGCAATGCGCCGCTGCGGCCGGTGTCCAAGACCGAGGTGACCGGGCAGCTGCCGCCGTCGGTGCGCGCCGCGCATGAGGAGTTCCTGACCTGCGATACCTGCCACGGCGTGTTCTGGCGCGGCTCGCACTGGCGCCGCATGCAGGCCCTGCTTGCCAGCCAGGGCGTCGACACCGGCTAGCGCGGCGCAGCGGCGGGCGGGCAGTCGATGCGCCGCGGTTCGACCGGCGTCAGCGGGATGCGCTGGCCGCCGATCTCGATCTCGCGCAGGCGCGCTTCGGCCAGCGTGAAATCACCGGCCCGCAAGCGCTCCCGCCATTGCTGGCAGCCCGGCGCCAGAAGATGCATGGGCAAGCGCGCCACCATCTGCCACTTGCCGTCGCGCCGCGCCAGCAAGGCATCGCCATCACGCCGGGTATCCCCCAGCAGCAGCACCTCCTGCTCCCCATCGCCATCGGCGTCGAGCAGGAAGGCGTCGCAGCGGCTGTCGGCGTAGCGCAGGCAGCGCGGCGTCGCAGGCGGCTGGTCGGCCAGCCAATCCTGTGCCAGCAGGTCGGCTGGCAACTGCCCGCCTTGGGGCCAGACGCGCAGATTGTCCGCCGGGGTCACCGCCACCTCGCGGTCGCCCGGCACCTCGTACTTCAGGCGAAGCGCCTTCGCAGCGAGGGAGCGCACAGCGGCCGCCTGCGGCCCCGCCCCGTCCTGGGCCAGCCGCTGCAAGGCTTGCTGGCCATAGCGTTCCCCATGAAAGCGCAGGAAGGCGAAATCAAACCGCTCCGGCGCTATCTTGCCGCCAGCCAGCCGCGCCACCTGGTCCGCCACCGCGATGCGCGCCGGATCGGCCAGCGGCGAAAACAGCGCCAGCGCCACCGCCAGCACCAGGAACGCAGCCGCCAGGTTGACGTGGCGCAGCCCGTCCAGCCACGGCCCGCTACGCCGCACCGCCGCCAGCACATAGCCGCCGGCATAAAACAGGCCCACCAGCAGGCAGGCCGCCGCCAGCACCCGCTCGGTGGTCCAGCCATACTCCCCCACCCGCAGCCCCAGCGCGTACACACCCAGCAGCGCCAGTGGCGGCAGCAGGAAACACGCCACGCGCGCCGCAAACCGTACGCTGCGCGCCAGGCTATCCTCCGCGTCGCCAGCCTGGAAGGCGGCATTCACCAGCACAATAAGCACCGCGCAACTGGCCAGCAGCACGGCGGTGGCGTGGCGCGTCTGCCACAAGGCCTGCAGGCCGGTGAATGGCAGCGCCGCCAGGAAGCCGCCCACCAGCAGCGCGGCAATCGGCAAGATCCAAGCCATCAGCACCAATAGCAGGCTGCGGATGCCGCGCACGATGGCCGGCCGCACGTCCGTGGTATGCATGGCGCTGGAGAACGCCAGGCACACCAGCGGCACCGAAAACCAGGACTGGCGCAGCAGCTCCTCGATGAAATTCAGCTTGAGCAGGTCGAACAGCGCATCGCCCAGCCACATGACCAGCCACACGCCGGCCACGAACATGGCGGAAAACAGCAGCTGGATCGCCAGCTTCCAGGCGCTTTCGAAGCAGGTGGCGTAATGGGGCAGCCGGCGCTGGTCATAAGCGCCGGCCAGCACCAGGCTGTGGGCGACAAAAAAGAAGCCCAGGCAGAACGGGATAGCCAATACCGAAGGATGCGGCTGCGGCGCGCCATCCAGCGCACTGCGCCAGGCGTCATGCATGCCCACCACCACCAGCACCAGCGCCGCCGCCCCCAGCCACAGCCCCAGCGGCCGCCGGGGCAGGTGCCCCAGGCTGGAAATCAGCAGCACCGGCAGCACAATCGCACCCAGCACCAACGGGAAAAACAGTCCCGGATGATTGGCCGGCCAGGCCCCCGCCTGCTGCGCGTGATAGAGGAAGTACAGCAAGCCGCCCTGCAGCAGTCCGACCAGCAGCCGTAGCTGGCCCACGCGCCGTGTAACGGCGCCATCGCGCACCGGCGGCTGGGCGGCCGGCAAGACCGGATCAGGCGGCATGGCATCCATCGGACGATCATAGCTGGTTGTCAATTTTGCAGCAACGCCACTGTTGCGCGGTGTCGCTATATAATCAATAGCTCAACCAGCCGTAAGCGCCATGAATCCACATCTCGACAAGCTGCAGTCCTACCCGTTTGAAAAGCTGCGCCAGCTGTTTGCCGGCAGCACTCCCAATCCTGCCTACAAGGCGATCAGCCTGGGCATGGGCGAGCCAAAACACCCTACCCCGGCCTTTATCCGCCAGGCGCTGGTGGACAACCTGGACGGACTGGCCAGCTACCCGGTCACGGCGGGCTCGGAAGCGCTGCGCAATGCGATTGCCAGCTGGCTGGAACGCCGCTACGACCTGCCGCCGCTCGACCGCGCCACGCAGGTGCTGCCGGTGAACGGCTCGCGCGAAGCGCTGTTCTCGTTCGCGCAAACGGTGATCGCACCCGATACCGGCGCGCTGGTGATGTGCCCCAACCCGTTCTACCAGATCTATGAAGGTGCGGCTTTCCTGGCCGGCGCCGAGCCGTATTTCGTGAATTCCGACCCGGCGCGCAATTTCGCCCCGGACTACGACAGCGTGCCGGAAGAAGTCTGGCAGCGCGTACGCCTGCTGTATCTCTGTTCGCCCGGCAACCCGACCGGCGCCGTGCTGACGCTGACCGACTGGGAGCACCTGTTCGCCCTGTCCGAACGTTACAATTTCATCATCGCCGCCGACGAGTGCTATTCCGAGATCTACCACAGCGACGAGGCGCCGCTGGGCGCCATGCAAGCCGCCAATATCCTTGGCCTGACCAAGGTCGGCGAGCCCTACGCCCGCCTGGTGGTGTTTTCCAGCCTGTCCAAGCGCTCCAATGTGCCGGGCATGCGCTCCGGCTTTGTGGCCGGCGACGCGCAAGTGCTGAAGAAATTCCTGCTGTACCGCACCTACCACGGCAGCGCCATGGGCCCGCATGTGCAGGCCGCCTCTGTCGCCGCGTGGGACGACGAAACCCATGTCGAGGAAAACCGCGCGCAATACCGCGCCAAGTTTGCCGCCATCACGCCCCTTATCCAGGAAGTGCTGGACGTGCAAATGCCGGACGCCGGCTTCTACCTGTGGGCCGATGTGACCCGCACCGGCCTGTCCGATACTGAATTCGCCCGCCGCCTGCACGCCGAGTACAATGTAACGGTGCTGCCGGGTAGCTACCTGGCGCGCGACGCCCATGGCTCCAACCCGGGCCGCAACCGCATCCGTATGGCGCTGGTTGCCGAAACCGAGGAAGGGCTGGAAGCGGCGCGCCGCATTGTCCAATTCTGCCATCAACTAGTTAAATCATGAGCATCCAGCAAATCATCGAAACCGCGTGGGAAAACCGCGCCGAGATCAACCCGTCCAACGCCAGCGCCGAAGTGCGCGACGCCGTCAACCACGTGCTGGCTGGCCTGGACAACGGCTCGCTGCGCGTAGCCCAGAAGGAAAACGGCGCCTGGATCGTCAACCAGTGGATCAAGAAGGCCGTGCTGCTGTCCTTCCGCCTGGAGAACAACGTCGTGCTGCCATCGGACGGCACCATGCAGTTCTACGACAAGGTCCCGACCAAGTTCGCCAACTACAGCGCCGACGATTTCGCCAAGGGCGGCTTCCGCGTGGTGCCGCCGGCTGTGGCGCGCCGCGGCTCCTTCATCGGCAAGAACGTGGTGCTGATGCCTTCTTACGTGAACATCGGCGCCTACGTTGACGAAGGCGCGATGGTCGACACCTGGGCCACCGTGGGTTCCTGCGCGCAGATCGGCAAGAACGTGCACCTGTCCGGCGGCGTGGGCATCGGCGGCGTGCTGGAGCCGATGCAGGCCAATCCGACCATCATCGAAGACAACTGCTTCATCGGCGCCCGTTCCGAGATCGTGGAAGGCGTGATCGTGGAAGAGAACTCGGTGATTTCGATGGGCGTGTACATCGGCCAGTCGACCAAGATCTACGACCGCACCACCGGCGAAGTGACCTACGGCCGCGTGCCGTCCGGTTCCGTGGTGGTGTCGGGCTCGCTGCCGTCGGCTGACGGCAAGTACAGCCTGTACTGCGCCGTGATCGTCAAGCGCGTGGACGCACAAACCCGCGCCAAGACCGGCATCAACGAACTGCTGCGCGGCGTATAAAACCTCTTAGGGAGATACCCAAAAAATGGCAATGGACCGCCTGTTCCAGCTGATGAAGGAAAAGAACGCCTCGGACATGTTTTTCGCCGTAGGCTCGCCGGTGCATCTCAAGATCAACGGCATGCTGATCCCCATCAACCAGCAAAAGCTCGAACCCGACAACCTGCGCGGCCTGCTGGCCGAAGTATGCTCGCCCGAGCAGCTGGAAGAGCTGAACACGACCAATGAGCTGAACATGGGTATCTCCGTGCCCAACCTGGGCCGCTTCCGTCTGTCGGCCTTCCGCCAGCGCGGCAGCATTTCGGCGGTATTCCGTTTCGTCCCGGCCAACATCCCGCCGCTGGGCGAACTGGGCCTGCCGCCGGTGCTGGCCGACCTGATCATGGAAAAGCGCGGCCTGGTGCTGCTGGTCGGCGCCACCGGCTCCGGCAAGTCCACCACCATCGCCTCCATGCTGGACCACCGCAACGAACTGCGTTCAGGCCACATCCTGACGCTGGAAGACCCGATCGAATACCTGTTCCGCAACAAGAAATCGATCGTCAACCAGCGCGAGATCGGCAGCGACGCCAAGGACTTCTACACCGCCCTGCGCAACTCGATGCGCCAGGCGCCGGACTGCATCCTGATCGGCGAGATCCGCGACCGCGAAACCATGGCCTCGGCCATGGCCTACGCGCAGTCGGGCCACCTGGTGCTGGCCACCCTGCACGCCAACAACTCCTACAACGCGCTGAACCGCATCATCTCCTTCTACCCGATCGAGAACCGCCCGGCGCTGCTGCAGGACTTGTCCTCCACCATCAAGGCCATCGTCTCGCAGCGCCTGATCCGCTCCGCCGGCGGCGGCACCCGCACCCCGGCGGTGGAAGTCATGGTCAACACCCGCTACATTTCGGACCTGATCGAAAAAGGCGAGATCGGCGCCATCAAGGAAGCGCTGGAGAAGTCCCTGTCGCCGGGTTCGCAATCGTTCGAACAGGCGCTGTACAAGCTGGTAATGGACGGCTCCATCACCAAGGACGAAGCGCTGGCCAACGCCGATTCCGCCACCAACCTGCTGTGGCTGCTGAACCATGGCATGGAAGCCCCGCCTCCGGCCGAGGAAGAAGAACTCAAAGCCGTCGGCGACACCTCCTTCACCGAGTTCACCCTGAACTCCTGATCTCCCGCAAGGCCGCCCTGGCCGCTCCGTAGTACAACAAGGCTTCGGCCTTTCTGCGGAGCGCGCCATGACGACCGACCAGCTCGTCTTCATCTCATCCTGGGCATCGATCATCTCTTTGGTCGTTGCCGTCATCTCGCTGTTGCTGGTTCGCAGCATTAAAACCAACATCATTCGTTTCCGCCGCAAGCAACGGCTGAAAGAACTCGCATCAACGATTAGCGACATGGGAAAGGGCGTCCCAGCGTCCGATGAGTTTGACAGCATTTTTGACTCCTTACGCAGGAACTTTCCCCTCTATCGTTGGTCAAACCTTACCAAACGTGGTCGCCTTGTGATCGCGCTTCATCAAAGGATTGACTTGCGTGACTTAAGGGGCATCAAGGAAGTCCTTAAGGACATCAGTTCTTACTCGGAGGACATATGAACAAGTATTTGGACTTCATAGAAGACATCCTGGATGGAACCTACGATGGCTCCCTGAAATGGCATCCGGTCCCTAAAGAAAAACATGCTAAGCAAATAAATGAGCCATGGAACATAATGCGGCAGTTTGAAGCGCCGATTACCTTCGAGGGCAGTCCTGCAAAGCTGATTTGCGTGGAAAAACGAATGTATATCGATGACTATTTGTTCCCGCATGAGGATCGCATGTGCGAACTCATGGTCATTTCAAATGACGAGGTGGTTAAGAAAATCGGACCGCCGATCCTGCCATGGTATTGGTTAAGTAAGTTTGCCGACAAAATTGCCGAAGCGATCGGCACTCCTGCCGTACATAGGCTGGCATGAGGTATCATCAGAATTTCATATCAACAAGAAATTCTGTCCCTATGAGCACCGCCCTGCCCATCGCCAAATCCGCCGACCAAAGCCTCGACATACTGTCCAATCTGGTCAACCGCCACGGTTGCATTACCGGCGCCACCGGCACCGGCAAGACGGTCACCTTGCAGCGCGTTGCGCAGTCGCTGTCCGACATCGGTGTGCCGGTGTTCATGGCCGACATCAAGGGCGACCTGTCCGGCATGGCCAAGCCCGGCCAACTGGGCGAGAAAATGGCCAAGCGCCTGGAGTCGCTGAAACTGGAAGCGCCGCAATGGGCCGGCTGCCCGGTCACCTTCTGGGACGTGTTCGGCGAACAGGGCCACCCGGTGCGCGCCACCATCTCCGACCTGGGCCCTACCCTGCTGGCACGCATGCTGAACCTGAACGACACGCAGGAAGGCGTGCTGCAACTGGTCTTCAAGATCGCCGACGACAACGGCATGCTGCTGCTCGACACCAAAGACCTGCGCGCCATGCTGCAGCACGTGGGCGACAACGCGGCGGACTACAAGACCAGCTACGGCAACGTCAGCGCCGCCAGCATCGGCGCCATCCAGCGCGGCCTGCTGGCGATTGAGGAACAAGGCGGCGAGCACTTCTTCGGCGAGCCGATGCTGAATATAGACGACCTGCTGCAAACCGATGCGGCGGGCAAAGGCGTGGTCAATATCCTGGCTGCCGACAAGCTGATGAACGCGCCGCGTATCTACGCGGTATTCCTGCTGTGGATGCTGTCCGAACTGTTCGAAAACCTGCCAGAAGTGGGCGACCTCGATAAGCCGAAACTGGTGTTCTTCTTCGATGAAGCGCACCTGCTGTTTGCCGAGGCGCCGAAAGCGCTGCTGCAAAAGATCGAGCAGGTGGTGCGCCTGATCCGCTCCAAAGGCGTGGGCGTATTCTTCATCACCCAGAACCCGCTCGATATTCCGGAAACTGTGCTGGGCCAGCTGGGCAACCGCGTGCAGCACGCCCTGCGCGCCTACACCCCGCGCGACCAGAAGGCCGTCAAGTCGGCTGCCGAAACTTTCCGCCCCAATCCCGCCATCGACGTGGCGCAGGTGATCACCGAGCTTGGCGTGGGTGAAGCGCTGGTGTCCTTCCTCGACGAGAAAGGCACGCCGCAAATCGTGCAGCGCGCCTTCGTGCTGCCGCCTGCCTCGCAGCTTGGCCCGATTTCGCCGGCCGAACGCCAGGCCGCGCGCGACAACTCCGTCGTGGCGGGCGTGTACGAAAAAGCGGTCGACCGCGAATCGGCCTACGAGAAGCTGACCGGCCGCGTCGCCGGCGGCAGCGGCACGGCACCAGCGCCAGCCGGCCGCGCACCGGCAGGCCGTGCTCCCGCCCCAGCCCCGGCCGAAGCCCCAGCCGACAGCGGCGGCTCCATCTTCGGCGACGTGTTGGGCGGCCTGTTCGGCGGCGGCAGCAGCAAGCGCGACACCGCCGTACAAGCCATGGTGAAATCCGCCGCCCGCAGCATCGGCTCGCAAGTCGGGCGCGAAATCATCCGCGGCGTACTCGGCTCGATCCTGAAAAAACGCTGATGACGGCAGAAGCAATCGCCTGGGACCGCCCGCAACCCTTCATCCTGCCGGTCACACCGCTAGCTGCCGATATTGATGGCCTGGACCACACCAACAACGCAGTCTACGTGCGCTGGTGCGAGGAAGCCGGCTGGGCGCATTCGAATGCGCTCGGCCTGACCCTGGCCGACTACAAACGGCTGGACCGCGGCATGGCGATCCGCCGCAGCGAATTCGACTACATCTTCGCGACCGACGAGGGTGAGAAACTGCTGTTGGGAACCTGGCTGCTGCCAGGCGACAGCCCGCTGTCGATGCAGCGCTGCTTCCAGCTGGTGCGCGAACGTGATTGCAGCACGGTGCTGCGTGCGCGCTGGGACTTGGTATGTATAGAACTCTCCAGCGGCAAGCCGAAACGCCTGCCGCCGGAGTTCAGCGGGATTTACCTGCCCGCCTTCAGCACGCCTTAAACCAGGCTGTGGTCGAGATGGTGGAGCTGGTGGCCGCGGTGGCCCACCAGTTGCACCAGATCGTCCATCGGCGCATCGCTCTCCATGCGCGCCGCCGTGCCCACTACGCCAGTGCCAGCGGCATACGCCGTCGTGGTGGTGGTCGCAGCGCTGGTTGCTGTGGCGGTCGTAGTGGTGGTAGTGAGCGCAACGCTGCGGTCGGTGAACTGCAGCATTTCGATATTGCTCAACAAATCCACGCCTTCCGCACCCGAGACCTGCCAGGTGCTGGCGCCGGTGCGCAGCAAGGTGTAGGCCGTGCTCAAGCCGTTGTAGACCGCGATATCGTTGCCCGCGCCGCCATTCAGCACGTCGTTGCCGCCATTGCCTTCCAGCTTGTCGTTGAAGGCCGTGCCGGTCAGCGTATCGGCCACGCTGGTGCCGGCCAGATAGCGCGCGCCGGTGGTCGAATTCACACCCAGTGCGCCCGCCAGGCCATCGCCGCCATACAGCCACTTCAGCGCAGCGACATCGTACTCGCTGAAGGTGGAGTGGAAGCCGCCCGAGTGGGTGTAAGACATCAGCGTGTGCGAAGTGTTATCCAGCGCCGTCGGCAGCTTGATCGTCCCCTCGAAGGAGTGCTTCAGGCCGAGGGCGTGGCCGATCTCGTGCAACAGGGTTTCGTAGCCCTGCGTGCCGGGCGTCAGGTTGGCGTTCTTGGTCGCCCATTCGGCGTTATCCAGGTAGACGTAGGTCGCGGCGGTGAACTTGGTCACCGTGCCGGCGCTGTTGTAGGAATAGCTGTAACGCGAGCTGTCCAGGCCCGTGGTATAGGCGCCGCTGATATTGGCGTTGGCAAAGTGGAATTGCGCCGCGCTGCCATCCGTGGTTTCCACGAAGTTGATGCCGGTCAGTTTGGCCGCATAGGCCATGGCGCCGCGCGTGGCCGCCTGCTGGGCCGCGGTGAAAGCCTTGGGCGCGCTCAGGATCGAGCTGTTGCCCGTTTCCAGGCCGCTCGCGACGGAGAACGTGTAATACAGGGTGTTGACGGTACCGGTCTGGTAATTCCAGTTGGGCAGGTTACCCAGCAGGGAATCGATGTAATTCAGGCCAGAAAGCGTGGTGCTGCGGACTTGGGAAACAGTTGCCATATCGGTGGGTGCGAAAACAAATGTGAAACGGAAACCCCAGTATCGCCACACAATTTCCATGCGTCAACGCGAAATTCAATCGTGCGCGGGTCAGTGTGCACTCCGGGTCGAAATAGCAAATTTAGCTCCTTGCACCAACCGTTAGCACGCCATCAAGCTTTGCCCTCACTCAAAATCCGCTGGCACCAGTGGCCGCCTGCCGCCCAAATGGGTGGCCAGGAAGCCCAGCACATTGGCATGGTAGATCATCTGGCTGCGGACATATCTCAGCCCATGACCTTCCTGAGGTATGTCGTGCCACTCATGGACCTTGCCATGCTTGCGCAATGCCTCCGCCATCCTGCGGCCATGCTCGAACGGCACGCGCCGGTCATTCTCTCCATGCAGCAGCATGAGCGGAGCCTTGATGCGCGCCACGTGCTGCAGCGGCGACACCTCGTCATACCGGTTCTTGTTTGCCTCGGCATCGCCGAAATCGCGGGCACGGAACTGGCGACCGATCGTATTGCGGTTGACGTCGGATCGATCGCGCAGCATCAGGCCGATATCGACCACTCCCGCAAAACTGACGCCGCAGCGATACAGGTCCGGGTCCCTGGCCAAGCCCCAGAGCGCGGCATACCCGCCATAGCTGGCGCCAACGATGCAGATGCGCGAAGGATCCGCCAAGCCTTGCTTAACAAGGGCAGCGATGCCGTCATTGATATCGTCCTGCATCGCACGCCCCCACTCGCCCTTGCCCGCCTGCTCAAAGACCTTGCCAAAACCGGCAGAACCCCGGAACTGCGGCTGGAACACCAGGTAGCCGTGCGCCGCCAGAAGCTGCACTTCCGCGTCCCAGTTCCAATGGTCGCGCACTGCCGGGCCGCCATGCACCAGCACCACCGTTGGCATCGGCCCTGCCTGTTGCACCGGGCGGGTCAGGTAGGCCGGTATGGAAAGCCCATCGCGGGCCGGGTAGCGCATTACCTCCATCGCCCGCTGCTCTGCCGGGTCGACCTCCCGGTTTCGGTAGAGGATAGGCTCCATGTGCATTGTCTTGCGCTCCAGCAGATACCAAACACCAGGATCCTGGTCGCTATACGAGTACACCAGCATCTTTCCTGCCGGGTTACCTGAGAGGACATTGATACGTCCGGGCAGCGCTTCATCGATGCGTTGCTGCACCTTGCTCCATTGCGGATCCAGCCAGTGCTGCTCCGGCTTCATGCCCATGGTGACAACCGCACTTGGTTCTGCAAGGACCAGTCCTTTGACTACGGCCAGGTCCTGGCTTGGATGGCCGTACACCACCTCCTTGAGCTGCCGCTGCACCGTGTCGTAGGAAAACACGGCGCGCGTTTCACGGCCCTCGGCCGACATGACAAGCAGCCGGCCGTCTTCGTCGGGCACGCGCAGCGGCGTCCAGTAGTCGTCCGTGATCTGGAATTCGGCCAGTTTCTGCCATGGCGCGTCCGGCGCGGGACGGTACCAGTTGACCACCTTGGTATCGTCGCTCCAGAAGGCCGAATCAACCAGCGTCACCGCACGCAGGTTGCCCAGCCGGTCAAAAGCCCAATGGCGCAATTTGCCAGCCGACGGGTAGTCGAATTTCCTCTTTTTCCCGGTGCGGGCATCGACCTTGGCCAGGGTCTGTCCACCTTCATCGTCATAAACGAGCAACGAAGTCGAGTCGGGCCGGGCCGGCTCCGCTTTGCCGATCACCGAAACGCCAATCTCAGCGACCTTTTTGCCGGATAAATCGATGGACTCGGCCCAGATGCCGTAATCGACAGCGATCAGGTCGTTACTTACCCAAGTCGCGCGCAGCGGGTCTTTCTGGAACACCCTGCCGTATTCGCTTACGTAGCGGCCCTTCACCAATACGGCCGTTTTGCGGGTTTCCGTGTCGTACAAAACCAGGCCCGCCTCGTGTCCGGTGTACCCAAGCGCAGCAACATGGCGGCCATCGGGCGACAGCACAGCCGACGTGAAACCGAGGGGATCGATCGCCTGTGCGATGGTCAGCCCGGCGGGCATGTCATCGGCGGCAAAGGAGTGAAGCGGGAAGCACAGGATCAGGGCAAGCAGGTGGTGACGCATTCGCAGTTAATGAGTTGGCAAGATGTGTCCCATGATAGCAGTTGGAGCCGCGATATAATGTCGTCCTTCGGCCGCCAGGCCTCCCCGCACATCAATATTTACTGAATGATTACTCTCTACGGCATCCCGAACTGCGACACCGTCAAGAAAGCCCGCGTGTGGCTGGCGGACCAGCAGCACGACTTCACTTTCCACGACTTCAAGAAACAGGGCCTGGACGAAGCCACCGTGCGCGGCTGGCTGGAAACCCTGGACTGGGAAGTGCTGGTCAACAAAAAGGGCACCACCTGGCGCGCCCTGCCGGACGAGCGCAAGGCCGCCGTCACCGGCGCCGATGCCGCTGTCGCCCTGATGCTGGAGAACCCGTCCGTGATCAAGCGTCCGGTGCTGGTTGGCGCCAGCCCGCGCGCCCATGTCGGCTTCAACGCCGGCATGTACCAGGAAATCTTCGCAGCATGAGCGCGTCCCGCACCCTCGACCTGACCGAAAAGCTGCTGGGCCGCGCCTCCGTTACGCCGGAAGACAAGGGCTGCCAGGACCACCTGAAGTCCTGGCTGGAGCCGCTCGGCTTCCGCTGCGAGACCGTGATTTCGGGCGAAGTCACCAACCTGTGGGCGCGCAAGGGCACCGCAAGCCCGGTGCTGGTATTCGCCGGCCATACCGACGTGGTGCCGACCGGCCCGCTGGAGAAGTGGTCGTCCGAGCCGTTCTACCCGACCCACCGCGACGGCAAGCTGTATGGCCGCGGCGCGGCCGACATGAAAACCTCGATCGCCGCCATGGTGGTGGCCTGCGAAGAATTCCTGGCCGCACACCCTGGCCATAAGGGTTCGATCGCCTTCCTGATCACCTCCGACGAGGAAGGCCCGGCGGTGGACGGCACCGTCAAGGTGGTGGAGATGCTGCGCGAGCGCGGCGAAACCCTGGACTACTGCATCGTCGGCGAGCCGACCTCCGACCAGACCCTGGGCGACATGATCAAGAATGGCCGCCGCGGTTCGCTGTCGGGCATCCTGACCATCAAGGGCGTGCAGGGCCATATCGCCTACCCGCAGCTGGCCAGGAACCCGATCCACCTGGCCGCGCCGGCGCTGGCCGACCTGGTGGCGGAAGTCTGGGACAACGGCAACGAGTACTACCTGCCGACGTCGTGGCAGATGTCGAACATCAAGGGCGGCACCGGCGCGAACAACGTAATTCCGGGCGAGCTGCACATCGACTTCAACTTCCGCTTCTCGACCGCCTCCACCCACGAGAGCCTGCGCGAGCGCGTGCATGCGATCCTCGACAAGCACGGCCTGGATTACCACATCGACTGGACCCTGTCCGGCCTGCCCTTCCTGACCCCGCGCGGCACGCTGTCCGAAGCGCTGTGCCACGCCATCAAGGATGAAACCGGCGTCGACACCGAACTGTCCACCACCGGCGGCACTTCCGACGGGCGCTTCATCGCCCAGATCTGCCCCCAGGTGATAGAATTTGGCCCCCCGAATGCCAGCATCCACAAGATCGACGAGCACATTGAAGTGCGTTTCATCGATCCGCTGAAGAACATCTACCGCCGCACCCTGGAAAACCTCCTGGCTTGAGAAGAACACTATGGATACCACCCTGTACACGACCCCGCGCGACCTGATTCGCCACGCTGTCACCCGTTTCAACAAGGCCAAGCTGTTCTTCGGCCATGGCAGCGCGGAAGCCTACGATGAAGCAGCCTACCTGACCCTGCACACCCTGGCGCTGCCGCTGGACCGCCTGGAGCCGTTCATGGATGCGCGCCTGCAGCCGGAAGAAGTGGCGGAAGTGCTGGCCGTGATCGAACGCCGCGCCAAGGACCGCGTTCCGGCGGCCTACATCACCAACGAGGCCTGGCTGGGCACCTACAACTTCTACGTGGACGAGCGCACCATCGTGCCGCGTTCCTATATCGCGGAACTGATCCCGCAATACTTCGCGCCGTGGGTGCCGGATCCGGAGAACGTCTCCAACATCCTGGAACTGTGCACCGGCTCCGGCTGCCTGGCGATCATGATGGCCGATGCCTTCCCTGACGCCGAAGTCGATGCGGTGGATATTTCCGGCGATGCGCTGGAAGTGGCGCGCAAGAACGTGGACAAGTACGAACTGGGCAAGCGCCTGAACCTGATCCAGTCCGACCTGTACGCCAACGTCCCGGCCGGCAAAAAGTATGACCTGATCATCACCAACCCGCCGTACGTGAATTCTTCGTCGATGGCCAAGCTGCCGCAGGAATACCTGCACGAGCCGCAAATCGCGCTGGATGGCGGTGCGGATGGCATGGACCTGGTGCGCAAGATTGTGGCCGGCGCCGCCGAGCGCCTGACCGACGACGGCCTGCTGATCGTTGAAATCGGCAACGAGAAGGAGTTTGCCGAGGCGGCCTTCGGCCACCTGGGCCTGACCTGGCTGACCACCAGCCAGGGCGACGATATGGTGTTCCTGCTCACCGCTGACCAACTGAAAATCTAAACCCGGCAAACCCGGGTCTGACCCCGGTTTACCGGGGTTAAAACAAAACGACCAAGAAAATGATCCGCTTCACCAACGTCAGCCTGATGCGCGGCCTGAAGCCGCTGCTGGAAAACACCGACCTGACCCTGAACCCGGGCGACAAGATCGGCCTGATCGGCGCCAATGGCGCCGGCAAATCCAGCCTGTTCGCCATGCTGCGCAACGAGCTGCACCCGGACCTGGGCGACATCGACTTCCCGAAAAGCTGGCGCATGGCCTACGTGGCGCAGGAAACCCCTGCCCTGCCGCGCACCGCCATCGACTATGCCATCGACGGCGACGCCCACCTGCGCGAGCTGGAGGCCGAACTGGCGCGCCTGGAAGCCATGCCGGACTCGCCGGAACACGGCATCGAGATCGCCCACGTGCACACCGCACTGGCCGACGCCAACGCCTACACCGTGCAGTCGCGCGCCGAGCAGCTGCTGCTGGGCCTGGGCTTCTCGCTGGAGCAGATGCAGCAGCCGGTAGCCAGCTTCTCCGGCGGCTGGCGTATGCGCCTGAACCTGGCGCAAGCGCTGATGTGCCCATCCGACCTGCTGCTGCTGGACGAACCGACCAACCACCTGGACCTGGACGCGATCATCTGGCTGGAGGACTGGCTGAAGCGCTACCCCGGCACCCTGATCATCATTTCCCACGACCGCGATTTCCTCGACGAGATCGTGAACGTGATCGTCCACATCGACGACCGCAAGCTGAAACGCTACTCCGGCAACTACTCCGGCTTCGAGCGCCAGCGCGCCGCGCAGCTGGTGCTGCAGGCTTCCGCCATCGAGAAGCAGCAGCGCGCCCGCGCCCACCTGCAATCGTTCATCGACCGCTTCAAGGCCAAGGCCACCAAGGCGCGCCAGGCGCAGTCGCGCATGAAACAGCTGGCCAAGATGGAAGAACTGGCGCCGCTGCGCGCCGCCGCCGAGTTCAGCTTCGAATTCCGCGACCCGGTCAGCGCCCCCAACCCGCTGCTGGTGATGGAAGACGTCAACTGCGGCTACCACACCGAGCAGGGCGACAAAACCATCGTGCGCGGCGTGACGTTCTCGCTGGTGCAGGGCCAGCGTATCGGCCTGCTGGGCGTGAACGGGGCCGGTAAATCGACCCTGATCAAGACCATCGCCGGAGACATCGATCCGCTGACCGGCACCGCCACCACCGGCAAAGGCCTGGTGATCGGCTACTTCGCCCAGCACCAGGTGGAGATGCTGCGCCATGACGAGTCGCCGCTGTGGCACCTGCAGAAGATGGCGCCGACTGTACGCGAGCAGGAACTGCGCAACTTCCTGGGCAGCTTCAACTTCCCCGGCGATATGGTGACCAGCAAGATCGCACCGTTCTCCGGCGGCGAGAAGGCACGCCTGGCGCTGGCACTGATCGTGTGGCAACGCCCCAACCTGCTGCTGCTGGACGAACCGACCAACCACCTGGACCTGGAAACCCGCGAAGCGCTGACCGATGCGCTGGCGCAGTTCGAAGGCACCCTGCTGGTGGTGTCCCACGACCGCCACCTGCTGCGCGCCACCACCGAGCAGTTCATCATCGTCGAGAACGGCCGCCTGCGCGAGTTCGATGGCGACCTGGATGAATACAAGGACTGGCTGCTGCAGACCAAGCTGGCCAAGCCGGCAGCCGCAGCGCCCGTTGCAGCGGCTGGCGCCGCCAGCGCCGCGGTCGAAGCCAGCCCGGTCGACCGCAAGGAGCAAAAGCGCCTGGAAGCCGAGCAGCGCCAGCGCCTGTCGGCCCAGCGCAAGCCGCTGGAAAACCGCCTGAAGAAGGTGGAAGCCGCGATGGCCCAGCGCAGCGAGCAGAAAGCCACGATCGACGCCGCCCTGGCCGATCCGGCCATCTACGAAGCGGACAACAAGCCAAAGCTGAAAACCCTGCTGACCGACCAGGTCGAATGCACCAAGGAGCTGGAGCAGCTGGAAGGCGAATGGCTGGAGCTTCAGGAGCAGCTGGAAGCTCTGGCGGCCTGACGCGGACGCATCGCATTGCGCACCGCCATCAGGCGGTCGATATCGAGCACAATCAGGCGCCGCTCGCCCAGCTGCCCCATGCCCAGCAGGTAATCCACCTCCTCGCCCACATGCGGCAGGGGGTGGATGGCGGTCGCCGGCAGGGTCACCAGGTCGGTCACGCCGTCCGTCACCATCCCCATCACGCAGGCCGACAGCTGCAGGATGATCACGTCCGTGCACGGGTCATGCGCCGGCGGGCGCGGGCCGAACGCCACCCGCATGTCCACGATGGGCATGATCACCCCGCGCGACAGCGCCACGCCCTCCACAATCGCCCCGCCCGAGGCCACGCGTTCGAGCGCGCTCAAAGGGCGCAGCTCCTGCACGCGGCGGTAGTCCAGCGCATACTCAAGCCCGCCCAGGCGGAAGGTCAGGTACTGTCGCAGGTCGGCTTCCATAACTTAATGCTCCTCTGAATCCGCTGATACGCTGTTCCATCGTACCGTTACGCAACAGCAAGCAGTTTGAGCATCCTCAAAGGTTGCCGCGTGGGCTACAATGCTTTCATGACAATTGCCAGGGAAAGCGCCCATGTACCAATGGCTGAAGCGACTGTTCGCGAAATCTGACGAAGATCCGCAGCCGCCGACCGTGCCGCAGGCGCCTTCGCCGCAGCCAGCCGCCCCGCCGCCCGCCGCTGCACTGTCGCCCGCCCTGGAAGGCGGCCCCGATTTTGAGCAGAAGGACCTGGTCAACTCCGCTTTCCAGCACTGGCTGTTCGCCCTGCCGGAAGGCGACTCGCTCGACACCACAGCTCCAGAAAACCGGGTGCTGCAGGAACTGGGTGTAGCCGCCAAGTCCGGCCACAATGCCGCCGATATGCTGCGCCGCATGCCCGGCGTCATCCCGCAGCTGCTGCAAAGCCTGCGCAGCGACAATTTCGCCGGCGCCGATATCGCCCGCAAGATTTCCAACGACCTGGTACTGGTAGGTTCGGTGCTGCGCCTGGCCAATGCCGCCATCCAGAACAGCGGCGAACCGACCACCATCACCAGCGTGGAGCACGCGGTAATCGTGATCGGCCAGGAAGGCTTGCGCCAGTTGATCACCACGGTGGCATTCCGCCCCATCATCGACCTCAACTCCGGCTACTACACCAAGCTGATGGCGCCGCGCATCTGGGACCAGTCCGAGAAAAGCGCCATCGCCTGCCGCATGCTGGCGCCGGAATTCGGCGTCGCTCCGTTTGAAGCCTTCCTGGCGGGTCTGGTGCTGAACGCGGGACTGCTGACCGCCCTGCGCGTAATGGACAGCACCAGCAATGTGCCCGGCGTGCTTGGCTCGTCGATGTTCCGGGCCCGCATGGCGCACGAAGCGCGCGCCATATCCGCCGGCATTGCCGAAGCGTGGCGCTTCCCGCCCGCTATTACGCAAGCGATCCGCGAACAGGGCGACGTGCGCAAAGGCAGCGCCCTGTCGCCGATGGCGCGCGTGCTGGTACTGGGAGATTACCTGGCCAAGATCCGCATGCTGGCGGCCCAGGGCGAGCTGAATGATTCGGAAAACAACCTGTTCCACGGCCTGCCGTTGGGCGCCATGCCGTGCTACGCGGCGCTCATTTAAGCGCTAAGCGGCGCTGGCGCTCCAGTCGAACTCACCGCTGCTGCCGGAGAACAGCGGCTGCTGCGAGGTCGCCGCTGCGCGCAGGCGGGCTTTGACTTCCTTGGGCGGCAGCAGGTAGGCCGGTCCCAGGTCGGGGTTGAAGATCATCTTGCGCACCGTCGTGTCGCCATTGACCTTGCGCACCGTACAGCGCGCGCTGCCGATCACCATCAACTTTTGCTGGTAGACGTGCTCGCCCAGCTCCTGCTCCTTCTGCTGCGCTGCCTGGGCCTCCTTCATCTGCACCTGCAAGCGCGCCACCATTTTCAGCGACGGACCGACCTTCAGCGCCATCTTCTGGAACAGCACCAGCTGCTCCTGGTTCAGCGTGACTTCCTGCTTGCGCACTTTGCTGGCCAGCTGCAGGTAGTTGCGTACTTCCTGGTCGGCGGTGATGGCATCCATCTGCTCCTTGCAGCGCGCCGCCTGCTGCTCATGGCGCGTGGCGCGCGCGGCACACTCAGCCAGCTTCTGGTCGTACTTGGCGGTGTCGGGCACCATCACGTGCAGCAGCATCTCGGCCTGCTTGCGCGGACCGGCGCCGTCGACCTCGATGCGGCGCGCCGCGATCGCGCAGCCCGCCGCCAGCGTGATCAGCACTTCGTCAGCCATGATTTCGCAGTTGTAGGCCTCGGTGATGATGACGCGCGAACCAGTGATCACACAGTTCTGCGCCTTGCCCAGCACTATTTCGCCCTTCTTGGCCTGCAGCACCGCGCCCGAAGCGACGCCGGATACGCGGATATTGCCATCGGCATTGGTGGCGCTGCCGCCCATCAGGTTCTTGCGCAGGGCGATGGTGCCGCCGCGCGAGTTGATGTTGCCGAATACGTCGCCATGCACGGTGATATTGCCGCCCCCCACCACGCGCTGTTCCTGCACCTCGCCGAACTCCTCGTAATCGCCATCCAGCGTCAGGTTGCCGGTGGTGCGCACCGACACGCCTTCGCGGCTGACGATCTTGGGACCGATGGAAATGCGCTTGCTCTTGCTGTCGACGTTGATGAAGCCTTCCACCGACGACACCAGGTAATCGGCGTCGTCGATATGCAACACTACCGTGCCCTCGCCCGCCACGCTGGTCATTTCCAGGTCGCGCGAGGCTGGCGGTTCCAGCACGATGCCGGACAATTCAAAGCCGCGCGTGCCCGGCACCGGCGGCTCCTTGCGCAGCAGGCGCACCTGGGCTTTCACTTGCGGGAAGCGGTTCTGGAAGGTGTGCAGGTCGAAGCGGCCATTGGCCAGCAGGCGCGGCGCATTGGAGCGGTGGATGCTCTCGGACACTTCGACGATGGCGGCATCGCGTCCCGGCGCCGCCGGCAGCTTGCGCGCCACGATCAGGCGCGCCACCTTGCCGCTGGCAATGGCTTCGCGCACCACCGGCGCGTCGATGCCGAAGCGGATGCCTTTGGTCCACATATCGGCCACGAATTCGCCAAAGTCCAGCTGCGCCGGCGTGGGCGGCATGCCTTCCACTTCGATAAAGACGGGTTCGAAATAGTATTCAGCCTCGCCGCCGACAATGCGCACCGACTTGTAAAGTTCGCGGCGGCCGCTGGGGAATGGCGCGATCTCATCGGCAAAGCGCCACAGCGGCTGGTCTTTCATGCCGGCCGGCAGCTCCGGCCCGGCGCCATACAGTGCGCGGATGAAGACGCCGTAGTCGATGCCGCGGAAGCTGGCGCCGGACAGGAAGACCTGGTTGACAGCCGCTTGCAGCAAGGCGGCTGGAGCTTCCGCCTTGAAATAGACGCCATCGGCGCGCTGCACCAGCGACGATGGCAGATCGCCAGCCGCCATGGCGGCCGGGGCGGCATCTGCAGGCACCTTGTCTCCCGGATGGTTTTCTTCGGCCATTGTACGGCTAGCTCACAACCGCCTCAACCTGTGCCGAACCGTGCCAGGACACCGTTCCGGCCGAGCCGGAGAAGATGGTCAGGCTGTCCAGCCTTGGCCCGCGCAGCATGGCCTTGTAATCCTTGGGCTGGGCCATGAAATTGGCGGCCACGGCCTCGCCCAGCGGCAAGGTGCGCACCAGGACGTCGCCGTCCACCATATGCAGGCGCACCGAGGAACGCGCCGCCGCGTCGCGCTTGAGCGCCTCCAGCTCATCGCGCCGGGCGCGCGCGCCGGCAATCGAATCTTCCGCCTGCTTGATCGCCTGCAGCAGCTGGCCAATGGCCTTCACCTGCGGCGCCACGGCGGCGGCAACTTTCTTCAGCTGCGGCACCTGGGCCGGCGTCAGCTGGATTTCACCCTTGCGCAGCTTTTCCGCCAGGGTCAGGTAGCTGCGCACTTCGGCCAGGCCGTTCAGGCGCTCATGCTCGGCAGTCCAGGTGGCGATATCAGCTTCCTGGCCGGCGGTCTGCTTTTGCAGCGCTTCCAGTTCCGCGTCGTGGCCGGCCACGTCCTTGACGATGACGTAGACGAACATCTCGCTGCTCTTGCGCGGGCCGGCGCTTTCGATGGCCACGCTGCGGCCCGCCACGGCGCAACCGACGGCCAGTTCGATTTCCACTTCGTCGGCGAAGATCTCGCAGTTGGAAGCTTCCGCGATCACCACTTTGGGTGCGCTGATCACGCAGCTTTCAGCGCGGCCCTTGATGATGACCGTGCCGCTGGCGGTCTGGATGATGGCGCCGGAAGCGACGCCGGCGACCTTGATGTCGCCCTTGGCATTGATCGCCTTGCCGCCCACCAGGTTGCGGCCCAGCACAATCGTGCCGCCGCTGGAATTGATATTGCCAAACACGTCGCCGTGCACCGTGATGTCGCTGCCGTTCACGTCGCGCAACTCCTGCACGTCGCCGAACTCCTCGAAGGCGCCCATCAGCTCCAGGTTGCCCGTGGTGCGTCCGGACACGCCTTCGCGGCTGATGATCTTGTCGCTCAGCGCCACCTGGCCGCTCTTCGGGTCCACATTCAGGAAACCTTCGCGCGCCGCCACCAGGAATTCGCCGTCGGCCTCGCGCGCGATCAGGGTGCCCTCGCCGGCATAGCGCTGGAAGTCGACGTCTTTCGGCTGCAGCGCCGGCATCAGCTGGCCCGCAATATTGCGGCCCGGCTCGCCGGCCTTGCCCGGCAGCTTTTGCAGCAGGCGCATGCCCTGCTTGATCTGCGGGAAACGGTTCTGGAAACTGGTCAGGTCCATGGTGCCGTCGGCGCGCTGGCGCGGCGCATCGCTGCGGTGCAGCTCGGAGGCCACTTCCACCACCTGCGCATCCTGCGCCGGGGTCGGTTCCAGGTCGAGCGCCGCCGCCACCCGCTCGCCCTTGGGCGCGGCAATCGCGGCGCGCACGGCTGCCACCTGTATGCCAAAGCGCACATTCTTCAGCCACATATCGGCCACAAACTCGTCGAAATCGAGCTGGGCCGGACGTTCCGGCAACAGAGTGCCATCCGGCAGCTCCTCGGCCGGCAGGTAAATCGGTTCAAAGAAGTATTCCGCTTCGCCGTCGCGCACCTTGACGTTGCGGTACAGCGGCTTGCGCTCGGCGGGGAATGGTTCCAGGCTGTCGGCCACGCGGGCCAGCAGCTCGGCGCTCGGCGCCAATTCGGGGCCGACGCCGTACAGGACGCGCGTCAGGACCGGGTAATCGAGGCCGCGCAGCAGACGGCCGCTGCGGAACAAGGCGTCGACCGCCCCAACCAGCTCAGGCGCGAGCCGGCGCAGGTCGAGGAAGACCCCATCGGGCCTTTCAACCACGCCACCCGGCAAGGTACCGGGGCTGTCCTGTTGTGCGGTGTGGGGCAAAAGCTCTCCTCCAATGCCCTATTATGGGGCGCGCCGGGGCGCATTATCTTGCGGGCAATCAATATTACACGCAAAACATCGAATATCGGAGGATTCGAAGGCCGAAAGCTTTCGTGACGTTACGTAAATGTCACATTTTCAGCGCCGTGGCGGCAGTGAATAAACTTGCTGGCCTGCTTCGTTAATCTGGCGGCGCAGGTCGCGGCGTTCGTCGGGCGTCATGCGGCCCATGCGGCGCGAATCTGCGTTATCCCGGTTTTCTTCCATCAGGCGGCGCTGTTCTTCGGCGCGCGCTTCAAATGAGCGTGGATCACGGGCATCGCCCCAGCGCGGGTCGCGGAAATCGCGGCGGCCTTCCTTGCGCTGTTCCTGCTGGCGGTTTTGCTGGTCGGACTGGGCCTGGGCGCTGGCCATCAAGGTGCAGCACAGGGCTGCGCACAGCGCGGATGCCGCTTTGCCCACTCCTGATTTTGCACCGAATTTCATCGCCATCCTCGTCGTACTTGCCGTATCCATGCCCGCAGTGTATGCGCTCCGACTTCCTAAGGTAAGAGTGTCGGGGTAAAGTTTGTAAGAATTTGTAATGAGTTTTCACCGGGGTGGCCCCCGCAACGAATATGACGTTACCATAGCGACATGCATCTGACAATTCAACAATATCAACAAATCCTATGACTACGACCACTACCCCTCCGGCCGCACCAGGCGGCCAGCACGGCCACCAGGCCAAGATCATGGTGGTGGACGACGACGTCCGCCTGCGCGACCTGCTGCGCCGCTACCTGACCGAGCAAGGCTTCAACGTCGTCACCGCTGAAAATGCCACCGCCATGAACAAGCTGTGGCTGCGCGAACGTTACGACCTGCTGGTGCTGGACCTGATGCTGCCTGGCGAAGACGGGCTGTCGATCTGCCGCCGCCTGCGCGGCGCGGGCGACCAGACCCCGATCATCATGCTGACCGCCAAGGGCGAAGACGTGGACCGCATCGTCGGCCTGGAAATGGGCGCGGACGACTACCTGCCCAAGCCATTCAACCCGCGCGAGCTGGTGGCCCGTATCGGCGCCGTGCTGCGCCGCAAGCAGCCGGACGAAATCCCGGGTGCGCCGTCGGAACATCCGCAGACCTTCGAATTCGGCCAGTTCGTGCTGGACCTGGGCACCCGCACCCTGAAAAAGAACGGCGAGACCGTGCCGCTGACCACCGGCGAATTCTCGGTGCTGAAAGTGTTTGCGCGCCACGCGCGCCAGCCGCTGTCGCGCGAGAAACTGATGGAACTGGCGCGCGGCCGCGAATACGAGGTGTTCGACCGCAGCCTGGACGTGCAGATCTCCCGCCTGCGCAAGCTGATCGAGCCGGATCCATCCAGCCCGCTGTACATCCAGACCGTATGGGGCCTGGGCTACGTCTTCATCCCTGAGGGCCAGCCACGCTGATTTTGGGCTGTCGATGAAATTCCGCCTGCCGCGCCTCGGGTCGCTGTCCAGCGGCCTGTTCTGGCGCACCTTCCTGCTGCTGAGCGTGCTCACCACGCTCTCCATGTCGGCCTGGTTCGGCGTGGTCAACTTCGTCCAGCGCGAGCCGCTGGCACAGCAGACCGCCGCCCAGGTGGTGTCGGTGGTGACCATTACCCGCGCCGCCCTGACCCACTCCGCGCCCGACCTGCGCAACGAATTGCTGTTCGAACTGGTGTCGAACGAGGGCATCCGCGTCTTCACCATGGAGGATGAGGATGAGGTCGAGCCGCCGCCCGATTCGGCCCTGATGCGCGACACCCAGGCCCTGGTGCGCGCCAAGCTGGGCGCCGATACGCGCTTCTCGTCCGAGGTGAATGGCGTGCCGGGCTACTGGGTCAGTTTCAAGATTGCCGATGACCGCTACTGGCTGATGCTGGAACGCGAACGCGTGCGCGAGTCGGTGGAGTGGCTGGGCTGGGCCGGTATCGTGTCGGTGGTGTCGCTGCTGGGCGCGGCCGTGATTTCCAGCCTGATCAACCTGCCGCTGAAACGCCTGACCGCCGCCGCGCGCGACGTGGCCCAGGGCCGCCCGCCTACGCCGCTGCCGGAAGTTGGCCCGCAGGAAGTACGCCAGGCCAACCGCAGCTTCAACCAGATGGTAGATGACTTGCGGCAAGTCGAATCGGACCGGGCCGTGATCCTGGCCGGCATCTCGCACGACTTGCGCACGCCGCTGGCGCGTATGCAGCTGGAAGTGGAGATGGCCAACCTGTCGACCGAGGCGCGCGAAGGCATGCAGTCGGATATTGCGCAGATGGATGCCATCATTGCCCAGTTCCTCGACTATGCGAAGCCGACCGAGGCGTCGACCTTTATCAATGTGGATATGGCGGCGCTGCTGGCCGAATCCGCGCATGAGGCCGGACGGCATGCGGATGTGCGGGTGACGACGGAGCTGCCGGAACATGCGCATGTGCTGGGCAATGCCACCGATCTCAAGCGCGTGATCGCCAACCTGGTGGAGAACGCGCGGCGCTATGGCAAGACGCCGGGCAAGGATGTGGCGGAGATTGATATCAAGTGCTCGGTGCGCGGGATGCATACCGCAAAGCGGGTGGTGGTGGAGGTGCAGGACCATGGCGTGGGGGTGCCCGACGGCCAGATTGCGCAGCTGTTGAAACCGTTCACACGGCTCGATACCGCGCGTGGGCAGGCCAATGGCGCCGGCCTCGGGCTCGCCATCGTCGACCGCGTGCTGTCGCGGCATGATGCGGAGCTGGAGGTGGCGAACCGCGAGGGCGGTGGGCTTAAGTTCACCATCACGCTGCGGGCGCTCTGAAACCGGTAAACCTGGGTCTGACCCTGCGGGTCAGACCCAGGTTTACCGGTTTTGGACTAAAGTGAACCCATGCACCCCAAATCCGGTTTCGCCGGCACTATCGGCAACACGCCCCTGATCCGTCTCGCCCGCCTCTCGGCCGAGACCGGCTGTGAAATCCTGGCCAAAGCCGAATTCATGAACCCCGGCGGCTCCGTCAAAGACCGCGCCGCCCTGGCCATCCTGCAGGAAGCCGAACTCAGCGGCAAACTCAAACCCGGCGGCACCGTGGTCGAAGGCACGGCCGGCAACACCGGCATCGGCCTGGCCCACCTGTGCGCGGCGCGCGGCTACAAATGCGTGATCGTGATCCCGGAAACGCAGTCCGAAGAAAAATTCGCCATCCTGCGCACCTTGGGCGCTGAAGTCCGCCCCGTCCCCGCCGTGCCCTATGCCGACGACAACAACTACCAAAAAGTCGCCGGCCGCCTGGCGCAAGAGTTGCCCAACGCCATCTGGGCCCAGCAATTCGACAACCTGGCCAACCGCCAGGCCCACTACGCCCACACCGGTCCCGAAATCTGGAACGACAGCGCCGGCCGCATCGACGCCTTCACCTGCGCCACCGGCACCGGCGGCACCCTGGCCGGCGTGGCGCGCTATCTGAAGGAACAGGACCCCGCCATCCGCATCATCCTGGCCGATCCTTTTGGCAGCGCGCTCTACAACTGGGTCAAGCATGGCGAACTGAAGAGCGAGGGCAGCTCGATCTCCGAAGGCATCGGCAACAGCCGCGTCACCGCCAACCTGCAAGGAACGCCAATCGACGACGCCATCCGCATCGACGACAAGACCTGCGTCAAGATGGTCTACCACCTGCTGCGCGAAGAAGGCCTGTATGTCGGCGGCTCCAGTGGCATCAACGTGGCCGCCGCCGTCGCATTGGCGCAGCAGATGGGTCCCGGCCACACCATCGTCACCCTGCTGTGCGACCGCGGCGCAACCTATGCCGCCCGTCTTTTCAATCCGGACTGGCTAAAACAAAAAAATCTTTTTTAATCGTGTCGATCTGGCGCATCGCCGTTCGTCGTGGGAGTATGGAGGCCGCAAAACGGTGTCCAGAATTCTCAACTACAACGGAGATCCACCATGACTGTCAAACCGATTCCAGAAGATATGCGTTCCGTCACCCCGCACCTGGTTTGCGAAGGCGCCGCCGACGCCATTGCTTTCTATAAGAAAGCCTTCAACGCCGTCGAAACCGCCCGTATGCCAGGGCCTGGCGGCAAAATCATGCACGCCCAGATCAAAATCGGCGATTCCAATATCATGCTGGTCGACGACTTCCCGGACATGGGCTGCTTCGGTCCGAAACACCTGAACGGCTCGCCCGTTACCCTGCACCTGTACGTGGAGGACGTCGACGCAGTCTACAAGCGGGCGGTCGACGCCGGCGGCACTGCCAAGATGCCGCCCGCCGATATGTTCTGGGGCGACCGCTACGGCGTGCTGGTGGACCCGTTCGGCCATAACTGGTCGATCGCCACGCACAAGCGCGACCTGACGCCCGAGCAGATGCAGGAAGAAATGAAAAAAACCATGCCCGAATGCGGCAAAGCTTGATCAACTTTTAGGAGACACCGTTATGCGATTCATGCTCATCGTCAAGGCCAGCCCGGAATCCGAAGCCGGCAAGATGCCCCGCACCGAACTGCTCGAAGCCATGGGCAAGTTCAATGAAGAACTGGTGAATGCCGGCGTACTGCTGGCCGGCGAAGGCCTGCACCCAAGTTCGCGCGGCGCCCGCGTGCACTTCTCGGGCAACAAGCGCACCGTGATCGACGGCCCGTTCTCGGAAACCAAGGAGCTGATCGCCGGCTTCTGGCTGATCCAGGTCAAGTCGCTGGACGAAGCCATCGAATGGGTCAAGCGCTGCCCTAACCCGATGGAAAGCGATTCCGACATCGAAATCCGCCAGGTGTTCGAGGCCGAAGACTTCGGCGCCGAGTTCACGCCGGAACTGCGCGAGCAGGAACAGCGCATCGCCGACAAGATCGCCGCGCGCGCATAAAGGAGATTGCAATGCAGTACATGGTAATTCGCAAGGCCGACGCCGCGTCGGAACTGGATGATTTTCCATCCGCTGAACTGGTGCGGGCCGTACCGGGTGCCAAGTGGCTGCGTTGCAGCGCCGACGGCGGCCTGCGAATGCGCCGCCGCGACGGCCAGTGGCTATATGAGGAAGGCCCGTTCGACGATGTGAGCGTGGCCGGCTTCACCTTCATCGATGCCGAAGACCGGCGCGCCGCCAGCGAACTGGCTGCGCGCTGGCCGAGCACCGACGCGGAAGGCGGCGCCACCGTCGAAGTGCGCGAGGCGGGCTGCCCCGGCGGCTGCGTCGGTTTCGACACCGGCAAGGCGCCCAGCCACACTGCCTGGGCCATCCTGCTGCGCTCAGATCCCGTCGCGGAGCAGGACTTTGAGCCGCCGGCCGCCATCATCGACATTATGAACCGCGCCAACCAGGCCGGTGTGGCGGCTGGCATCGCCCTGTCCGGCGAGGGCCTGAAGTCGACAGCGCGCGGCGCGCGCGTCAAGTTCAGCGGCGGCAAGCCCTTCATCACCGACGGTCCGTTCGCCGAAGTGAAGGAACTGATCGCCGGCTACTGGGCTGTCGACGCCGCATCGCGCGACGAGGTGATTGCCTGGGTCAAGTCCTATCCCTACCCTAACCCGGGCGATATGGAAGTGGAACTGCGCAAGGTCGCGCTTTAAGCGCGGGTAGTGGTCGAGCCGCGCAGCACCAGCTGCGCGTCGATCACCGTCAGCGGCTCTACTTCCTGGCCCTCGATGGAGGCGAGCAGCTTCTGCATCGCCGCAGCGCCCATGCGTTCACTATGCAGGTCAACACTGGTCAGGCCCGGCGTGGCGAAGCTGCCGTACTGGATGTTGTCGAAGCCGGCCACGGAAATATCGTCCGGCACATTGAAGCCCAATTCCTGCGCACCTTTCAGGAAGCCCAGCGCCGTCAGGTCGTTGTAGCAGACCAGCGCATCGGGCGGCTGGCGGCCCAGCATGATGGCCGAGGACAATCTTTCGCCGCCGTCGGCGCTTGGCGCATCGGCTTCGAACACCGTCAGCTCCAGGCCGAGCGCCGCCAGTGCCTCGCGCACGCCGGCCATGCGTTCGCGGTCGCGGCGCGATGGGGCGAAGCTGAGGTAGGCCACCCGCTTATGGCCCTGCGTCAGCAGGTGGCGCGTCACCATGAAGGCGCCCAGCTGGTCGTCGCTGGCCACGGCAGGCAGCGCCAGGCGTTCGGGACGGCCAAAATAGACGGCAGGACGGTCCAGCGCCAGCAGCCAGCCCAATTCTTCTTCCGGCGTGCGCGAATACACGATCATGCCGTCCACGCGCCGGCTCAGCGCCTCCAGCAACTGGCGTTCGCGCTCCTGGGTTTCCTCGGTATCGACCAGCAGTACGGTGTAGCCATGCGCCTGGGCCACACGGTTGGCGCCTTTGACCACGCTGGTGAAGTGCGGGTTGGTGATATCCAGCACAGACAGGCCGATGGCCTTGGTACGGCCGGTGATCATCGACTGCGCCATCGGGTTGGAGCGGTAGCCCAGTTGCTCGATGACGCTGGTCAGGCGGGCTTCGACTGCCGGTGAAAAGCGCTGCGTGCCGTTGACGAACTTGGAGACCGTGGCCGTGGAAACCCCTGCGGCGGTGGCTACATCGCGGATTGTCGCTACGCTCTTCTTCATTGCCCTGGTTTTCGATCGAAAAGAGATTGAGTTTATCATGCTAAAGTAGATGCATGAACGACAACAGCATCCACCGCACCATCGTCGCCGTCTGGCGCATTGAAGAAGCCAAGATCATCGCCGTCCTCACGCGCATGCTGCGCGACGTGGCGCTGGCGGAGGAAATGGCGCAGGAAGCCATGGTCAGCGCACTGGAGACCTGGCCGGAAAACGGCACGCCGGAGCGCCCGGCGGCATGGCTGATGCAGGCGGCGAAAAACAAGGCGCTCGACTACCTGCGCCACCAGAAGCTGGCGCAGGAAAAAGAGCCGGAACTGACCTATGAAATCGAAGGCCTGCTGCAGGACGCCGCGCCCGACCTGGAGCGCGAGCTGGACGACAATATCGGCGACGACCTGCTACGCCTGATCTTCATTTCCTGCCACCCGGTGCTGACCATGGAAGCGCGCGTGGCGCTGACCCTGCGCCTGCTGGGCGGCCTGACCACGGACGAAATCGCGCGCGCCTTCCTGGCGTCGGAAGCGACGGTGGCGCAGCGCATCGTGCGCGCCAAACGCACGCTGGGCGACGCCAAGGTACCGTTCGAGGTGCCGCGCGGCGCCGAGCTGGAAGAGCGCCTGGCGGCCGTGCTGCAGGTGATCTACCTGGTCTACAACGAAGGCTATTCGGCCAGCGCGGGCACCGACTGGATGCGCCCTGCCCTGTGCAATGAGGCGTTGCGCCTGGGTCGCATCCTGGCCGAGCTGGCGCCGGACGAACCGGAGGTGCACGGCCTGGTGGCGCTGATGGAAATCCAGTCGTCCCGTTCGCGCGCCCGCACCGACGCGCAGGGCAAGCCGGTGCTGCTGCTGGAACAGGACCGTACGCGCTGGGACCAGATGCTGATCCGGCGCGGGCTGGCGGCGCTGGAGCGGGCGCAGGCCCTGGGGCGGGTGCCGGGACCGTATCTGCTGCAGGCGGCGATTGCGGCCTGCCACGCGCGGGCGCGGCGCGCCGAGCAGACCGACTGGCAGATGATCGCCGACCTGTATCACGCGCTGGCAACGCGTGCGCCGTCGCCGGTGGTGGAACTCAATCGCGCGGTGGCGTTGGCCATGGCTTATGGACCGGCGGTGGGGCTGGAACTGGTGGACCAGCTGCTGGACGAGCCGGCGCTCAAGCAGTACCACCTGCTGCCCAGCGTGCGCGGCGACCTGCTGTTCAAGCTGGAGCGCCAGAAGGAGGCCCGGGTGGAATTCGAACGGGCGGCGGCGCTCACCCAGAATGAGCGCGAACGCGACCTGCTGCTGGCGCGGGCGGCCGCCTGCCAGGCCTAGGCGCTCTCCAGCGCCCCATCGCCGCGCGTACGCAGGTAGCGCGGCAGGTCGTCGCAAATCGCCTCCCAGTGCAGGCGGCTGCCGGCAAAGGTGTGGTCTTCCGGCGGCAAAGCTTCCGGATCGTCCAGGCTGCAGGTGGTGATGTCGATTTCCTGCGGCGTGCGGCCGTCGGCGAAAGTCAGCTGGGTGCCGCACACGCCGCAGAACTCGCGCCGCACGCCGGGACTGGAATGGAAGGCCGAAGGCTGGCCGCGCACATAGCGGAACTGGGCGCGCGCTACGCTGAACCACGCCACGCTGGGCGCACCGCACACCCCGCGGCACATCGAACAATGGCACCAGGTGCAGTTCAGCACCGGCGCATCCGCCTCATAGCGCACCGCGCCACAAAAACAGCCGCCCAGGTACATAGGGCCTCCCTACTCCAGCAGCTTGGTCATCAGCAGTTCCGCCGATCCGTAGCCGTACAGCGAATCGCTTTCCAACCCCTCCGTGTCATAGGGCACGGACACTTCGCGCTCCGGCTTGGCCGGATCGTCGCCGTACGTGGCCTGCCAGGCCCGTTTCAATGCATCGGCGCGGCGGATAAACATCGGTACCGGCCACGCTTCGCGCTGGAAGCCGACGGTATTCCCGATCACCGGCCAGCGCCCGTTCGCAACCGCGATATCTCCGGTGCGGATTACCTTCAACGCGTCACTGGCCGACAGGTCCTGCACATCGGCCAGCGTCGGCAAGGTCCAATGCGTCGGCCCGAACAGATAAGCCAGCATGACCTTCCCCTGCGGTGACAGGCGCGCCACCAAACCTGTGGCATAACCGCCATTCCTGAGCGGGACGGCAAACCAGCTGCCCTCCCGGTACGGCTGCAACTTCATTCAATTCCTTTACTCGTAATGATACTGGGCGGCAATGGGGCCCGCTTTGAACAGCGCATCCTTCATTTCCTTATCCAGTTTCGGGTCGCGCCGCCTTACCCATTCCAGCAGCATCGCAATCTGCTTGCGCGTGGAATCGCGGTGGCTGGCCATGACCAGCTTCAGCTCGGGGTCGGTGCACGTTTCAATGCGCTGGTTATGCAAATCCAGTGCTTCGATTTTCTCGCTCAGCGACGTCAAGGCACGGTGCATGTCCAGCACCTGGGCATTGAGGTAATCGCGCGGCTCGACCACGTGTTCCTGTGTCATATCTCACTCTCCTTAGGCGTACGGATACACGCATTGTCAGCCTGCGGCGCGGATTTCTCAAGTGTAGCAAGGCCGTTTTGGGAGTGTCGCACGGCTGGGCGGGAATTGCGCGATAATGCCGGGCACTATGCAAAACTTTGAATTCCACAACCCGACCCGTGTCATTTTCGGCAAGGGCCAGATCGCCGCCCTGGCGAAACATATTCCCGCCACCGCCCGCGTGCTGATGCTCTACGGCGGCGGCAGTATCAAGACCAATGGCACCTATGACGAGGTGCGCGCCGCGCTGGCCGGCCTGGCCCATCCTGTGCTGGAGTTTTCCGGCATCGAGCCGAATCCGCGCTACGAAACGCTGATGAAAGCAGTCGAGCTGGTGCAGCGCGAGAAGATCGACTTCCTGCTGGCCGTCGGCGGCGGCTCGGTGGTGGACGGCACCAAATTCGTCGCTGCGGCGGCGCTGTTCGACGGCGACCCGTGGGACATCCTGAAAATCGGCGGCAAGGCCGTGAAGGGCGCCCTGCCCTTCGGCGCCGTGCTGACGCTGCCGGCCACCGGTTCGGAAATGAACAGCGCCAGTGTGGTCAGCCGCGCTTCGACGCAGGAAAAACGCGCCTTCATGTCGCCCCACGTCTACCCGCGCTTCTCGGTGCTGGACCCGGCCAAGACCCTGACCCTGCCGCTGCGCCAGGTCGGCAATGGCGTGGTGGATGCCTTCGTGCACACCACCGAGCAATACCTGACCTACCCGGCCAACGCGCCGGTGCAGGACCGCTTCGCCGAAGGCCTGCTGCAAACTTTGCTGGAACTGGGTCCGCAAGTGCTGGAGCGCCCGGACGACGTCGAAGTGCGCGCCAATATCATGTGGACGGCCACCATGGCGCTGAATGGCCTGATCGGCGTCGGCGTGCCGCAGGACTGGGCTACCCACGGCGTCGGCCACGAGCTGACCGCGCTGTTTGGCCTGGACCATGCGCAGACGCTGGCCATCGTCCTGCCGGGCATCCTGCAAATCCGGCGCGAGGCCAAGCGCGGCAAGCTGCTGCAGTATGCGGAGCGCGTGTGGGGTCTCGGCGCCAGCCAGGGCAGCGAAGACGAGCGCATTGATCTCGCCATCGCGCGCACCCGCGCCTTCTTCGAGCAGATGGGCGTGCCGACCCGCCTGTCAGGTTACAGCCTGGGTCCCGAAGCCATCGACGCCACCGTGGCGGCGCTGGAAACCGCCGGCATCACCGGCCTGGGCGAACGGCGCGATATCACGCCGGCCGACGTGCGCCAGGCGCTGCAACTGAGCCTGTAGTACAATACCGCCTCGCTAGGGGTCCTCGCGCAATGTGCGCGGGGTGAGAAATACCCTCCGAACCTGATCTGGATAATGCCAGCGAAGGAAAGCGCAAGACGGTTGAAGGCCCGGGAACCCGGGCCCCGCCTCACACTCGTGCTCTCCCCGCTGGCGCACACGCACAGCAAGAGCACAATATGAACAGCACCCGCCTCACCCTGGCCGCACTGGCCATCGCTTCCGCCTTCGCCCCTGCCGCCCACGCGCAGGACCAGAAAATGACCGAAGTGGTCATCACCGCCAACCGCATCGTAGCCGACCGCGCCTCTGTCGCCGGTTTCGGCGAACAGGCTTTGCTGCAAACCCCGGCCTCCGTCAGCGTGCTGACGCGCGAACAGCTGCAGGACCTGAACATCCGCAACACCAGCGACGCCGTAAAATTCGACGCCGCCATCGGCGACGCCTACAACGCCGTCGGCTATGCCGAGCAATTCTCGATCCGCGGCTTCAAGCTCGATAACGCCAGTTCCTACCGCAAGGACGGCCATGCGATCTCCGGCGACACCCAGATCCCTCTGGAAAACAAGGAAAGCATCGAAGTGCTGCGCGGCCTGGCCGGCCTGCAGATGGGCGTCGCGGCGCCGGGCGGCATCGTCAACTACGTGACCAAGCGCCCGACCGACGCCAACCTGCGTTCCGTGGTGCTGGAAGTGAGCGAGCGCGGTTCCGTGCTGGGCACCGTGGACCTGGGCGGCCGCTTCGAAGACCGCCGCTTCGGCTACCGCATCAACGCTGCCGGCGAGCGCATGCGCTCCATCATCAAGGGCGCCGACGGCCACCGCAGCTTCGTCTCCGCCGCCTTCGACTGGCGCATCAGCCCACAGGCGCTGCTGACCGTGGACGGCGACTTCCAGAAGAAGTCGCAAAAGACCGCGCCTGGCTTCCAGCTGACCGGAGGCACCCAGCTGCCGGTGGTCGATGCCGACATCTTCCTGAACGACCAGCCATGGGCCAAGCCGGTGGAGACCGAATCGAGCAATATCGGCATCGCCTTCCAATACCAGCTCTCGCCTGAGTGGAAAGCCGCCGTCAGCGCCAACCAGCACCACTTCAAGCGCGACGACTACACCGCCTTCCCTTACGGCTGCTCGAGCGAGGAACTGTGGCCGGGCTATTGCAGCAACGGCGATTACGACGTGTACGACTACCGCAGCCTGGGCGAAGAGAAAAAGCCGCTGTCGGCCAAGGCCCAGCTGCAAGGCAAGTTCGCGACCGGCGGCATCAAGCACGAGCTGACCGGCGGCCTGTCCTTCTTCAGCAACCATGAGCGCTGGGGCGACTATGTGTACGACTACGCGGGTGTGAGCAATATCTTCCACCCGGTGGTGGTGCCGATGTCGACCGGCGTCCTGGGACCGGTGTCCGAGCGCCGTACCGACCATGAGCGTGCTGCATTCGTGCACGACATCATCGGCCTGGGCGAGCAAGTGGCGCTGCACGCGGGCGCGCGCTACGTGTCGGTGCGCCGTACCCAGGCCACCGCTGCGCCGACCAGCGACAACTTCTGGCTGCCGAATGTGTCGCTGGTGTTCAGCCCTTCCAGCAAGCTGTCCTACTATGCTTCCTACGCGCAGGGCCTGCAGCATGGCGGCGTGGCGCCGATTGAGACCAGCAACCGGAATACCGCTCTGGCGCCGGGCAAGTCGAAGCAGGTGGAAGCGGGTGCGAAGGCGGAGATCAATGGCATTTCGCTGTCGGCTGCCGTGTACCAGATCGAGCAGGGGCTGGAGTTCACCAATCCGGGCAACACCTTCGTGCGCCAGGGCGACGACCGCCACCGCGGTGTGGAATTCATGGCGCAGGGTAAGGTGTCGCGCGAATTGCTGCTGGGCGTTTCTGCTGCGGCCATTGATACCGAGCAGGATGGGACCGGGCTGGCGATTTATGACGGCAAGCGTGTGACCAATGTGCCGAACTTTAAGTCGACCGTGTGGGCGGATTATGTGGTTTCCGCTGTGCCGGGGCTGAAGCTGACTGCCAACTGGCAGTATGCGGGCAAGAAGGCTTTTGACCTGGAGAACAAGGTCATGGTGCCGGCTTACCATGTAGTGAACCTGGGTGGGTCTTATGCTACCCGCATGGGCGGTTCGTCGGTGATCCTGCGGGCGCAGGTGAAGAATGCCTTCGATAAATTCTACTGGCGTGATGTGACGCCGGATCTGGGCGGGTATCTGTTCCCGGGTGCGCCGCGTACTTTCCAGGTGTCGGCTCAGGTCGACTTTTAAACCGGTAAACCAGGGTCAGACCCAAGGGTCTGACCCTGGTTTACCGGTTCTAGAAAAGGTACTGGACGCGCATGGTGAACGAATTGGCCGGCCGTCGCGAGTTCTTCCCGAACAAGTAGGCCGCCTCGTACTTGACGCGGCCAAGCTCGCCAAACAGCGCCGGCCCGGCCCGGTGCGACTGCTGCTTCGACGGCAGCCAGTCATTCCACTTCCCCACCTCCCCAAACCCCTGCAAGCCCGGCGCGAACCACGGCTTCCAACGCTGCTTGACCTGCCACTGGTAAGCCAGCTCGGTCTCGTTCTGCAGCCCGTTATCCATCTCACGCTGGAAGAACAGGTTGAAATTGAGCTGCGTGCGCCAGACCTGCGTCTGCAGCACCGGCCCGAACTCCACGTAGTAGCCGTTGTCGCGCCGGCGCGCACGCTCCACCAGCGTATGCAGCGCCACATCCACGTCATACTGGCCCTGCGTCAGGAGGAAATCGTTCTGCCACTCCACGCCGGTGGCGCGCGTCTGGCGGCCGTTGAACTGGACCCACTGCGCGGTGACTTCGGTATACCAGCGCGACGTCACGCCATAGCCGATGCCGATCTCCGGGCTGGCTACATTGCGCGAATTTTTGTAATGGGCATTCCAGTACTTGTAGTCGATTGAAGCCTGGCCTTCCACATCGTAGGTGGTGACCATGTAGTAGCCCGTCTCCGCCAACGCCGCCAGTGGAAGCATGGCGGCCAGTACGAGCAGTCTTTTCATCGCTTCAGTCCCCTAGCAGTTGTGCTACTTGCAGTAAGCGTTCCTCGAGGCTGCCGCTGATGCGCGTGTATGGGACGCCGCGCCGGGCCAGCTCTGCGAGCAATATTGCATCAATAATACCGCTGACATCTTCCTCTTCGTGGTGAAGTCCGTCGGGTATCCATGCAAATTCCGGCTTGCAGACCAGGGTAATGTCGTATTGGCGCGACGAAGCAAGGCTTTCAAGCTGGTCGTCAATGCCGCCGAAGTAGTGGATGCTGTACACCGCCGTCATCAGCGGCGTCGTGTCGCAGAACAGGAAACGGCCGCCTTGTGCGGCCATCGCCTCCTCGCGCGCCACCTGGGTGGTAGCGATATGGAACTGGTCGCCGGCTACAGGAACGCCCTGGCGTACGTCGCAGAACTCGCGCAGGTACTCCGGCACCCACAGCGCGCCATAGCGCTCTGCCAGGGCCTGCGCCAGGGTGGTCTTGCCGGACGATGCGGCGCCGATGATGGCGACGCGGTAAGGGCGCTTCATTTCCAGACGACTGCTTCTTCCGGTTCGGCGCTGCTGCCCTGCCAGGCCAGCAGGCCGGCAATCGCCATCGCGACGAACATGCCGTACAGGACGGCGGTCAGCATCAGGCCTTTATGCACGTACAGCGCGACGTACAGCACGTCGACGATGATCCAGACATGCCAGTTCTCGATCTTCTTGCGCGACAGCAGTGCCTGGCCAACCAGGCTGCCGGCGGTCAGGAAAGCGTCCGCATTCGGCACGTCGGTATCGGTGAAGCTGCGCAGGAACCAGGCCAGCACGCCGAAGCATGCCAGCCAGGCCACGCCGGCCAGCATGCGTCCGCGCATGTCGAGCGTGGACACGCCCAGCGCCTTGCCCTGGTTCCCATGCAGCCACTGGTACCAGCCCCAGAACGACACCGATACAAACACGCCCTGCAGGGCCATGTCGCCATAAAGCTTGGCGCCAAAGAACACCACGCCGTAGGTGGCGGACGACAGGATGGCGAATAGCCAGGCCCAGTGGTTCTGGCGGATATTCAGCCACACCGTCGCCACCGACAGCACGAAGGAGACCAGCTCCAGCGGCGTGGTGGCGGCGAGGCCGAACAGGGAAATAGTCTCGTTCACTTTTTAGGGTACTTGATCTTCATTTCCTGCAGCAGGTTGTCGGCATGGTCGACTTCCTTCATCACCCACAGCATGTAGCGCACGTCCAGGTGGATGGCGCGCGTGATGTCGGTGTCGAAATACCAGTCCTTGGTGATGGACTCGTAGGTCGAATCGAAGTTCAGGCCAATCAGCTCGCCGCGCTTGTTGACGATGGCGGAACCGGAATTGCCGCCGGTGGTGTCAGCCGAGGACAGGAAGTTGACCGGCACGGTGCCCAGCACCGGATCCTTGAACTGGCCGTAGCGCTTGGCCTTGACCGCTTCCAGCAGGCCTTTCGGCGCGTCGAACGGGTCTTTGCCGGTGAACTTCTCGACGATGCCTTCCACCGTGGTGAACGGGCCCTTGGTCAGGCCGTCTTTCGGCGAATAGGCCGAGACGGTGCCGTAGGTCACGCGCAGGGTCGAGTTGGCGTCCGGGTAGACCGGCTTGCCTTGCGACTTCTTCCAGGCGATCACGGCGCCCATGTATTGCGGGATGAACTTTTCCAGGTTGCCGTCGACTTCCTTGCGGCGGTCCTCCAACGACAGCGCCACCTGGTGCATGCGCACGGCCAGCTTGATGAACGGGTCGTCGCTCTGCTCGAAGGCGGCCGGTGCGGCATCCATCCACGCCAGGCGGGCCTTGGTGTCGGCCAGCTTGGATTGCGCGTACATGGCCGGCACGGCGTCGGCGGCAGGCACCAGCGCATCCAGGCCTTGCGGATGCAGCTTGGCATCCAGCTTGGCGTAGCGCTGCAGGCCCGCCGTGTAGCGCGCCTGGTCGACCGATGCCACCAGCGACTGCTCCAGGCGGGTCAGGCGGCCCTTGATGTTGGCGATGTCGCGCTCCTGGAAGCCGGACTCGCGTTCGGCGTCCGGCTTCTGTTTTTCCAGCGCCAGGCGGTACAGGGTGCGGGCGCTCTTCAGCAGGTCGCTGTAGGTCGCCACGCCGTAGGCGAATTCCTCGCTGGTCAGCGCCATGTCGGCGGCGATGGCGGCGTCCAGCTCGGCCAGCATGGCGGCCGAAGCGTTCGGCTGCTTGCCGTACCAGGTGCGGAAGCCGGCGTCCTGGGCGTCCTTGATGGCGGCGATGTCCTTGCGCGCGAAGCCGTCCAGCAGGCCCTGGGTCTTCTTCATGCGGTTGTTGATCGACTTGACCACGGACGCGTAGCGCACCACGTCGTTCGGCTTGCCCTTGGTGGCGGCGTCGATGGCATCCAGGTCGGCCTGGTAGTCGGCCACCATGGCCGGGTAGTTGCTGTCGCGCGCGAAGCGGATTTCGACCGGCAGCTTGTAGCGGCTGGTGCGGCCCGGGTAGCCGGCCAGCAGGATCGGGTCGCCGTTCTTCAGGCCTTCGGCGGAAACCACCAGGAAGTCCTTGGATTTATACGGCACGTTGTCCGGCGACGGGTCGGCCGGACGGCCGTCCTTGCCCACGTAGGCGCGCAGGAAGGAATAGTCGCCGGTGTGGCGCGGCCATTCGTAGTTGTCGATGTCGCCGCCGTAGTTGCCGATCGATTCGGCCGGCGCGTACACCAGTCGCACGTCCTTGATCATCATCTGGCGGATGCGGTAGTACTCGGCGCCGCGGTGGAAGGCCGGCACGGAGCAGCGGTAGATCTTATCGCTTTCGCATTCCGCGATCAGGGCCTTGATGCGCTTCTTCACTTCTTCGTGGCGCGCCTTGCCGGACAGCTTGTCCAGGCCATCGTTCACGCGCGCGGTCACGTTTTCCAGCTTGTCGGTCACGTAGACGCGGGTGGTCGGGCCGCCCGGCAGTTCTTCGGCGCGGGTCTTGGCCAGGAAGCCGTTGGCGATGTAATTCTTTTCAGCGGTCGAATTGCGCTGGATGGCGCCGTAGGCGCAGTGGTGGTTGGTGACCACCAGGCCGTCCGGGGAGACGAAGGACGCCGAGCAGCCGTCCAGCGACACCATGGCGCTCATCGGGTGCTTGGACAGGTCGGCCAGGCGTTCTGCCGGGATCGTGATGCCGATGCGCTTCAGCTCCGCCTTCAATTGAGGCAGCTGGTGCGGTTGCCATTGGCCCTCGTCGGCCATGGCAGGAGCGAAAGCAGCTGCCAAAGCAGCCGAAAGTGCGATTTTTTTAAGCAAGACAATCCCCTGAACAGATAAAAGCACCGGCAGTATATGCGTTCCGGGGCCGCAGGGCTATTGACTTAATTACAACGGCAGGCGCACCGTGACGCAGCAACCGGCGCCCGGCTCATAGTCGTTCAGGGCAAAACTGCCGTGCAGGGCGTCGGCACGCTCCTGCATGCCGATCAGGCCAAAGGAACCGGGACGTTCGCGGCAGGCCGGCGCGATGCCGATGCCGTTATCCTCCACCTCCAGCACCACCGCGCCCTGCCCCACCGCCAGGCGCACCGCCACTTGCGTGGCGCGCGAGTGGCGCAGCACGTTGACCAGGGCTTCCTGCACGATGCGGAACAGCACCAGGCTCGCTTCGCTGCCGATGGCCGCCAGTTCGGCTTCGCCGGGCAATTCCAGATCGTAGCGCAGGCTGCTGCGGTGGCGGAAATCGTTGACCAGCCATTCCAGCGCCGCCGCCAGGCCCAGGTCCAGCACCGAAGGACGCAACTCGTTCATGATGCCGCGCACGCTGCGCAGGGTGGCGTCGATATTGGCCAGGGCGGCCGATACACGGCGCGCGAAGCGGGTCTGGCGGCCGGCCATGCGCTCGTTCAGCTGCACGATGTCGAGCTTGAGCGCCAACAGGTTCTGCCCCAGTTCGTCGTGGATTTCGCGCGCGATGCGCTTGCGCTCTTCTTCCTTGACCGAGGCCATATGGGCCGACAGCTGGCGCAGCTGGCCATTGGTGTGCAGCAGCTCGGCGGTGCGCTGTACCACGCGCGTTTCCAGGTTGCGGTGCAGGTCCTGCAGCGCGGTTTCGGCCTGCTTGCGGCGGCTGATGTCGGACAGCACCGCCACCAGGCCGGCCACGCTGCCGTCGGTTCCCGCCAGGGTGCGCAGCGACAGCGCCGCCTGGAACTCGCCCCCGTCCGGGCGCGCGCCCGCCAGTTCGCCCTGCCAGCTGCCGTCGTGCAGCGCCACCAGCAGCGCTTCCTCGCCGCAGATGGCGGACAGCGCGCTGCCGATCGCCTGCGCCTCGCCATAGCCGCTGATCGCGCTGAAGGCCGGGTTGACCGCCACAATCGCGCCGCCGGCATCGGCCACGGCCACGCCCTCGCCCAGCGAATCCAGGACCGCAAAGGTGCGCTGCAAGGCGGCGTCGTGCTGGCCGCGCAGCCGCACATCGGTGAGCACCATGCGGATCGCTTCGCCCGCGCGGTCCAGGTTGGCCTCGATGCGCACGCGCGCGCCGCCGAGGGCGTCGAACAGCTGCGCCTCCATCGCCGTACTGGCGCCGTCCGCGCGCAGGCCCGACAAGAGGTGGCGCAGCGCCACCTGGCTATGCGGCGCCAGGAACCGCTCCACCGCCTGCCCCGGCAAATCGTGCAGCGGCACGCCGAACAGCGCCGCCGCCGCGTGGTTGGCGCCGGCGATCATGCCGTCGCGCGCCAGCGCCAGGTAGCATACCGGCGCCTGGTCGAACAGGCCCGCATAGCGCAGCAGGCCTTGTTCGGCCTCGCGCTTCTGACGCCCAAGCTCCGCCAGCGCGGCGCTCTGGACTTCGAGTTCCAGCTGGCTGACTTGCAGCTCGTGCCATTGGCGCAGGGCGTCGGTGCGGGTCATTTGCTGACGCCTCCTTCAGGCGTCAGGCGCGCTTCCAGCAGTTTGAGTTCGGTGACGTTGACGAAGGTCAGCACCAGGCCGTCGATCACGTTATTGACGGTGCGGTAAGGCATGATGCGCACCATGAACCAGCGCCCGTCGCGGGTCGGGATCTGGCGTTCGCAGAACACCAGGCTGCGCAGCACTTCATGCGCGTCGGCTTCCATATTCGGGTACACCAGGTCGTTGGCGATATCGCTCAAAGGCCGGTTCAGGTCGGTCGCAATCAGCTTGTACAGCTGGGTGGCCTGGTTGGTGTAGCGCCGGATATTCATCTGGCTGTCCAGGAAGATCACCGCGATGTCGGTGCTGTTCAACAGGTTCTTCATATCGCTGTTGACCAGAGACAGGTCGTCCACCTTCGACTGCAGCTCGGCGTTGACGGTGTACAGCTCCTCGTTCAGCGACTGCATCTCTTCTTTCGAGGTGGTCAGCTCCTCGTTGGTCGACTGCAGTTCCTCATTGGTCGACTGCAGTTCCTCGTTGGCCGCCTTCAGTTCCTCGCGCGACGTCTGCATCTCTTCGCGCACGGCCTGCAACTCCAGGCGCGCCATGGACAGCTGCTGCTCGAGTTCCTGCGGACGCGTATCGGCGCCGCGGCTGCCGCGCTTGCGCGGCGGCACCGGCACGCCATTGAAGGTGACCAGCAGGTTGTAGCCGCTCTGGCTACCTTCCTCGCGCAGCAATTCGGCCGTCATGTCCACCAGCAGCGAGGCGGCACCGTCCTTGAACAGCAGTTCGCGCACCGTTTCCGTCGATTCGCTGCGCGTGGCGCGCTCGATCAGGTCGGCCAGCTCGTAGCGCAAGCCGTCGCGCGCCATGGCGTGGATATTCCAGTTGGCGCGGCCGGCCGCCGGCTCCAGGAAGGTTCCGGTACGGCCATGGATATACAGGATATCGCCCTCGGCGTTGATCATGACCGCTGCCGGCGTATGGGCCTTGAGCAGCAATTGCTCTACTTGTGTCTGGATATTGCCATTCATGGTGATGGTGGTAACTTCGGTGGAACTCGGTTGCGCGGCCTTCGCGATCTTGGTCGGGAAATAGTTCGCCACGCGCTGCGTGTTGGCGTCCAGGCGGCGGTAGATGCGTCCGCAACCTGGCACTGGGCAGAACAATTCGTTATAGCTGCCCGGCGTGTCGGCACTGCCCAGCACCAGCAAGCCTTCCGGTTTCAAGGCGTAATGAAACAACGGTATCAGCTGCTCCTGCAGCTTTGGGTTGAAATAGATTAGCAGATTGCGGCAGCTAAGAATATCGAGTTTGGTGAACGGCGGATCGGAAATGATGTTCTGCTGCGCGAAGATGATCATATTGCGCAGCTCCTTGCGGATGCGGTAGCCGGCACCGTCCGCGATGAAGTAGCGCTGAAGCCGCGCCGGCGAGAGCGCATCCTCCACGCCGCGCGCAAACACGCCCTGGCGCGCTTTGTCGATGGCATCGCCATGCAGGTCGGTGGCAAAGATCTGCAGCGAGTATTTGCCGGTCTCATTGACCTTCGACATCGCTTCGTCAAACACCATGGCCAGGGTATAGGCTTCCTCGCCGGTGGAGCAGGCCGGCACCCAGGCCTTGAAAGCCGCGCCGTCTGGATTGGCATCCAGCAGCTGCGGAATGGTCTCGCTGCGCAGGTGCTCCCACACGGCTGGGTCGCGGAAGAAGCTGGTCACGCCGATCAGCATCTCGCGGAACAGCAGCTGCACTTCGCCCGGATTCTCGCGCAGGAAGGCAACGTAGGATTCCATCGAGTCCAGCTGGTGCAGCTTCATACGCCGTTCGATACGGCGCAGCACCGTGCTCATTTTGTACTCTGTGAAGTTGTTGCCGGTGTGGCGCTGCAGCAGCGACATCAATTCGCGCAGGGCCTGGCGCCGCGCGCGCGCCGCGCCGTGGGCCCCGCCGTGCGGCACCGAACGCACCTGGCATAGCCACATCGGCATGGCGCCCGGTGGCGCCACGAAATCGGCCACGCCGGCGGAAATGGCGCTGCGCGGCATCGAATCGAACTTGGCCGACAGCGGCTCCTGCGCCAGCGTCACGCCGCCGGCTTCCTGGATGGCGCGCAAGCCCGCCGTGCCATCGGTCCCCATGCCGGAGAACACCACCCCGGCCGCCGCCTGCCCTTTTTCTGCGGCCAGCGCGCGGAAGAAGGAATCAATCGGATAGCGGCCGTGGCTTTCCGATACCTCCACCGGCATCAGCTTGTCGTTGGCGAAGGCCAGGTCGGAATTGGGCGGCGCCACGTAGACATGGTCGGGCCGCACTTCGATCGACTCGGCGATCTCGCACACTTCCATGGTGGTGATACGGCGCAGCAGTTCCGGCAGCAAGCCGCGGCGCGAAGGATCCTGGTGCTGCAGCACGATGAATGCCATCCCGGTGCGGGACGGCATCGACGCAAGGAATTCAGAGATTGCGTCCAGCCCGCCGGCCGATGCGCCCATGCCGACGATCTGCACCGCCTGGCGGTGGCGCAGACCATCGATGGCATCGGACTCCGATGAAACTAAGGGGTTGGTCATCCCACCATGATGCCAGTGCCAGGGGGAAATAGCAAACCAACAATCAGTCCGGCGACGTGCACAGGCAATGGGTCAGCGCCACGAATGGTTTGCCCTGGACAGTCATCTCGTTCAACCAGCTCAGGTCCCGTACCACTTCCTGCGCGACGCCGGCCGGCACGCCCGCCGGCAGCAGCGCCGTGCGCGCCTGTTCGCCGTAGGCCTTGGCCACTGCCCGGGCGCCGGACGCACCGAAGAATTCCAGCACCTTGTCGAAGCGCGACACTTCGCGCTCGATATACACCACGCGCGGTTCGCCGGCCAGCTTGGCGCGGCGCGCAGCGGATTTCAGCGCATCCTTGTAGCCGCCCAGCGTATCGACCAGGCCGCGCTCCTGCGCCTGCGCGCCGGTCCACACGCGGCCCTGGCCCACCGCGTCGATCTTGTCGGGCGTGGTGTTGCGCGCCTTGGCGGCCTTGGTGGTGAATTCGTCGTAGGTGTGGCCGATCGCGCCCTGGATCAACTGGCCGAAGCGCGGATCCATCGGCCGCAGCGGATTACCGGCGCCGCCCAGCCAGGTGGTGGGCTGGCCGGCGCTGTGGATGCCCAGCTTGTCCATCACCTTGTCCACGGTCGGGAACAGCGCGAACACGCCGATCGAACCGGTGATGGTGGCCGGGTCGGCGATCACCTCGTCGGCCGCCATCGAAATCCAGTAGCCGCCGGAAGCCGCCACATTCCCCATCGACACTACGACCGGCTTGCCGGCCGCGCGGGTCAGTTCCAGTTCGCGCCGGATCAGTTCCGAACCGAAGGCGCTGCCGCCCGGCGAATCGACGCGCAGCACCACCGCCTTGATCGAATTGTCCTCGCGCGCCATGCGCACCAGGCGTGCAGTGGAAGCGCCGCCGATCTGGCCGGCCGGGGCATCGCCGTCGCTGATCTCGCCCACCGCCATCACCACGCCGACCGCATCGCCGGTCAGTTTCGGATACACGCGCGCCAGGTAATCGCCAAAGCTCACCTGGCGGAACGATTTGGCCGCCGGATCATGCACGCCCAGCTTGGTCACCAGCGCACGCAGTTCGTCCTTGGTCTTCAGGCCGTCCACCAGCTTGGCGTCCAGCGCCACCTTGGCCAGGTTGCCCTTGGCGTCCTGCACCAGCGCCGGCAGGCTGTCGATGAACTTCATCACGCCGCCTTCCGGCAGCTTGCGCGCCTGCTCCACCTGGGCGGTGTAGCGCGTCCACAGGTCGTTGTTCAGGAAGGCTTCCGCCTCGGCCGCCGCCGGCGACGGGCCGTTGGCGATGAAGGGCTCGGCCGCGCTCTTGTAGGTGCCGACCTTCAGCAGGTTGACGGTCACGCCCACCTTGTCCAGCGCGTCGCGATAATAGTTGCGGTGTCCGCCGAAGCCTTCCAGGATCACCATCCCCATCGGGTGCAGGTAAACCTCGTCGGCATGGATGGCGACCTGGTACTGGCGCTGGCTGTAGCTGGAACCCCAGGCGATCACCTTCTTGCCGCTGGCCTTGAAGCGGTCCAGCGCCGCGCCGATCTCGCGCAGCATGGCCTGGCCGCCGCCCTGCATTTCATCCAGGATCAGGACCGCGCCGCCGATATTCGGATCCTTGGCCGCCGCATCCAGCACGTTCAGAACATCGCGCAGCTGCACCGACTTGCGCACCTCGCCGCCGGCCAGGCCGGCCATCAGCGCTTCGCGGCTATTGCCGTGCGACTGCTCCACCAGTGCGCCTTCCAGGTTCAGCACCAGCATGGTCTTGTTGGACAGCGGCTTGGCGCCGCCGCCGAAAATCGCGGCCAGCAGGATCACCACCACCAGCAGGAACAGCAGGTTCATGGTGGTGCGGCGGCCGCTATCCACGGCGCGCCAGAACCAGGCAAAACCACCACAGATATAAGAGAAAACTGAGCGGGACATCGTTACTCCTGGTGCATAAAATATAACTACTTCACACTATAAGCGACATTCGCTTTATCTGCTGAAGAAATCAGGTACAGCCCGGCCATGACCAGCAGGCCATTGATGACCAGCAGCTCCAGGCCCAGGCGGTAGCTGACGAACAGCAAATGCTGGTTAAAGTCGAGCAGGCCGCACAGCAGCGGCCCGGCCAGCGCCACCCACGGCACCAGCCGGTCGTTGACGGCGCGCTTGCTCAGCAGGCCAAAGGCGAACAGGCCAAGCAGCGGCCCGTAGGTGTAGCCGCCCAGTTTCAGCACCACGCCGATCATGCTGGGGTTGTCGATCCATTTGAACACCATCACCAGCAGCAGGAACAGTGCGCAGAACGACAGGTGCACGCGGTGGCGGATGCGCAGCTGGGCGCCCTCGCCCAGGTCGTCGCGCCGCTTCAGGCCCAGGATGTCGATGCAAAAGGACGACGTCAGCGCCGTGATCGCGCCATCGGCGCTGGGGAACAAGGCGCTGATCAGGGCGATGATGAACACCAGCTGCAAGGCCGCCGGCAGGTGGCCCATCACCACCGCCGGGAAGATCTTGTCGCCGGTCGCCGTCACCCCGACCTGCGGCGCGTACAGGTACAGCAGGCCGCCCAGGAACAGGAACAGCGACAGCACGCCGAACAGGATGGCGGTCAGGGTCAGCATGTTTTTCTGCGAATCGCCCAAGGTCTTGACCGAGATATTCTTCTGCATCATCTCCTGGTCCATGCCGGTCATGGCGATGGTGATGAAGGCGCCGGCCAGCACCTGCTTCCAGAAGTAGGCCGGGCTGTCGACGTCCATCGTGAACACGCGCGCCAGGCCGCTGGAGCGCATCTTGTCCAGGCTTTCCAGCACGCCCATATCCATCTGGTTCAGCAGGAACACGGCGCACGCCACCAGGCCAAGCAGCATGCCGCTGGTTTGCAGCGTATCGGTCCACACGATGGTCTTGACCCCGCCCTCGTAGGTATACAGCAGGATCATGGCCAGGATGATCGCGTTGGTGAGCCAGAACGGCACGCCCAGGCTGTCCAGGATGGTCGCCTGCAGGATGTTCACCACCAGGTACAGGCGCGCCGTGGCGCCGAGCGTGCGCGAAATGATGAAGAAAGCCGCCCCGCTCTGGTAGGAACGGCGCCCCAGGCGCACGTCGAGGTAATGGTAGATCGAGGTCAGTTTCAGCCGGTAGTACAGCGGCAGCAGCACGAAGGCCACCGCGATATAGCCCAGCGTGTAGCCGAGCATGATCTGCAGGTAGCCGAAGCCGTCGCGCCCCACCGCGCCCGGCACGCTGATGAAGGTGACGCCGCTCAGCGTGGTGCCCACCATGCCGAAGGCCACCAGCATCCAGTTCGAACTCTTGTTCCCGATGAAGAAGCTGTCGTTGTTGGCGTTGCGGGAAGTGGCCCAGGCCACGCCAAGCAGCAGGCCGAAATAGGCCAGCACCACGATGAAAAGCGAAACAGGTGACATTTTATTACCTAGTCATGAAACATTTTGGCCTGCAATATACCGTAGAATCACCGCATGTACGATCAAACCACCATTGAATTCGCCCGCGCCCAGGAGGCGCTGGTGCTGCCGCTGGAATACCGGGTCCACGCCCAGGCCGACGGCCGCAGCGAGGGCCGCGAGGAATGCATGCGCGATTACGCGCGCGTGCTGTACTCATCTTCCTTCCGCCGCCTGCAAGGCAAGATGCAGCTGCTCGGCGTCGACGCCAACCGCTTCAACCGCAACCGACTGACGCACAGCCTGGAAGTGGCGCAGATCGCCCGCTCGATCGCTGCCGACCTGGGGCTGGAGCGCACCGTGGTGTCGGAAACCTGCTCGCTGGCGCACGATATCGGCAACCCGCCCTTCGGCCATTACGGCGAAAAAATCCTGGACGAACTAGTGGCCGATGCCGGTGGTTTCGAAGGCAATGCGCAAGCCTTCCGCACCCTGCGCACGCTGGAAAAGAAGCACCACGCCTATGCGGGCCTGAACCTGACCGTGCGCTCGCTGCTTGGCATCACCAAGTACTTCCAACGCCGCGCCGACAATCCCAAGAAATTCCTGTACGACGAAGACCATGATTTCCTGAGCGCCCAGCTGGCCGCGCATAGCGTCTCCCTGCGCAAAAGCATCGACGCCCAGATCATGGACCTGGCCGACGAAATCGCTTACGCCGCGCACGACGTGGAAGATGCGCTGAGCTTCGGCATCATCACCTGGGGCGAGATCGTCCACGAATTCAAGATCAGCAAGGACTTCTGCGGCGCCTACGAGCAGTTTTCCGCCATCGCCAACCATGCCCACGCCGTGGCGCTGGACTGCGAGATGCAGGAAAGCTCGGAGGAATACTCGATCGTGCTGCGCAAGGAACTGACGTCGCAGATCGTGCACGAACTTTGCCGCGACATCGCCGTGGTCGAAGGCAAGCACGGCCCCGAGCTGGGCTACCGCACCAAGGGCCTGCTGGCGCGCGGCCTGAAAAGCCTGCTGTGGCGCGCCATCCTGCGCAAGAAGGACGTGCAGCTGTACGAAAAGCGCGGCGAAAAGATCATCCGCGGCCTGTTTGAAGTGTTGACCGACAAGAGCTACAACAAGGGCGGCATCCTGCTGCCGCCGGCGATCCGCAGCCTGAAGGACTCGCGCGAGCGCCTGGTGGTCGACTACATCTCGGGCATGATGGACTCCTACGCCGCCAGGGAGTACGAAAAATACTTCGGCCCCGGCAGCCTTGACCGCATCTACCCCATCGCATGAACGATCCGCGCAGCGAATACGAGCGCCGCATGAACCGGGTGCTCGACCACATCGACCGCAACCTGGACGCCCAGCTGGACCTGCCGGCGCTGGCCGACGTCGCCAACTTCTCGCGCTACCACTTCCACCGCCTGTTCGCAGCGTGGATGGGTGAAACCATCGGCGACTATGTGCGGCGGCGCCGGCTGGAAGTGGCGGCGCACAAGCTGGCCGCCGGCGGCGCTGTGCTGGAGGTGGCGCTGGCCACCGGCTTCGGCTCCGGCGAAGCGTTCGCGCGCGCCTTCAAGGCCCGCTTCGGCAGCACGCCGACCGAATGGCGCAACAATACGCCCGAGCGCACGGCCGCCTTCCTGGCCGGACTGCGCGCGCAAAATAGCAATCCTGATCAGGCGAACCGCAACTACGGTCAGGCCGGCCAGGGCGGGAACGGCGAACATGGCGGCTCCAACAACCCATATGGAGACACCACCATGGAAGTCAAACTGATCGACCTGCCGCCAGCCCGCATCGCCTACCGCCGCCACATCGGACCTTACGGCCCGGCTATCGGCGAATTCTGGGGCCGCGTGATGATGCCCTGGCTGTTCGCCAACGGCCTGGCCGGCGCCACCTGCTATGGGATCGGCCACGACGATCCCAGCGTCACCCCGGCCGACAAATGCCGCTACGATGCCTGCGTTGAAATTCCGGACGGCTTCGAACCGGGCGGGCAATTCAGCGTTGCCAAGCTGCCCGGCGGGCGCTACGCTGTCACCCGCTATACCGGCCTGCCGCGCGACATCGGCCCGGTGTGGAACCGGCTGATGAAGGAGTGGCTGCCGTCAAGCGGCCTGCAATGCGACGAGCGCCCATGCTTTGAGCGCTACGAAGCGCTGGCAACGCAGTCCGACGGCAGCTTCACCTGCGAGATTTGCATACCTGTGCGAGCACTGTAAGAACAATGAACCCTGAATACCTGGCCATGCTGGTGGCACGCGATATGCCCTACGGGAAGTACAAGGGCCGCAAGCTGGCCGACCTGCCGGGCCACTACCTGGGCTGGATGGCGCGCGAAGGCTTCCCCAAGGGGGAGCTGGGCGCGCTGCTGGCATTGATGTACGAGATTGACCACAACAACCTGCGCAGCCTGCTCGACCCGCTGCGCGCGCCGAAAGGATACCGATGAAGTTCCGCAGCACCCGCACTCTCGCTTTCGCCGTAGCCGCCGCCTTCGCCCTGCCGCTCGCCGCCTCCGCTGCACCCTCCGGCGACGCCGCCCTCGCCCACGCCCGCGCCCTGCTCGACAAAGTGCCCCTGATCGACGGCCACAACGACCTGCCCTGGACCATCCGCGAAGACGCCGCCCACTCGATGGACATCGAGCATTACGACCTGCGCCAGCGCACCCCGCACGAAACCGACCTGGCGCGCCTGAAGCAAGGCAAGCTGTCGGCCCAGTTCTGGAGCGTCTACGTCCCCGGCGAACTGAAAACCGGCTGGGCCGTCGCCCAGCTTGAGCAGATCGACCTGGCGCGCCGCATGATCGCCAAGTATCCGGAAATGCTGGTGCTGGCCACCCGCAGCAGCGACATCGCCAAGGCCAAGCGCGAAGGCAAGATCGCCAGCTTCCTCGGCATGGAAGGCGGCCACGTGATCGAGAACAGCCTGGGCGCCCTGCGCGCCTACTACGAGCTGGGCGCACGCTACATGACCCTGACCCACAACAGCACGCTGGACTGGGTCGACGCCGCACTGGGCGAGCGTAAACATGGCGGCCTTACCGCCTTCGGCAAGGAAGTCGTGCGCGAAATGAACCGCCTCGGCATGCTGGTGGACCTGAGCCACGTCAGCCCGGAAGTGATGCACCAGGCGCTGGACACCAGCGAAGCGCCGGTCATCTTCTCCCACTCCAGCGCGCGCGCCTTGAACGACCACCCGCGCAATGTGCCCGACGAAGTGCTGAAACGCCTGCCGGCCAATGGCGGCGTGGTGATGGTGACCTTCGTCCCGACCTTCATCTCGCCGCAAGTTGCCGCCTGGCGCAAAGGCCTGATGCAGGCGGTCGGCAGCGCCGAAGCCGGCACGCCGGAATTCAAGGAACGCGAAGCCGCCTACATCGCCAAGGTCGGCCCCGCGCCAAAGGCCACGCTGGCCCAGGTGGCCGACCATATCGAGCACGTAGCCCGCACCGCAGGCCACGACCACGTCGGCATCGCCGGCGACTACTACGGCGCCACCAATCCGGAAGGTCTCGAAGACGTCTCCACCTACCCCGCCCTGTTCGCAGAACTGGTGCGCCGCGGCTGGAACGACAAGGATCTGGCCAAGCTGGCCGGCGGCAACCTGGTGCGCGCCTTCGCCCGCGCCGAGCAGGTCGCCGCCAGGCTGCAAAAGGAACGCAAGCCTAGCCTGGCGCGCGTCGGATCGCCAGCTCCGCAAAACCCGTAAGCGGATCGTGCTCGCGCGCGAAGCTGTGCGCGGGCAGGAGCGCCAGCAGCAATTCAGCCGTGGTGCGCACGATGCAGCCACGGCCCACATGGCCGCCGAACACCCGGCCGCGCGCGTCGGACAGCATCATGTGCAGGTGGGCGCCGTCCGGCGCCACCGAACCCGCCACGGTCAGGATCTCCAGGTCGCCCAGCAGCTCGGTCGGCTGCGCCAGCCCGGCATAGCGGATCTGCGCCACCGACAGGCTGCCGATCCCTTGCAGCAGGTAGCCCGCCGCAGCGCCCGCGTCACGCAAGGCCCGCTCCACCGCCTCGCGCAAATCATCGCCCGGATTCAGGCGTAACGGCAGCGCTTCCATCATCCCTGCAGGCGCGGCGCCACCAAGGTGGTGAACTCGCCCTTCTCGATCAGGCGCTCCAGGTCCTGCGCGCCGCCGATCAATACGCCGTCGATGAAGATCATCGGCAGCGTCGGCCAGCCGGTCCACATCTTCAGCGCGGTGCGGCGGCGCCACTGGCTGAAGTAGCTGCCGTATTCCAGATAAGCGTACTGCGTGCCCTGCGCATCGAGCATTTTGCGCGCCTTTTTCGGGAAGGGATTCTGGCGCATGCCGACCACCACCACGCGGTTGGCCGCAATCGCCGCCTGCACTTCCGCCACGATATCGGCATGGTTCTTGGCCACGCGCTCGCGGATGGCAGGATGCAGGTGGGCGTCGTCGAGGATGGTGCGGGTCATCGTTTCTCCTTAAGCAGTAAGTCCAGCGTGGCCTGGTCGGGCGCACCGCCAAAATATTTGTCGAGACAGGCGCGGAACAGCGCTTCCTCCGGCGCAGCTTGCGCGAACAGCGTCATCGACGAATGGAATTTCATATTGTCCGGCGACCCGAAGATACCATGGACCGTGGCCCCCTGGACAGCCTGCACCAGCCCACTGCATTCGCGCAGCCGCGCGCCCAGCACCGGATGCGCCAGGTAAGCACGCGCCTCCGCCAGCCCGCTGATCGCATAGCGCTGCGCCATGGCGCTGAAGCCAAGGCCCGCCAGCTGCGGGAAGATGAACCACATCCAATGGCTACGCTTGCGTCCAGCCGACAGTTCATCGACCACCTGTTGGTAGATACCTTCCTGAGCAGCGACAAAACGTTCCAATTCGAACATGGCGGCCCCTCGAAAAGTTACTTTTCAATGAGCCATTGTCCTACAAAGTCTAGTCGCGTGTTCTGATTAATAGGCCCATGGCCCCCGCCTACCATGACGACTCCTTCGAACCTAATGGGAGATGATCATGGCATCGAGTAATCAAGACAAAGGCGGCTCCAAACAGTCCGGCGGCCAGGGCGGCAACAAGCAAAGCGGCGGCGATACCAGCAACCGTGGTTTCGCCTCGATGGATCCGGAACGCCAGCGTGAAATCGCCAGCGAAGGCGGCAAAGCCGCCCACGCTTCCGGCAACGCGCATGAGTTTACTTCGGAAGAAGCCCGCAAAGCCGGCAGCATGAGCCACAAGAACGACGGCAGCCGCCAGTCCAGCTCGGACTCCGGCAGCAGCCGCCAAAGCGGTGGTGGCGGCAGCAGCGGTGGCAGTAGTGGCGGTACCCGCGGCGGCACGCCTGAACAGCATGCCGAAGCCGGCCGCCAGAGCCACAAAAATGATGACAAACGTTAAGCGCGTTTCGTCATGAACGGGACCGTCCAGCGCGACGGTTCCGGTAGCAGCCCGGTGGTCAGCGCGCAACCTGCGAGGATCACCAGGCAGCTCAATCCCATCTGCAGCGAGAAGCTCTCCCCCAGAAATACGCAGCCCCACAGCACACCAAAGGCCGGGATCAGGAACAGCGCGCTCATCGCCCTGCTCGCGCCCAGCCGCGCAATCAAGCCGAAGAACAGCACATAGGCAAAGGTCGTGCACAGCGCCGCCAGCGCCAGCACCGCGCCCCAGGCTTGCATGGAAGGCGGCGCGGCGGGCCACAGCAGCAGCGCCGGGCCGATCAGCAAGATGGCCGCCACCAGCTGGCTGCCCGCTGCCACCGCCAGCGGCGGCGCATCGGACAAATAGCGCCGGCTGAAATTGCCGGAAATCCCATACAGCAAAGTCGCCATCAGGCAGGCCAGCGAAGCCAGCGCCGTGCGCAGCATATCCTGCTGCGGCAAGAAGTGCAGCTTGCCCGCCACCAGCAGCACCACGCCGCCGAAGCCCAGCGCCAGCCCGGCCATGCGCCCGATGGTCAGCCGCTCGCCCAGCCAAATCGCACCGATCAGGGCCGCGAACAGCGGCGTGGTCGCGCTCAGGATCGAAGACAGCCCCGCCGGAATGGTCAGCGCCGCGAAATTAAACAGCAGGAAAGGCAGCGCTGCATTGGTCACGCCGACGAAACCGATTCCACGCCAATGCCGGCGCAGGGTTGCCAGCTGCCCACGCCACAGCAATAGCGGCAACAGCAACGCCGCCGCCGCCACCGCCCTCACGCCCCCCATCGCCGCCGCCCCAAACTCCGGCGCCCCGACGCGGATGAACAGATACGACGCCCCCCAAATCGCCGCCACCGACACCAGCTGCCCCACATCCCCCCGCCTCATGGCAACACCTCCGCCAGCAAGCAACTTTTGTCCACATTCGTTCCTGACCCCAAAGCGGACAAAAGTTGCTCAGCTGATTGGCGGCCATAGGCGCGCTGGGTGGCGGGGCGCTGGCTGATGGCGTGGAACCAGCGGGCCAGGCTGGGATATGCCGAGAGCTCGGCGCCGCGGGTGCTGACCCAGGGGAAGCAGGCGATGTCAGCCACCGTGTATTGCTCGCCGCACAGGTAGGCGCTGTCCGCCAGCTTGCGTTCAAGTACGCCGAACAGCTCGGCCGTGCCTCTGCCCTCGCACTCGAATGCCTTCTGCCAGAACAGCCACTGCCGCGCTTCGACCCGACCGCGCATGGTGGCGGGAATGCCGGATCCGGCTTTTTCGGCCAGGTAGAGCAACGCCGCGCCGGCATCCTGCAATGGCAAGGGCTCGCCGCCATCGGCCGGCCAGTGGTCGACCAGGGCCAGCGACGTCGGCTTGGGGATGCGGCGGAATGGCAGGCGCGTCTCTTCCAGGAACATCAGCAGCTGCTGCCCTTGCGGTGTGTCGACGTAGTAGAAATCCAGCATGGCCCATCCCTTTCATGTTTCGTCAGGGATAGTTTGCGCCGCCACCTGGCCCCAGAAAAGATCCAGGAATGGCGGATTTTATAGGGCCAGCGACGCCTGCCGCCCAGTCACCGCCAGGCGCTTGCCTTCCCGCAGCATGCGTTCGAAGTCCGCCGAGCCGACCGGCTGGCTGAACAGGTAGCCCTGCAGTTGGTCGCAGCCCAGCTCGCGCAGGAAACTCATCTGCTCGATGGTTTCCACGCCTTCGGCCACGATTTCCTGCCGCAGCTGCTTGGCCATGGTCACGATGGCGCGCGCGATGGCGCAATCGTTCTCCTCGAACGGCAGGCCGACCACAAAGGCGCGGTCGATCTTCAGGGTGCTGATCGGGAATTTCTTCAGGTAGGCCAGCGACGAGTAGCCGGTGCCGAAATCATCCAGCGCCAGCGACAAGCCCATCGCCACCAGCTCATTCATGATGGCGATCACATTCTCGGCGCCGCGCACCAGCAGGCTCTCTGTAATTTCCAGCATCAGCTGCTCGGGATGCACCTGGTGGCGCGCCATCACGTCGGCCACGCGCTCCGGCAGCTGGCTGTCGAACTGGCGCGCCGACAGGTTGACGGCAATCGGCGGCATCATCAGGTTGGCGTCGCGCCAGGCAGCGATCTGGCGGCAGGCCTCCTCCAGCACCCAGTTGCCCAGCTCGAGGATCAGTCCCGTCTCTTCCGCCACCGGGATGAACACGCCCGGCGACACCAGCCCGCGCACCGGATGGCGCCAGCGCAGCAGCGCTTCCGCACCGACGATACGTCCGCTGCGCAGGCTGACTTTCGGCTGGTAGTACAGCAGCAGCTCGTTGTTCGCCAGCGCCTGCCGCAATTCGCTTTCGATGCGCAGATGCTCCTTGGCGCGCTGGTTCATTTCTTCGCTGTAGAACAGCAGCGCCGGCACCTGGCCCGGCACCACGCGCGACATCGCAGCCTCGGCGCCGCGCACCAGTTCCGGCGCATCCTGCGCATCTTCCGGATACACGGCGATGCCGATCTGCGCATTCATCTGCAGCGAGTGGCTGCCGATCTGGATCGGCGACTCCAGCACCGCCATCAGCTTTTGCGCGACGATGGCAGCGTGCTCGCGCTTCTCGATCTGCGGCAAGGCTGCCGCAAACCTGCCGCCGTCAAGGCGCGCCAGGATGTCCTCATCGCGCAGCACCTGGCGGAACAGGCGCCCTACCGCGATCGTCACCGAATTGGAAACTTCATAGCCCAGGGTGTCGCTGATGGCGCCCATGCGCGGCAAATCGATCACCAGCAGCGCGCCATGCTCGCCCTTGCGGCGCGCTTCGGTCATGGCCTGCTCCAGCAGGCGCCCCAGCAGGCCAAGGTTCGGCAAGCCGGTCAGCGAGTCGTAATTGGCCATCTGCTGCATGCGCGCTTCGGCATCCTTATGCACGCTGATGTCGGAGAACAGCGAGAAGGTATGGCTGATCGCGCCCTGCTCGTCGCGCACCGCGCTGACGGTCACAGACTGCGGGAACAGCTCGCCGTTCTTGCGCTTGCCGATGATCTCGCCGCGCCACGGACCGGCGCCCTGCATCGCGGCGCGCACCTTGGCGCGGAATTCGGCGTCGTGCACGCCGGAGCGCAGCAGATCCGGCGTCTTGCCCAGCGCTTCCGCTGCGCTGTAGCCGGTGATGCGGGTGAAGGCGCCGTTGATCGAGACGATGCGTTCATTGGCGTCGGTAATCAGCACGCCCTGGTCGCTGTCCTCGATGATGCGCGCCTGCAGCTTGGTCTTTTCCTCCAGCGTCAGGCCTTCCATCAGCGGCGCGATCTGCACCCGCATGCTGGTCGGCTGGCCCGCCGCGTCGCGCTCCAGCGAAATCGACAGGCGTACGCGGATGACTTCGCCGGATTTCTTGCGGCGCTTGACGTCCGCCACCGCGTGGTCGGCATCCAGCACCATTTCGGCGATGTCGCCGTTTTCATCGTCGCCGTCGTACAGGAACAGCACGTGCTGGCCCAGGGCCTCGCTGGCGCGATAGCCGAACAGGTGTTCGGCGCCGGCATTCCACGCCGTCAGATAGCCTGCCTGGTCGAGCATCATCTCCGCGCCGGGCAGCGCGGGCGGCGCCGACTGGATCGCCTGCAGCGCGGCATCCAGTTCGGCCAGCGTAGCCGCCAGCTCCTCACCCTGCTGGCTGCGGGCCAGCAGGCTGAGTTTCAGGCAGTGCGCTATCCGGTCCTTATCCATTGCCGCCCGCTTCGCTGGTTACGCTCAACATCCACAAATTGGCTTCCGCCACCAGGCGGTTGAACTCCATGGCCGGCAGCTGCAGCGCTTCCAGGCCCTTGGCCACCGCCACCATATCGCAATGCTCGGCAGCCTCGACGATGCCGAGCAGCTCGCCCAGCTCGCCGGACTTGGACAGCAAGGCTTGCTGCGCCGCGTCGCTCAAGCTCAATGGCGCCAGCAGCTCGCCCAGCGGCACGCCGAACAATACGCCCAGCAGCGAGAACATGCCGACCATGAAGGCCTGCTCCTGCACCTGCTTGCCTTGCCCGGTTTCGCGCGCCAGCAATTCCATGGTGCGCGCACGCACCGAGACGCGCGCCAGCAGCATCGGCGAGCGCACATCATCGCTGCGGGCCGCGAACAGCATCAGGTTCAGCCAGCGCCGCAGCTGCTGGCGGCCCAGGATCAGGATCGCCTGGCTGAAGCTCGTCACCTTGCGGCCGGTGCCCATGCCGAGCGAGTTCACCAGCTTGAGCAAATGGTAGGATAAGGTCGGGTCGCGGCGCAGGATCTCTTCGATCTCGTGGGTGTCGGCGTCGTTGGTGACCAGTTGCACCAGCTGCAGCGCCATCGCGCGCGAAGCGGCTTGCGCGCCGGTGGAACGCGGTGGCGCCTGCAAGGGCCAATCGCCCTCGATCCAGTCGATCTTCGGCTCCAGCACCAGTTCGAATTCGGTATCGTTGCGCTGCAAGGCGCCGGCCGGCATGGCCTTGAAGCCGGCAGCCGCCAGTTGCCCGGACAGCGGCGCCGCCGTCGACTCCTTGAAGAAGCACGGCAGCCTGGCGGCGAGCTCGCCCAGCTCCTCCGGCAGCGCCGGTTCGCCGCTGCCGCAAAACAGGAAGCCGCCTGGCTTGCCCTGGCGGTCGGCGAGTAGCTTTAAAAACACTGGAGTTGCTGGACTAGTCATACATTCGAAATCATGAGGAAACGATCCTTATGGTACTCCGAAACAGTTGGCTGGCGTCAACATGAAAGCTACCTCATCTGCGCATTTCTTGACCATTCGCAACAGTCGGCAGGTGGCGGCACAGGCGATCGAACAAACCCGGCTCACGCATGCGCTCTTGCCACCAGCGTAACGCAGCACCGGACTCGCCGCTGCGCCAGGCGAGATAGAAGGTTTCGTCCGGCTTTGGCTCCTCCACCGCCTTCTCCACCAGCAGGCCGGAGGCAATCGCCTGCCGCGCGCAGCGTTCCGGCAGGAAGCCGAAACCCAGCCCGGCCAACTGGTAGTCGAATTTGGCCTGCATGGTCGGTACCGCCAGCGAGTCCTGCCCCAGCACCAGGCCCACCGTGCGCGGCGCCAGCAGGCGCGAGGAATCGGCGACCACGATGGCGCGGTGGTGCTGCAGGTCGTTGCGCCCCAGCGGGCCGGGCGCCTTGGCCAACGGATGGTGCGGCGCAACGGCGAACACCCATTTCAGTTGGCCGATGGCCTGCGATACGTAGCCGCCACCGGCTGGCCCGTCGCCTGGCGCGCCCACCACCAGGTCGACGCGACGTTCGAGCAAGGCTTCCCAGGTGCCGCCCAGCGCTTCCTGCACCAGGCGCAGGCGGGTTTGCTGCGTCACGCCGTAGAAGGCGTCCACATCGTCCGCCAGCACGGTGGCGCTGAACATCGAATCCAGGCCGACCGCCAGTTCGGTCTCCCAGCCCGATGCCACGCGGCGCACGCGCTGTTCCAGGTCGCCTGCGGCCTTGAGCAGGTAGCGGCCTTCTTTCAGCAGCTCGCGCCCGGCGGCGGTCAGCTCGACGCGCGGGCCGATGCGCTCGAACACCTGCACGCCCAGCTCCTCCTCCAGCTTGCCCACGGTATAGGAGATGGTCGAGGGCACGCGGAACAGTTCGCGCGCGGCGGCAGCGAAGGAGCCGCCACGGTCGATGGCGTCCACAATTTGCAGGGCTTCCAGGCTGAGTCTAAGCATTCGAAATTTTCGATTATAAGAAGGCAAATTATTCGCTTTTTTACACGAAGAACCGCCCATATACTGTGAAACATCTGATCGAAATTATCGCACAAGGAGCTAATCATGTTGCAAATTCGCAAATCTGAAGAACGCGGTACCGCCAATTTCGGCTGGCTGGACTCGAAGCACAGCTTCTCTTTCGGCCACTACTACGACCCGAAACACGTTGGCTTCGGCCCGCTGCTGGTGATTAATGAGGACAAGGTGGCGCCAGGCCAGGGCTTTGGCACCCACGGCCACCGCGACATGGAGATCATTTCCTATGTGTTGAGCGGGGCGCTGGAACACAAGGACAGCATGGGCAATGGCTCGGTACTGCACTATGGCGATGTGCAGCGCATGACGGCAGGTACCGGCGTGCGGCATAGTGAGTACAACCATTCGAACCGCGAGGGTGTGCATTTCCTGCAGATCTGGATCCAGCCTTCGCAGGGCGGGATCGAGCCCGGGTACGAGGAGAAGCACTTCACGCCGGAGAGCAAGGCTGGCGTGCTGCGGATGGTGGCGTCGCCGGATGGGCGCGAGGGGTCGGTGCTGGTGCACCAGGATGCCTATATCTATGCCTCGATCCTGAACGAGGGCGGCGCGGAACATACGCTGGCGGCGGGGCGGCAGGCTTATGTCCACGTGATCCGCGGTTCGCTGACGGTCAACGGCACCGCGTTGAAGGGTGGCGATGCCGCCAAGATTACCGGTGAGGAGAAGGTGGTCTTGTCTGCGGCGGACAATGTTGAAGTCTTGCTCTTCGACCTGCCTTAAACCGGTAAACCAGGGTCAGACCCTTGGGTCTGACCCAGATTTACCGGTTCTTTGTTATGATTGTAGGGTTACACAATACAAAGATTGAAAGAGCAACATGCAGCCCGTAGCAGAACAACCGGTAAAAGAAGAACTGGACTACGTCACGTCGTGCGCCCTGCCGACCCCGTGGGCCCAGTTCACGCTGCATGCCTTCGTCGAACACGCCACCGGCAAGGAGCACCTGGCCATGGTATTGGGTGATATCAGCGACGGCCAGCCCGTGCTGGCCCGCGTCCACTCCGAGTGCCTGACCGGTGACGTCCTCTTCTCGCAGCGCTGCGACTGCGGCGCCCAGCTGGAAGGCGCACTGAAACGCATCGCCCAGGAAGGCCGCGGCGTGCTGCTTTACCTGCGCCAGGAAGGCCGCGGCATTGGCCTGATCAACAAGATGCGCGCCTACCGCCTGCAAGAGCAAGGCGCCGACACCGTGCAAGCCAACGAACAACTGGGCTTCAAGCCCGACCAGCGCAACTACGCCCTGGTCGAACCGATGCTGAAGCAGTTCGGCGTGAAGAGCCTGAAGCTGATGACCAACAACCCGCGCAAGATCGCAGCCATGGGCTCCCTGGGAGTTGAAGTGGCCGAGCGTGTGCCGCTGCTGGTCAACCGCAACGCCTTCAACCAGCACTACCTGAACACCAAGGCGCTCAAACTGGGACACATGATGACCCCGGTGAACCCGCCAGCCGCCGAAGACGGCGAGCTGTAATCCAGCCCCCGCCCCGCACCCGCGTCAAGGAATAGATGAAATTCACTAAACTGGCTTTACTACTGACTTTGACCTGGGGGTGCGTGGCAGCCAATGCGCAGCAGGCGCCCGCCCCTGCCGCTACGGATGCCGTGTCCTTGCCGACGCCATCCAGCACCGCGCAAAAACTCTATTCCGCCGCCAAGGCCGACCTGCTGCAGGTACGCTCGCTGCTGAAAAGCGGCCGTACCCAATCCTCGGTCGGCTCCGGCTTCCTGGTCGGCACCTCCAACCTGGTGCTGACCAACTACCACGTGGTTTCGCAATTCGCCCTCGATCCGGACACCTACACCGGCGAATGGGTCGATACCGAAGGCCAGCGCGGCAGCATCGAGTTGCTGGCGGTGGACGTGCTGCATGACCTGGCCGTGGTGCGCGTGAACCGCTACGGCACCGGCTACTTCAAGCTCGACAAACCGGCCCGCCTGACCCAGGGCCAGTACCTCTACTCCCTCGGCAACCCGCTCGACCTGGGCTTCGCCATTTCCGAAGGCGCCTACAACGGCGTGATCGCGCGCAGCTTCTACGAGCAACTGATGTTCACCGGCCCGATCAACGCCGGCATGAGCGGCGGCCCAAGCGTGACCGTGGACGGCGAAGTGGCCGGCGTCAACGTCTCCAAGCGCCTGGACGGCGAACTGGTGTCCTTCCTGGTGCCGGCCAAGTACGCGCAGGAGCTGCTGAAGAAAGTCGCGCCCGACGCCAAGCCGCCCAAAGACTTCACGGCGGTCGTCGCCCAGCAGCTGCTGGCGCACCAGGCCGCGATGGTCGACCAGCTGCTTGCCAAGCCGCTGACCGCCAAAGCCATGGGCCCCTACTCGGTGCCGGTGCGCGAGTCGGAGCAGATGCGCTGCTGGGGGCGCTCCAACGACCGCGACTCGTTCTCGGTGGAGCTGACCAACTGCGCCATGGAATCCTCGCTGTTCGTTTCCAGCTCGCTGCAGACCGGCCAGGTGCAGATCCAGCACCAGTACATGAAGAGCACCGGCCTTGATGAAGTGCGCTTCGCAGTGCTGTCCAGCGCCTCCTTCCGCAACGAAGCCTTCGGCAGCCACAAGGACAAGCGCCTGACCGGCCCGATCTGCACCGAACAATTCGTCAAAAATTCCAGCCTGCCGATGCGTGCCGTGATGTGCGTGCGCGCCTACCGCAAGTTCGACGGCCTGTACGACTTCGCCCTGCTCACGTCCAGCACCGACGAGGGCAAGATGAACCTGCAAAGCCGCCTCGATGCACGCGGTGTGTCGTATGAAAACGGCATGCGTGCCTCGCGCGCCTTCCTTGATTCGCTGGCGCGCGGGAGCAAGAAATGAACGGCCCGTTTTTCATCGAGACGCTGGCGCGTAATGGCGATGTGCTGCACCGCCACCGCGTGAACACGCTGCCGATCACGATCGGCCGCGGCTACAACAACGATTTCATCCTGGACGACGCCCACACCGCCGCCACCCACGCGGTGGTGGAACTGGCCGAAGACGGCGGCCTGGTGATGCGCGACCTGGGCAGCCAGAACGGCATCGTGGTGCATGGCAAGCGCCAGGCTTCGGTGCCGATCAACGGCACCACGGTGGTCCGCCTCGGCCACACCCGCCTGCGCGTGCGCGATGCCGCCTTCCCGGTCGAAGCGGAAGTCACCGACACCACCATGCACGCCTGGGAAGGCGGCGTGCCGGCGCTGGCCGGCCTGGCGCTGATCGCCCTGTTCGTCGGCGTAACGGAAGCGCTGGCCGATACCGGCACCTTCCAGGCCATCCGCTACCTGCTGGTGATTGCATCCGGTGTTGGCATCGGCATGGTGTGGAGCGGCGTCTGGGCGCTGGCCAATCGCCTGTTCGGCGGCCATGCACGCTTGGGACGCCACCTGTTCATCCTGGGCAGCGGCCTGGTCGCCATCGGCGCCTGGAAGGCCGTCAGCGGCGTGCTGGCCTATGCCTGGTCGGCGGAAGTGTTCACGCGTTATGGCAACCATGTCGTCATGTTAATCCTGGTGACGATGATCTATAACCACCTGCGCACCATCAAGCCGCACAAGCCGCGCGCCTTCATCTCGTCCTGCGCCATCTTCCTGGCCTTGGGTTCCGGCCTGATTTTGATGCGCAACTACGAGAACGCCGGCCGTCTGCGGGACGAGTTGTATATGTCACTGATCCTGCCGCCCGAGGTGCGCCAAAGCCCGGACCATACCGTGGATGAGTTCATGGGCGAGGCCGCAAAGCTTAAAGCAGCAGCCGATGAGGCCCGTAAATCGTCGAAATTGAAGAAGGATGATGACGAAGAAGATTGATTTGCTTTAAGCAAAAGATATTGCTTTGAGGAAAATTCTGGACTACTATTAATTTATAGATAGATGGTTCTAACCGTCTAGAATGATATTAATAGGAGGCACTATGTTGCTCCACGAACCTCATGCCGCGCCGATCCGCAAAGGTCCGCCCCGGCCACAAGATGCGATAGCCCCATTCGCAGCTTCGACTAACTCGTTTGAGATGGAAACCGAAGACGAGATCGGCGACGCGCTGACCGTGCTGGCCACCCATGGCGATTGCATCGCCATGTATGCCGCAGGCAGCCGTGAACCGGTGCTGGGACGCATCTTGTCGGTCGATCCCGAGCAGCCCCATTTCGTCATGGAGCTGAACGAAGGGTCGGTCCTGCCGCCTGGGAAAATCACCTTTGCCACGGTGCTTGGCAACTCGAAGATGCAGTTCAAGCTATCCAGCCAGGACTGGAAATCGCTCCCCGGCCAGCCGCACCTGATCCCACTGACCTTCCCCGAGACCTGCACGGTATTGAACCGCCGCGCCTTCGAGCGCGTTGAAACGCCGGTGGGCTCCGTCTTCGAGGCTTCGTTCGTGATGAACGGCACCACGCCGTATGAGCTGACGGTTTTCGATCTGTCGCAGGGTGGGCTTGGCCTGCGTGGCTCGAAGGCCCAGATGAAAGGCTTGCTGCGGGGCCGTAAAGTGCGCGATGTGGTGCTGGCCCTGGGCGACGAATCCATCACCATCACCGAGATGGAAGTCCGCGTCACGCGTTCGGTGCGCTCCTTCCTGCTGGGCGAACAGCTCCACCTCGGCTGCAAATTCACCATCATCGAGCCTGAAGAGGAAGCCCGGCTCAAAGCCATCGTGGACGAGATCCTCCACAACCCGGGCCACCGCTAAGCTTATTCCCAGGCGCCTATGCGGGGAATGGCGCGCCGCGCAGTTCGACGGTATTGCCTTCGGGGTCGTTGACGTAGATCGATGGGCCCTCGCCTTCCGCGCCATAGCGCGATTCGGACGGGCCGTTGGGCACGTCGTGCGCGGTCAGGTGGGCGCGGATCGCGGCTTCGTCGAACGGTTCGACGCGGAAGCAGAAGTGGTCGACATTGCGGCCTTCCTTGCCCGGCGCTGCGCCACCCATCTTGCCCAGCTTCTTGTCAATCGGGACCAGGTCCACCAGCGAGCTGCCGGCGCGCAGCTGGATCAGGCCGATTTCGTCCTGCCTGCGCTCGATGTGGCAGCCAAGGACTTCGGTGTAGAAGCGGATCATGCGGTCGGCATCGACAACGCGCAGCACGATGTGGTCAATCTCTCGAATCTTGATCAAGGTAGTCTCCTATGCGTCTGGGACGGGGTTGCTGCCGGAGACGGGCACGTAGCGCCCGCCACGGAATTCGAATTTCATCACCTGGTCAACGCGCCTGGCCGGCTCGTTGGCTTGTTTGCTGGCGGTGCTCATCGCGCCTTTGAAGCGGATGGTCAGCGCGCCGCCACCGGAGATCTCCCAGCGGCCCTCAACGGCATAGCACTTCCCCGGCGGCACCTTCTCATCCGCGCCGTCCGGAGGCGCGAGGCCGGGCAGCAATCCACCCAGCCGGTCCACGCAATCGGGACGCGAGTACACATTGCCGCCTTTGATCTTTTGCAGCACCAGCGGCTGCGCCTGAACGCCATCCATGCCGATGGCGTATAGCGCGAACAGGTCCACGCAATGCCCCTGCCAGCAACTGCCCCAGCTTACGTGCAGGGCGTGCGGCGCGGCTGGCAGCGGCACCACGTCCATTTGCACCCGCCCTTCGAAGCCCTGCAGGTCAAAAGGTTCCTGACGCCGGGCCACCTGCCAGCCATCCTTGCCAGGCTTGAAGGTATAGGCAGACAGGCCAATCGGTGTGCCGTGCGATACCTGCAGGTCGCCGCTTTCGCCAACCGGCGTCATGGCCGCCAGCAGGACCAGGCGGTCGGGCGCCACGCGCACCACCTGGCGCGGGACGATGGCGACTTTGCGCTGCTTGCCCTGGCGGGTGTCCCAGCCGCGCGTCACCGTGCTGGTGGGGATCGATACGACGCGGCCGCCCTCCTCGTCTGCCCATTTCGGGAAGACGATTTGCAGCAGCTCCTCTGGCTGCGGATCGGCGGGCTGCGCGCTGGCCAGCGCTGGCACGGCAAGCAAGGCTGCGATGAATGGCTTCATCGGCGCTCCTAGATCCGCAAGCGGCGGCGGTCGTTGAGGAAGGTGTCCAGCTGCTGCGGCGTCAGCACCTTTACCGGATCGCCGTGGAAGACGTACAGGTAAGGCTCGCCGCCCAGCCGGTCGGTCATCTTCGCCATCACCAGGAAGCTGGTGCCGAGCGGGTAGACGCTGGTGTCCCGCAAACGCTGCGAGCACTGCACCCGCATCTCCGGGCTGAACGCCTGCCCATTCACCGCACGCACCACCACCTGGCCGCCCTCCTCCAGCGACTCCACCGCCACCTCGCGATACTCAAACAGATCTCTTGTCATCCCAACATGTTACCTGATCCACCTCAACACGTGTGCCGTACACCCGCCCGACAATAAACCCATCTGCCGCGCTTGCTTGAAGACTTCCACTAACAGGCATACCATGAAATTTGCTTGGAACGAATCTAAAAGGATCGAAAATCTTCGCTCCCACGGTTTGGACTTCGTGGACGTCGCGTGCGTATTTACCGGCGCAATCATCTCAAAGGAGGACCAGCGATTTGCTTACACAGAGCGACGTTATTGCTCAACTGGGATGCTTGCAGGACAAGTCGTAATTATCATTCACACGCTTACAGCAGAGGAAATCCATGTCATCTCATTTCGAAAAGCAAATCGAAGAGAGTCCCGAAATTACATCCGAGAAGTGCTTAAGCAAAACGGATTGGGCCCGAGTCCATGCAATGGACGACGAAGACATCATCTTTGATGAGGACAGCCCGGAAATTCCAAGAGGATTCTGGAAGGGAAGCCAAGTAACAGTCCAGGGCCGCCCAGCGACATCTGCCGAGATTGAAGATCTAAAGCTGCAAGTCCTCGCTTACATCAACCGCCCTCGGCAGAAGAAATAGTTACCATCAAGGGCGGTTCATCGTCCACATCACGCTGGCGATTTTCCATTGGTTGTCGGCGTTCTTCATCATCTGCCAGGTTTCGATGCCGTGGTTCTGGGTCTTGCCGCCGATCTGGAATTCGTAATCGAACATCACCCACGCCACGTGGCCGTCCTGCGTGATCTTCACGTTGTAGAACTTCTCTTCCACCGGCTCCTTGCTGGTGGCGATAAAGCGTGCGAAGTCGTTGAAGCCGCCGCTGCGCAGGCCATCAAAGGTGACGTCGAGCTTATTGCGGACCTCGGCAATGAACTTCGGATCGGCAGGCGCATCGAACAGGATGTTGGAGTTCAGTACCAGGGTGGAGAGCAGCTTCTGGTCTTTCTTGATGATCGCGGCCTGGAAGTCCTGGATGATCTTGTTGATCGCATCCGTATCCTGCTGGCTGGTGACGTGCTTGCCGATATAGGCGGGCACGGTGTCGGCAGCATGGCTAACGCCGCCCAGCATGGCGGCGGCTGCGAATACGAGTGCGGTGGCGAATTGACGCATGTAGTGGTCTCTCATTGTTAGTGGAGACCACCATCTGGCGTCACTTAACAGGAAATCAAGTACGGCACGCCACGCGCCCACCGGTTGGACGACAGCGAGAACGTCAGCGCGCGCACCTGGTGGTACCAGCCGGCCGGCACATACAGCATGTCGCCCGGCTGGACGATCACTTCCAGCATGGTGGCTCGCTTCGCCAGCGGATAGCGCTCGAAGTCTGGCGCCTCCGGGTCGAAGGGGCTGCCGAACAGCACAGGGTTGGCTTCGCGCGTGTAGAGGAATTCGTCGTGATGTGGCGGCGCGAGGAAGATGCGCTTGGTGCCCCACACCTGGGCGAAGATGTTGTCGTCGAAATCGCAATGCAGTGGCGTGACGGTGCCGGCTGGGCCGATCCAGAATCGTGGCGGGCCCATCTTTTCGAAGTACGTCGGCCAGTGGCACAGGCTATTCAGTTCGCGCAGTTCGAGGTTACCGAGGTATGGCGGCAGGCCTTCGGTGGCGTCGGCCAGGTCGAGGTATGCGCGCATGGTCATGTCTTGCATGGCGCGGTCGGGAGCGAAGGCGGTGCCGACGTAGTCGCCGACGCGGGCGCGTACGTGTACTTCGCCGAAGCGTTCCCGCAGCACATCCGGCTGCAGCGCACAGATCGGCCAGCGGGCAACTGCGCCGGGGACCAGGAATGGCAGGCCTTCCTTGGCGCGGGCGCGAAATGCCGTCGCGCTCATCGGGCGCACGCGCGGCACGGCGTCAATCGCCGGCACGGTACGGCTGGCGGCGCGGATCGCTTCGCGCATTTCCTGCATCGAAGCCACCCCGCGCACCTGCGCATCGCGTCGTGCGCGGGCTTCGGCCTTCGCGGCTTCGCCTTCGGGCGGCACGCTGCGAGACGCCTCCAGCGGCGGCAAGCGGGACGACACGCCTACGCTCCCGCGCGCAGCACGAGCAATGCCACGGCTTCGGCGTTGATGCCTTCTTCGCGGCCAAGGTAGCCGAGCGTTTCGTTGGTCTTGGCTTTCACGTTCACGTGGCCGACCGGCACGCCGAGGTCGGCGGCGATGTTGGCTGCCATGGTGGCGATGTGCGGCGCCATCTTCGGGCGCTGGGCGATGATGGTGCAGTCGACGTTGCCGATATCGTAGCCGGTGGCGCGCACCCGCTTGGCAGCTTCGCGCAGCAGCACGCGCGAGTCGGCGCCGCGGAATTCTTCGGCGGTGTCCGGGAAGTGCTTGCCGATATCGCCCAAAGCCGCCGCGCCCAGGATGGCGTCGGTAATCGCATGCAGCAGCGCATCGGCATCCGAATGCCCCAGCAGCCCGCGCTCGTGCGGGATCTCGACCCCGCCGAGTATCAGCTTGCGGCCTTCCACCAGGCGGTGCGAGTCATAACCCTGGCCGATACGGAATGGGAGTTGCGTCATTTTTGAGAATCCTGTCCTAAATACATTTCTGCGATGGCGATGTCAGTCGGCAGCGTCACCTTCATATTGCGTGGATGGCCTTCGACCAGCTTGGGCGAATACCCCAGCATCTCGACCGCGCTGGCGTCGTCGGTGATCGCATTCGGGTCCGGCGCAAGCGCCAAGGCCCGCAGCAGCAGCGCGTAAGAAAACATCTGCGGCGTCTGCGCCAGCCACAAGCCATCGCGCGGCGTGGTCTCCACCGCGCCCGAGCGCGTGGACTTTACCGTGTCCACCACCGGCAGCGCAAGCAGCCCGCCGCCTTCGTGCTCGCCCACAGTGGCGATCAGCTTGGCGATCAAGGCTGGCGTCAAGCCGGGGCGCGCGGCATCATGCACCAGCACCATATCGTCGTCGCTCACTTCGGCGCGGATCGCGCGCAGGCCGTTCAGGATCGAATCCATGCGCGTGGCGCCGCCGCAGCGCAGGACAGTCACGCCGCGCTCCGGCGTCACCGAATCGATATAGCCGTCGCCGGCGCTGACCACGACGTAGGTGTGGGCGATCAGATCGCTGCGGCGGAAAGCTTCCAGCGTATGCTGCAGCATCGGCACGCCGTTGATCGGCAAATACTGTTTGGGGCTGGCCGCCGCCATGCGCGCGCCGACTCCGGCGGCTGGGATCAATGCGAAATAGCGATTCATTTTTTGCTACGTGACTTTCTCAAAATACTTTGTATCTCACCGTTGCACGCTTTGCCCAGGCGGGCGTATTCGGCCGGCGAGTCGATGGCGGCCTGCAGCGCCTCCACCTTGGCCATTTCGGCTTTGATGTACGGCATCCAGCCGCTGTCGATTTCATGCGCCAGGGCGGAACGCGCGGTGCCGGCCGGTGCGTACAGCGGCTTGGCCTCAAAGCGCCGCGCCAGCGCGGAGCGCACGATCTCCTCGACCTTGGGCAGATGCTCCATATACGCATTCATGTGCCGCAATTCATGCGACAGAATCTCCGCATACCCGCAACTGCCCGGCGGGAATTCATTGCCGACATAAATGCGCACCGGCGCATAGGTCAGTTGCACCTTGATCTGCGGCGCCACGCATTCGTAGCCGCTTACCGGGTCGGTCAGCATCGGGCCATCGAGACCAATCTGCACGCGCGATTCGGTGCGGGTCAGGCCGAGCACGAAACCGGTGGCCGGCATCTTGTCCGTCTTCATGGCGGACAGCTGCTTGTACGACAGCTGGGTGTTGACCGTGTAGCCGCTCTGGCGCGCCGACAGCACCGACACCGTTTTGCTGATCGTATCCTCGCAGCGGATCTGGAACGGCGTGCGCTTGACCTGCGCCGCCTGCGCCTGGCCTGCGCTCAGCGCGGCAACCAGCAGCAGGAAGCGCAGGATGTACATGGCCTCAGTCCAGCTTCCAGGCGTTTGAGCGCAGCTTATCGAGCCAGAAGGCGCCGATCACGGTTTTCACGTCGGTGATCTGGCCGTTGCGCACCCAGTCCAGCATTTCATCCACCGTGGCGGTGAAGGTTTCAATAAACTCGCCTTCGTCCAGTTTGGCCTCGCCGGCGGTCAGGCCGCGCGCCAGGTAGATGTCCAGGTGCTCGTCCGAGTAGGCGATGGCGTTGTGGATGGTGCAGACGAACTGCCAGTCGGTGCCGGTGTAGCCGGTTTCTTCTTCCAGCTCGCGGATGGCGCAGGCCAGCGGGTCTTCACCCGGGTCGATCTTGCCGGCCGGGAGTTCGATGAAGACGCGGTCGTTCGGGTAGCGGTACTGGCGCTCCAGCAGGATCGTGCCGTCGTCCAGCACGGGGATGATCACGACGGCGCCGGGGTGTTTGATGTACTCGCGCGAGGTGTGCTTGCCGTCGGGCAGGGCTACCGTGTCGCGGTGGACTTTCAGGAAGCCGCCGTCGTAGGCAATGCTGCCTTCTATCTTGGTTTCTTTTAGGTGCTTGTCCATGTCTTCTTTCAAACCGGTAAACCTGGGTCTGACCCAAGGGTCAGACCCTGTACGGTCTTGCGGATGATGGCCCGCGCCCGCAGCAGATCCGGGTCTGACCCTTGGGTCAGACCCAGGTTTACCGGTTTTAGTGGTGTTTACGCAGGTAGCGTACCACGAAGCCAGGGAATGCAAATACCAGGAATGCGAACGCCGCGACCCAGTAGAACTCCCAGTTCTGTGGAAACGCGGTGCCGATGCGGGATTCGAGGGCCATGCCGATGCCGCCAACGACGACATACAGCACCGCCAGCTCCCCCAGCCGCACCAGGAATGGCTTCTTGGCGGCTTTCAGGGGAACCAGGGCAAACACCTTCTCGTTCAGGAAAGGCAGGTTGGCGGCCACCACTGCGAGCAGGATGACCAGCCAGGATGATGCATTGACGTCCATCGATCGGGCGATCAGGAAGCCAGGGTCTTGGAGATCGCCGACATGCAGGCGTTCAGCAGCGGACCGGGGATCATACCCAGCACCACAACGGCCAGGCCGTTCAGTGCCAGTACCAGGCCCTTGTCGCTGGCAACCGACAGCGGAGCGGTATCGGTCGCTTCGTCGAACCACATGACCTTCACGATGCGGATGTAGTAGAACGCGCCCACCAGCGAGAACATCACGGCGAACACGGTCAGCCACACGGCGCCGGTGGTCAGCACCGACTGCAGCACCGCGAACTTGGCCGCGAAGCCCATCATCGGAGGCACGCCGGCCAGCGAGAACATCAGCACGGACATCAGCAGCGCGTAGCCTGGGCTGCGCTTGGACAGGCCCTTGAAGTCGTCGATCTCTTCCGCTTCGAAGCCCTGGCGCGCCAGGACCATGATCAGGCCGAAGGAGCCGACGGTGGTCATCACGTAGGTGATGGCGTAGTACATGGCAGCCGAGTAAGCGGCAGCGGCGTTGGCCTGCGATTGGCCCACCACGCCGGCCATCAGGCCGAGCAGCACGAAGCCCATCTGAGCGATGGTGGAGTAAGCCAGCATACGCTTCAGGTTAGTCTGGGCGATCGCGGTCAGGTTACCGATGGCCAGCGACAGCACCGCCAGGATCATCAGCATTTCCTGCCAGTCGAATGCCATTGGCAGCATGCCTTCCACCAGCAGGCGCACGCAGATGGCGAAGGTCGCCAGCTTCGGTGCGCCGCCCAGCAGCAGGGTCACGCCGGTCGGCGCGCCCTGGTAGACGTCCGGTACCCACATGTGGAACGGCACGGCGCCCAGCTTGAAGGCCAGGCCGGCCACCACGAACACCAGGCCGAAGGTCAGGATCGACTTGTCCAGGGTGCCGGAGCCGATCTTCTTGGCCACTTCGCCGATTTCCAGCGAGCCGGTGGCGCCGTACAGCATCGACATGCCGTACAGCAGGAAGCCGGAAGCCAGCGCGCCCAGGATGAAATACTTCATCGCAGCTTCGGTCGCACGTGCGTCGTCGCGGCGCAGGGCCACCAGGGCGTACAGCGACAGCGACATCAGTTCCAGGCCCAGGTAGATGGACAGGAAGCTGTTAGCCGAGATCATCACCATCTGGCCCAGCATGGAGAACAGCGCCAGGACGTAGAACTCGCCGCCCAGGTTACCGCCCAACATGCCACGGTCGGTGGAATATTGGCGGGCATACACCAGGGTCATGCCCATGGTCAGGTAGGAGAACAGCTTCAGCAGGTTACCCATCGGGTCGCTGATGAACATGTTCGAGAACGCGTACACGGTCGTGCCCTGGCTGTAATCGCCAAAGCTGAACACTGCGGCGCCGGCCAGTGCGGCCAGCGACAGCATGTAAGTGACCGCACGTTTGCTCTGGTCCAGGAACATGTCGATCAGCAGGATCGCCGAAGCGGCGATCAGCAGAAAGACTTCTGCGTAGAGCGGGATCAGGTTAGTGGTATTCATGAAAACTTGGTCCTATCTGCTATCAAGGGGCCACAACGGCTGGCAGCTTGCTCTGGGCGACATGCGCCAGCAGGTCGGCCACGGATACTTGCATCACGTCGGTAAATGGGGCTGGGTACAGGCCCATATACAGTACGGCGATTGCCAGGATGCCCAGCATCAGGAACTCGCGATTGTTGACGTCGGTCAGTTCTTCCACGTGCGGGTTGGTGATGGCGCCGAAGATCACGCGCTTGGCCATCCACAGGGAGTAAGCCGCGCCGAAGATCAGGGCGGTCGCCGCCGCGATACCGGTCACGAAGTTGAACTGCACGGCGCCCAGGATCACCATGAACTCGCCCACGAAGCCGGAGGTGGCTGGCAGGCCGCAGTTGGCCATGGAGAACAGGATGAACAGTGCGGCGAACTTAGGCATCTTGTTCACGACGCCACCGTAGTCGGCGATCTGGCGCGAGTGCATGCGGTCATACAGCACGCCGATGCACAGGAACATGGCGCCGGAGATGAAGCCGTGCGACACCATCTGCACGATACCGCCCTGCACCGACATGTCGTTGAACATGAAGAGGCCCAGGGTCACGAAGCCCATGTGCGCGATGGACGAATACGCCACCAGTTTCTTCATGTCTTTCTGCACCAGGGCCACCAGGCCGATGTAGATCACAGCGATCAGCGACAGGCCGATGATGAACCAGGCGTATTCGCGCGACGCGTCAGGCGCGATCGGCATGGAGAATCGCAGGAAGCCGTAAGCACCCAGCTTCAGCATGATCGCGGCCAGCACGGCGGAACCGCCGGTCGGCGCTTCCACGTGCACGTCCGGCAGCCAGGTGTGGACTGGGAACATCGGCACCTTCACGGCGAAGGCCATGAAGAAGGCGAAGAAGATCAGGGTCTGCTCTTTCAGCGTCAGCGGCAGCTTGTGCCACGCCAGGATGTCCCAGCTACCGGACTTGTTGTACAGGTAGATGATGGCAACCAGCGTCAGCAGCGAGCCGAAGAAGGTGTAGAGGAAGAACTTGAACGCTGCGTAGATGCGGTTCTGGCCGCCCCACACGCCGATGATGATGTACATCGGGATCAGGGTCGCTTCGAAGAAGAAGTAGAACAGCAGGCCGTCGGTGGCGGCGAATACGCCGATCATCAGGCCGGACAGCATCAGGAACGCGCCCATGTATTCCGCCACGCGCTCGGTGATCACTTCCCACGCCGATATCACCACGATGATGGTGATGAAGGCGGTCAGGGGGATGAACCACATCGACAGGCCGTCAATACCCAGCGAGTAGAAGATGTTGAAGCGTTCGATCCATGGAGCCTTCTCCACGAATTGCATGCCGTGGGCAGCTTTGTCGAACTGGGTGAACAGCGGGATGGTCGGCACCAGCGAGACCAGCGCGCCCACCAGCGACAGCACACGCACCATGCCGGCACGCGAATCGCGGCCGATGGCCAGCACGATCAGGCCGAAGACGATCGGCACCCAGATCGACAGGCTCAGGTAAGTAGAAAGATTAGTCGTTGACTGCATTTGTTATCTCTTTTGCGTCAGCTGTTAAGCGTGCCAAAACGGCAGGAAGTACACCAGGAAGCCCAGGATACCGATGATCATCACGAAGGCGTAGTGATAGATGTAGCCGGTCTGGAACACGCGGGTGATGCCGGAGAACCAGCCCACCACTTTCGCGGAACCGTTCACGAACAAGCCATCGATGATGGTGCGGTCGCCCGCGCTCCACAGGCCCTCGCCCAGCAGGCGTGCGCCGCGGGCAAAGACAGCCTCGTTGAACTTGTCCATGTAGTACTTGTTGTCCAGCAGGGTGTGCAGCGGCTTCAGGGTCTTGTAGAAGGCTTCCGGCACCTTCGGGTTGACCATGTAGCAGTAGTACGCGGTGGCCACACCGGCGACAGCCAGCCACAGAGGCGCGGTCTGCACCGAGTGCAGGGCCATGCTCAGCCAGTCGTGGAAGTGGTGGTGCAGTGCTTCCATTGCGCCGTGGTTTTCACCGACGAAGATCACGCCCTTGAAGAAATCGCCGAACAGCATCGGCTGGATCGCGATCGCGCCGATCAGGACCGACGGGATAGCCAGCAGGATCAGCGGCAGGGTCACTACCAGGCCTGGCGAATGCGGCTTCTCGCCTGGCGCCAGGCCGTGGTGGCCGTGGTCGTCTTCTTCGCCTTCGTCAGCATGGTGCGACGCGTGGTCGTGGTGATGCTCCTTGCCGAAGTTTTCCGGACCGTGGAACACCAGGAAGTACATACGGAAGGAATAGAACGCGGTCACGAACACGCCTGCCAGCACAGCGAAGTTGGCAAAGCCAGCGCCCGGGATATGGGTCGCGTGCACCGCTTCGATGATCATGTCCTTCGAGTAGAAGCCGGATAAGCCTGGGGTACCGATCAGCGCCAGGGAGCCCAGCAGCGAGGTGATCCAGATGATCTTCAGGTACTTCTTCAGGCCGCCCATATTGCGGATGTCCTGGTCGTGGTGCATCGCCATGATGACGGCGCCGGCGCCAAGGAACAGCAGCGCCTTGAAGAACGCGTGGGTCATCAGGTGGAACACGGCCACCGAGTAAGCGGAGGCGCCCAGCGCCACGGTCATGTAGCCCAGCTGCGACAGGGTCGAGTAAGCCACCACGCGCTTGATGTCGTTCTGGATGATGCCCATGAAGCCCATGAACAGCGCGGTGATCGAACCCACCACCAGGATCACGGACAGCGCAGCATCCGACATTTCGAACAGCGGCGACATGCGGGTCACCATGAAGATACCGGCGGTAACCATGGTTGCAGCGTGGATCAGTGCCGAGATCGGGGTCGGGCCTTCCATCGAGTCAGGCAGCCAGACGTGCAGCGGGAACTGCGCCGACTTGCCCATCGCGCCGATGAACAGGCAGATACAGGCCACCGAGATCAGCGCCCAGTCGGTGCCCGGCAGGGTACCGTTGATCAGCGCGTCCTTCTTGGCGAACACTTCCTGGTAGTCCATGGAACCGGTGTAAGCCAGGATCAGGCCAATGCCCAGGATGAAGCCGAAGTCACCCACACGGTTGACCAGGAAGGCCTTCATGTTGGCGAAAATGGCGGTCGGGCGGGTGTACCAGAAACCGATCAGCAGGTAGGACACCAGGCCCACAGCTTCCCAGCCGAAGAACAGCTGCAGGAAGTTGTTGGACATCACCAGCATCAGCATCGAGAAGGTGAACAGCGAGATGTAGGAGAAGAAGCGGTTGTAGCCTTCATCTTCCGCCATGTAGCCGATGGTGTAGATGTGCACCATCAGCGACACGAACGTCACCACGTTCATCATCATCGCGGTCAGCGTGTCGATCTGGAAGCCGACCGCCAGCTTGACGCCGGCCACGGTCATCCAGCGGTAGACGTCACCGTTGAAGGTGGCGCCATCCATCACCTGCAGCAGGGTCTGGAACGAGATCAGGAAAGCGATCAGCACGCCCAGGATGGTCGCGGTATGCGACACCTTGCGGCCGACGACATTGCCGAAGAACTTGGTGCCCAGCAGGCCCGCGATTGCGGAACCTGCCAGCGGCGCCAGCGGAACGGCCAGAAGGAGGGTTGGGTTAAGTTGCCCCGTCATGATTTACCTTATCTATTATTCGAGGATTTAACTTAGCCTTTGAGGCTGTCCAGGTCTTCCACGTTGATGGTGTCCAGGTTACGGAACATCACCACCAGGATCGCGAGGCCGATTGCCGATTCGGCAGCCGCCACGGTCAGGATGAAGAAGACGAAGATCTGCCCGGCCGCGTCGCCCAGGTAGTGCGAGAACGCGATGAAGTTCATGTTCACTGCCAGCAGCATCAGTTCGATGGCCATCAGCAGGACGATGACGTTCTTGCGGTTCAGGAAAATACCGACGATCGAGATCGCGAACAGGATCGCGCCCAGGATCAGTACCGAGGATAAAGTCATGGTGCCTCCTTGGTTTCCGCAGCGGCGACCGGAGCGTGGACGGTAGCGTCCATCTTCACGATCTTCAGGCGGTCGTTACGCTTGACGCGGACAGCTTCTGCCGGGTCGAAGAACTTGGTGTCTTTGCGCTTGCGCAGGGTCAGTGCCACGGCAGCCACGATCGCCACCAGCAGTACCACCGCCGCGATTTCAAACGCGTAGATGTACTCGGTGTAGATCTTCAGGCCGAGGGCCTTGGTCTGGCCGATGGTGTTGGCCGCTGCAGGAACCGCGGTGCCGGTCGATGGGAAGGCGCGCCAGATGACGGCAGCCATTTCCACCACGATCACGCCGCCGACGACGGCAGCCACCGGCAGGTAATTCCAGAAGCCCGCACGCAGCTTGTCGAGGTCGATGTCGATCATCATCACGACGAACAGGAACAGGACCATGACGGCGCCGACGTACACCAGCACCAGCACGATGGACAGGAATTCAGCTTTCAGCAGCATCCAGATGCCGGCCGCCTGGAAGAAGGCCAGCACCAGGAACAGCGCAGCTTGCACCGGATTGCGTGCAGTGATAACGCGCAGCGATGCCAGCACCAGGATGGCAGCGAACACGTAGAACAGGATATTAGTGAAGTTCATTATCTTTAACCTCGGCGATCAGCGGTACTTGGCGTCGGCTTCGCGGTTGGCCGCGATTTCCGCTTCGTAGCGGTCGCCCACGGCCAGCAGCATTTCCTTGGTGTAGTACAGGTCACCGCGCTTTTCGCCGTGGTATTCCAGTACGTGCGTCTCGACGATCGAGTCCACCGGGCAGGATTCTTCGCAGAAGCCGCAGAAGATGCACTTGGTCAGGTCGATGTCGTAGCGGGTGGTACGGCGGCTGCCGTCGTCACGCTGCTCCGACTCGATGGTGATCGCCATCGCCGGGCAAACTGCTTCGCACAGTTTGCAGGCGATGCAGCGCTCTTCGCCGTTCGGATAACGGCGCAGGGCGTGCAGGCCGCGGAAACGCGGCGAGATCGGGGTCTTCTCTTCCGGGAACTGGACGGTGATCTTCTTGGCAAACATGTATTTGCCGGTCAGCGCCATCCCCTTGAACAGTTCGGTCAGCATGAAGCTGCCGAAGAAGTCTTTCAATCGGTCCATTTCGTATTCGCTCTCTTACTTCCAAATATTCCAGGAGGTCTGCATCCAGGTCGCCACGAACACCAGGTACACCAGGGTCAGTGGGATGAACACTTTCCAGCCCAAACGCATGATCTGGTCATAGCGGTAGCGTGGGAAGGTGCCACGCGTCCAGATGAACAGCGATACGATGAAGAAGGTCTTGATGAACAGCCAGAAGAAGCCGCCGAACACACCGCCGATTTCCAGCGCTGCGATCGGAGCGGACCAGCCCCCCAGGAACATGATCGATGCCAGCAGGCCGATCAGGATCATGTTGGCGTATTCCGCCAGGAAGAACATGGCGTAAGCCATGCCGCCGTATTCGACCATGTGGCCGCCGACGATCTCGGACTCGCCTTCCACCACGTCGAACGGGTGGCGGTTGCATTCGGCCAGGCCGGACACCAGGTAGACCACGAAGATCGGCAGCAGCGGCAGCCAGTTCCAGGAGAACAGGTTCAGGCCCATGTCGGCCATCATGCCCTTCTGCTGGCCGGCGACGATCTCGGACAGGTTCAGGGAACCCGCCACCATCAGTACGATCACCAGGCAGAAGCCCATCGCGATTTCGTAGGACACCATCTGTGCCGATGCACGCATCGCGCCCATGAAGGAGTACTTCGAGTTGGCGGACCAGCCGGCGATGATGATGCCGTACACCTCCATCGAGGCGATTGCCATGATCAGCAGCAGGCCGGCGTTGACGTCGGCCAGGGCAGCGCCCGGGGCGAACGGCACCACCGCCCAGCAAGCCAGCGCCGGCATGATGGTCATCACAGGACCGATGAAGAACAGGGACTTGTTCGACTTGGTCGGGACGATGATCTCTTTAAACAGCAGTTTCAGCGCGTCGGCGATCGGCTGCAGCAGGCCGTTCGGGCCTACGCGGTTCGGGCCGATACGGATCTGGATCCAGCCCAGCAGCTTACGCTCCCACAGGGTCAGGTAGGCGACCAGGCCCATCAGGGGCAGGGTCACGCACAGGATCTTGGCCATGGTCCAGACGAACGGCCAGAAGGTGCCGAGGTTGGCCTCGCCCATCGCTTTAATCGAATCAATCATTTCTGGCAGAGCCATTACTTGCCCTCCCCTGCTTTGGCAACGGTGATTTCACCGAACATCGCGCCCAGCATCGAGGTCGATGCGTGTGCGGCAGACACGCGCACCACGTTCGCTGGCAGGCCGGCGTCGATGGTGGCTTCCAGGATCGCAAAGCCGGAGCCCTGCTTCACTTCGACCTTGTCGCCAGCCTTGACACCGATCTGCTGTGCAGCGGCGCTGGACAGGTGCGCTTTCGGCGCGGCTGCGTCGGCGGTCGCCAGCAGCGGGCCGGAACGGCGCGCCAGGGCGTCGGCGAAGTAGATCGGCACGTCGGCGATACGCTGCAGGCCTTGCACCGCGAACGGCACGCCGGCAACGGCAGCTTTGCGCGATACGTTCGACAGCTTGGCCGACAGGTCGGCGCCTTTTTCGAACAGTTCGTCGCGGATCGATTCCGAAGTTTCGTAGTCGAAGCCGCCCAGGCCCAGGATGTTACCCAGGACGCGCAGCACTTTCCAGGCCGGACGGGCGTCGCCCATTGGCTTGACGGTGCCGTTGAACGACTGCAGGCGGCCTTCGGCGTTGACGAAGGAGCCGGAAGTCTCGGCGAACGGAGCGATCGGCAGCAGCACGTCGGCGTAGTCGGCGCCGTGCTTGAAGGCGGACATCACCACCACCATTTCGGCGGCGTTCAGTGCAGCCTTGGCCGCTTGCGGGTTGGCTGCGTCGAGTTCTGGCTCGGCGTTCAGCAGGACGTAAGCCTTCTTCGGTGCGGAGAAGGCCGGAGCGGCGTTCTTCGCGGTAGCGCCGACCAGGTAGCCGCCAACGGTGTTGGCTGCTTCGGTCAGGTAGCCCAGCTTGGCGCCGGTCTGTTCTGCGATCCACTGCGCAGCAGCGTGCAGCTTGGACGCCTCCGGATGCGCCACGGCGGCGTTACCCAGGAACACGGCCTTGCGCTCGCCGCCGACCAGCGATTCAGCGATGGCTTCCGCTTCAGCGGAAGCAACCACGCCTTCGAAGCCGGCCGGAGCGGCAACGCCCTTGGCTTTGGCGACAGCGGCAACAACGCCGGACAGCGCGGCCAGCCAGTCGGACGGCGCAGCGATGATCTTGTTGGCGGTGGTGATCAGGTTTTCGTCGTTGGACGCGTGCAGCACGGACAGCTTGCCGCCAGCTTTCACGGCCGCGCGGATGCGGGTCGCGAACAGCGGGTGGTCCTTACGCAGGAAGGAACCGATCACGAATACGCGCTGCAGGTGCGACAGTTCGGCAATCGGCATGCCCAGCCAAGGCTTCACTTCGCCGTCCAGCGCGAAGTCGGACTGGCGCAGACGGAAGTCCACGTTCTCCGAACCCACGCCGTGCATCAGCTTCTTCAGCAGGGCCAGTTCTTCCACGGTCGAATGCGCGGTCGCGTAAGCGGCCAGCGAGTCGGCGCCGTGTTCGTGCTTGATGTTCTTCAGGCCGTGCGCCACGTATTCCAGAGCGACTTGCCAATCAACTTCTTTCCACTCGCCGCCCTGCTTCAGCATTGGCTTGGTCAGGCGCTCGGCGCTGTCCAGCGCCTCGTAGGAGTAGCGGTCCTTGTCGGAAATCCAGCACTCGTTGACGTCGTCGTTCTCGAACGGCAGCACACGCTTCACGGAGCCCTGCTTCACTTGCACGATCAGGTTCGCGCCGGTGGAGTCGTGCGGGGAGACCGATTTGCGGCGCGACAGTTCCCAGGTACGGGCGCTGTAGCGGAATGGACGCGAGGTCAGTGCGCCGACTGGGCACAGGTCGATCATATTGCCCGACATTTCGGAGTTCACCGCTTCGCCAACGAAGGTGGTGATCTCGGAATGCTCGCCGCGGCCCAGCATGCCCAGTTCCATCACGCCGGCCACTTCCTGGCCGAAACGCACGCAACGGGTGCAGTGGATGCAGCGCGACATCTCTTCCATCGCCACCAGCGAGGAGCCGGCCTTCGGAGGCACAACGCGCTTCTCTTCTTCGTAGCGGGATTCCATCTTGCCGTAGCCGACTGCCAGATCCTGCAGCTGGCATTCGCCGCCCTGGTCGCAGATTGGGCAATCCAGCGGGTGGTTAATCAGCAGGAATTCCATCACCGACTTCTGTGCTTGCACAGCCTTGTCGGAGGCGGACTTCACGACCATGCCAGCCGATACCGGCGTGGCGCATGCTGGCAGAGGCTTAGGCGCCTTCTCCACTTCGACCAGGCACATACGGCAGTTCGCAGCGATCGACAATTTCTTGTGATAGCAGAAGTGCGGGATGTAGGTACCCAGCTTGTTGGCGGCGTCCATCACCATGCTACCCGCAGGGACTTCTACCTTTTTGCCGTCAATTTCGATTTCAACCATGATAATCGCAGCTTAGTAAGCCGAAACAGGCACCAGGCAGTGCTTGTGTTCGACGTGATATTCAAATTCTTCGCGGAACTGCTTGACGAAGGCGCGTACCGGCATAGCGGCAGCATCGCCCAGCGCGCAGATGGTGCGGCCCTGGATGTTGTCGGCGATGGAGTTCAGCATGTCCAGGTCCGAAGCACGGCCCTGGCCGTTTTCGATACGGTGGATCATGCGGTACATCCAGCCGGTGCCTTCACGGCACGGAGTGCACTGGCCGCAGGACTCTTCGTAGTAGAAGTAGGCCAGGCGTTCCAGGGCTTTCACCATGCAGCGCGTCTCGTCCATCACGATCACGGCGCCCGAACCCAGCATGGAGCCGGCTTTGGCGATCGAATCGTAATCGAGGTCGGTCTGCATCATGATCTCGCCGCGAATCACCGGGGCGGACGAACCGCCAGGGATCACAGCCTTGATCTTTTTGCCGCCGCGCATACCGCCGGCCAGCTCCATCAGCTTGGCGAACGGGGTGCCCAGTGGGACTTCGTAGTTGCCTGGACGCTCAACGTCGCCCGAGATCGAGAAGATCTTGGTGCCGCCGTTGTTTGGCTTGCCCAGTGCCAGATAGTTCTCGGCGCCCATGTTCAGGATGAACGGGACGGCCGCGAAGGTCTCGGTGTTGTTGATGGTGGTCGGCTTGCCGTACAGGCCGAACGACGCAGGGAACGGCGGCTTGAAGCGCGGCTGGCCCTTCTTGCCTTCCAGCGACTCCAGCAGCGCGGTTTCTTCGCCGCAGATGTAGGCGCCGTAACCGTGGTGCGCGTGCAGCTGGAAGCTGAAGTCCGAACCCATGATCTTGTCGCCCAGGAAGCCGGCGGCGCGCGCCTCTTCCAGCGCTTCTTCAAAGCGCAGGTAGTCCTGGAAGATCTCGCCGTGGATATAGTTGTAGCCCACGGTGATGCCCATCGCGTACGCGCCGATGGCCATGCCTTCGATTAGTGCGTGCGGGTTGTAGCGGATGATGTCGCGGTCCTTGAAGGTGCCCGGTTCGCCTTCGTCGGTGTTGCAGACGAGGTATTTCTGGCCAGGGAACTGGCGCGGCATGAAGGACCATTTCAGGCCGGTCGGGAAACCCGCACCGCCGCGGCCGCGCAGGCCGGAGGTCTTCAGGTCGGCGATGATCTGCTCTTGCGGGATCTTCTCTTCCAGGATCTTGCGCAGCGCCGAATAGCCGCCACGCTTCACGTAGTCGGCCAGGTGCCAGTTGTCGCCGTTCAGGTCTTTCAGGATCAGCGGATTGATGTGACGGTCGTGCAGGCAGGTCATTTCTTCAGTTCCTCCACGAGGGCGTCCAGTTTGTCGTTGCTCATGTGGGAGCACATGCGGTGGTTGTTCACCAGGATGACCGGTGCGTCGCCGCAGGCGCCCATGCACTCGCCTTCCATCAGGGTGAACTCACCGTCTTCGGTGGTGCCGCGGAAGTCGATGCCGAACTTGGCCTTCAGGTGCTCGGCCGCCTTCACGCCGCCCGACAGTGCGCATGGCAGGTTGGTGCACACGGTGATCTTGTGCTTGCCGACCGGCTTCAGGTTGTACATGTTGTAGAAGGTCGCGACTTCCTGCACGGCGATGGCCGGCATGCGGATGTAGTCAGCCAGTTCCTTCATCACTTCTGGCGAAACCCAGCCCAGTTCCACCTGGGCGTGGGCCAGCGCGGCCATCACGGCCGACTGGCGCTGGTCGGCCGGATACTTGGCCAGCTCGCGGTCGATTTTTTTATAGCATTCTTGGGATAACAGCATTTCTAGCCCTTAGCGGTCGATTTCACCGAAAACGATGTCCTGGGTACCGATGATGGTCACGGCGTCGGCGATCATGTGGCCGCGCGACATTTCGTCCAGACCCTGCAGGTGGGCAAAGCCCGGTGCGCGGATCTTCATACGGTATGGCTTGTTGGCGCCATCGGAGATCAGGTAGATACCGAATTCGCCTTTCGGGTGCTCCACCGCGCTGTAAGCCTCGCCTTCCGGTACGTGGAAGCCTTCGGTGAACAGCTTGAAGTGGTGGATCAGCGATTCCATATTGGTCTTCATGTCCACGCGCGATGGCGGCGCCACCTTGCGGTTGCTGGTCATGACAGGACCCGGGTTCGCCTTCAGCCAGGCCACGCATTGCTTGATGATGCGGTTGGACTGGCGCATCTCTTCGATACGTACCAGGTAGCGGTCGTAGGAGTCGCCGTTGGTGCCGACCGGGATGTCGAAGTCCATCTTGTCGTACACCTCGTACGGCTGCTTCTTGCGCACGTCCCAGGCGATGCCCGAACCGCGCAGCATGGCGCCGGTGAAGCCCATCGCCATCGCGTCCTCAGGGGACACGACGCCGATGCCGACGGTACGCTGTTTCCAGATACGGTTGTCGGTCAGCAGGGTTTCGTATTCGTCGACGTAGGTCGGGAAGCGCTTGGTGAAGTCTTCGATGAAGTCCAGCAGCGAACCCTGGCGGTTTTCGTTACGCTCGGCCAGCGCTTTCGCGTTGCGGATCAGCGATGCCTTGTACTGCGGCATGGAGTCCGGCAGGTCGCGATACACGCCGCCCGGACGGTAGTAAGCCGCGTGCATACGCGCGCCGGACACGGCTTCGTAGCAGTCCATCAGGTCTTCGCGGTCGCGGAAGGCGTACAGGAACGGGCCCATGGCGCCCACGTCCAGCGCGTGCGCGCCCAGCCACAGCAGGTGGTTCAGCAGGCGGGTGATCTCGTCGAACATCACGCGGATGTACTGCGCGCGTACCGGCACTTCCAAGCCCAGCAGCTTCTCGATCGCCATCACGTAGGCGTGCTCGTTGGACATCATGGACACATAGTCCAGGCGGTCCATGTACGGCACGGATTGCAGGTAGGTCTTCTGCTCGGCCAGCTTCTCGGTGGCGCGGTGCAGCAGGCCGATATGCGGGTCGGCGCGCTGGATCACCTCACCGTCCAGCTCCAGCACCAGACGCAGCACGCCGTGCGCTGCAGGGTGCTGAGGACCAAAGTTCAGGGTGTAATTCTTAATTTCAGCCATTTCTTACTTCCCGTAGTTTTCTTCGCGGATCACGCGCGGCACGTTTTCGCGCGGCTCGATGGTCACAGGCTGGTACACCACGCGCTTCTGTTCCGCGTCGTAGCGCATTTCCACGTAGCCGGAGACCGGGAAGTCCTTGCGGAACGGGTGGCCGATGAAGCCGTAGTCGGTCAGAATGCGGCGCAGGTCGTTGTGGCCTTCGAAGATGATGCCGTACAGGTCGAACGCCTCGCGCTCGAACCAGTTGGCGGCGCGCCAGATCGGGGTCACGGAGGCCACGATCGGCATTTCGTCGTCGGACGCGAAGACGCGCACGCGCAGGCGCCAGTTCTTCTCCACGGACAGCAGGTGGGTCACGGCCGCGAAGCGCAGGCCGTCCCAGGTGCCTTCACCGTAGGTCGAGTAGTCGACGCCGCACAAGTCGATCAGCGTATCAAAGCGCAAAGCTGCGTCGTCGCGCAGCTCTTGCATTACCTGGTAGTAGTCCCCAGATTTGACTGTAATCGTCACCTCGCCCAGCGCGACAACGAGAGAGGCCCGCTCGCCCAGCTTTTGCTCGAGGGCGGTGACCAGTGTTTGCAGATGTGTGTTCATGTGGTCTTAGCGCGCGATCGTGTTGGTCTTCTTGATCTTGTTATGCAGCTGCAGGATGCCGTACAGCAGTGCTTCTGCGGTCGGCGGGCAGCCTGGGACATACACGTCCACCGGCACGATACGGTCGCAACCACGCACCACGGAGTACGAGTAGTGGTAGTAACCGCCGCCGTTGGCGCAGGAACCCATCGAGATCACCCAGCGTGGGTCTGGCATCTGGTCGTAGACCTTGCGCAGCGCCGGAGCCATCTTGTTGCACAGGGTGCCGGCCACGATCATCACGTCGGATTGACGTGGCGACGGACGGAACATGAAACCGAAACGCTCCAGGTCGTAACGGGCCGCACCAGCATGCATCATCTCCACTGCACAGCAAGCCAGACCGAACGTCATCGGGTACATCGAACCCGTACGCGCCCAGTTGATTACCGTGTCAAAGGTAGTGGTGATGAAGCCTTCGTTAAATACGCCTTCAATAGACATGGCTTATTCCCAATCAAGGGCACCTTTCTTCCAGATATACCAAAAACCGACCACGAATTCGGCGATGAACACCATCATCGTCACGTAACCCTGCCAGCCCAGTTCACGCATGGAGACGCCCCATGGGAAGAAGAATGCAGTTTCAAGGTCGAACAAAATGAACAAAATCGCGACGAGGTAGTAACGCACGTCGAATTTCATTCGCGCGTCTTCGAAGGCTTCGAAGCCGCACTCGTAAGGGGACAATTTCGCCGCATCAGGCTTGTTCGGGCCCAGGATATGGCCCAGCACTTGCGGGACTACGCCGACACCGAGGCCGACGAGCAGGAAAAGAAGAACGGGGAAGTAATTTTCGAGGTTCACGATTGGTAAGCTTTAGTTGAATTACGCTCGACCCCAATCATGTAAAGCTGAGACCAGGATCAAACGACACATCCTCGTAAAAAAACCAGCTAAGCCATGAATTTCACATTCATACGACCTGCTGGCTCTTTAATTTTTTGCTTGGTGCCGACGACGAGACTCGAACTCGTACAGCTTGCGCCACTACCCCCTCAAGATAGCGTGTCTACCAATTTCACCACGTCGGCATTAAGGCCGCTATTCTACACGCTGATCACGCCTTTGTTAATGCACATTGCGCATAATCAAGAAGAAAAGCGGCAAAAATTTTAAAATTGCCAGTTTTACTTCGCAGGCGACGCGGCAGGAGCCGCAGCCGCTGGCGCCGACGCTGCCGGTGCGGCGGCTGCCGGGGCAGCTTCCACTGGGGCTGGGGTCGGGGTAGCGGCGGCTGGAGCCGGAGCGGCCGAAGGGATGGCGGCAGCGCCTTCCACGACGGCTGGCACCGGGGCCTTGGCGTTATCCATCACGCCGGCGCCGGAGGAAACGTTGCCCTTGCTGGCCAGGACCGACAGGCCCAGGGTGGCGGCGAAGAAGATCGCAGCGGCCAGCGCGGTGGACTTGGACAGGAAGTTCGAGGAGCCGGAGGCGCCGAACAGGCTGCCGGAAGCGCCGGAACCGAAAGCCGCGCCCATGTCGGCGCCCTTACCGTGCTGCAGCAGCACCAGGCCGATGATCGCCACGGCGGAAATGACCTGTACTACGATAACCAGATTGAACAAAGTGTTCATGTTATTCCATTCTCAATTAAAGAAATTACAACTTACGCAGCTGCGATGATGGCCAGGAAGTCCCCCGCCTTCAGCGCCGCACCGCCAATCAGGCCGCCGTCGATATCGGCTTGGGCCATCAATTCCCTGGCGTTTTCCGGCTTCATGCTGCCGCCATACAGGATCTGCATGCCGGCGGCTGCCGCCGCATCCTTCTGCGCCACCCGGGCGCGCAGCAGTGCGTGCACTTCCTGCGCCATTTCCGGGGTAGCGGTCTTGCCGGTACCAATCGCCCATACAGGCTCATAGGCCAGCACAATCTTGCCCAGCTGCTCGGCGCTCAGCACCTCCAGCACGGCGTCCAACTGCCCGCCCACCACATCGGCGGTCTTGCCTGCTTCGCGCTCGTCCAGCGTCTCGCCCACACAAACCACCGGCACCAGGCCCGCATTCACGGCAGCCAGCGCCTTTTGCGCGACCAGCGCGCTGGTTTCCTTGTGGTAGGAGCGACGCTCGGAGTGGCCAACGATAGCGAATTTGCACCCGAAGTCCAGCAGCATGGCGGCCGAAATCTCGCCGGTGTAGGCGCCCGAAACATGGGCGGACACATCCTGCGAACCCCAGCCAATGGCGCTGCCTTCGAGTTCAGTCTGGCATTGTGCCAGATACGGGGCCGGAACGCAGACCGCGGTATCGGCCTTTGCGTCACCCAGGCCAGCCTTGATACCTGCCAACAGGGTAGTGTTGGCGGCACGGCTGCCGTTCATTTTCCAGTTACCGATTACGAGTTTGCGTCGCATAGCAGCTAAATTTTTAATAACCCGTAATTGTAGCCCGGGCCGCTGCCTCGGGGCAAGGAATGCCCCGGAAAGTTACAACACTTGCAACATAATCTTGCCCACATGGTTGCTGCTTTCCATCAGCGCATGCGCCTTGGCAGCCTGCTCCAACGGGAAGCTCTCATAAATGACCGGCTTGATATCCCCCCCCTCGATCAGCGGCCAGACCTTTTCCCGCAACTGCCGCGCGATGGCCGCCTTAAAAGCCACCGACCGCGGCCGCAGGGTCGAGCCGGTAATGGTCAGCCGGCGCCGCAGCACCTGCCCCATGTCCAGGGTCCCCTTGGCGCCGCCCAGCAGAGCAATGATGGCGATGCGCCCATCGTCCGCCAGGCAGCTGATCTCGCGCGGCAGGTAGTCGCCACCGACCATATCGAGGATGACATCGACACCGGTATCGCCGGTCAGCTCGCGCACCACCGCCGCGAAATCCTCGGTACGGTAATTGATGCCGCGCGCCGCGCCCAGCTTTTCGCACGCCCTCGCCTTCTCATCGCTGCCCGCCGTGGCGAACACGCGGTGGCCCAGCGCGGTGGCCAGCTGGATCGTCGTCACGCCGATGCCCGAGGTGCCGCCCTGCACCAACAAGGTCTCGCCGCGTCCCAGATGTGCGCGGTCGAACACATTGCTCCAGACGGTGAAGAAAGTCTCCGGCAGCGAGGCCGCCTCCAGCGGCGACAGGCCATGCGGCACCGGCAGGCACTGCTCGACCGGCGCCGTCACGTATTCCGCGTAGCCGCCGCCCTGCACCAGTGCGCACACCATATCGCCGATCTTGAAACCGCTGGCTGCCAGGTCGCCATCGACAATTTCGCCCGCCACTTCCAGGCCAGGGATGTCGGTGGCGCCGGGCGGCGGTGCGTAGCTACCCATGCGCTGGAACACGTCCGGCCGGTTGACGCCGGCCGCATGCACGCGGATGCGCAGCTCGCCCTCCTTCGCCACCGGCAGCGGACGCTCGCACAAGCGCAGCACGTCGGCCGCGCCGGGTTTCGGGATTTCGATCGCACGCATCATCGCCATGGCATCACCTCTCTGGGAAAGAGGCGATTGTAACGCTTACACGCCGAAGCGCGCGCCCATGCCGAGCAGGGTGGCCACGCCCAGCGCCGCGAACATGGCGGCGGCAATGCCGTGCACCAGCTTGAGCGGGATTTTGGCGGCCAGCTTGTCGCCGGCGAAGACGGCCGGGACGTCGGCGACCAGCATGCCGAGGGTGGTGCCGGCCACCACCAGCAGCGGGTCCGGGTAGTGGGCTGCCATGGCTACTGTGGCGACCTGGGTCTTGTCGCCCATTTCGGCCAGGAAGAAGGTCACCAGCGTGGCGCCGAACACGCCGAAGCGGGTGGCGATATTGGTTTCGTCGTCCTCGATCTGGTCGGGGACCAGGGTCCAGGCGGCCATGGCGAGGAAGGACAGGCCTAAGACCCAGCGCAGCACTTCGGGCGTGAGCATGGAGGTGATCCAGGCGCCAAGCGCGCCGGCCAGGCCGTGGTTCAGGATTGTTGCGAGCAGGATGCCGGTGATGATGGGCAGCGGTTTCTTGAAGCGGGCTGCAAGCAGGAAGGCCAGCAGTTGCGTTTTATCGCCGATTTCGGCCAGGGCGACGACGCCGGTTGAGACGAGGAGGGATTCCATTGATTGTTTTCCAGGCCGGGCACGGACGAATGACCACACGCGCCCCCGGCCTAAAAACGGCGGCGATGTGGTCAAAGGTCTTGCCAAGTTTGGGACCGCCTATGCCATGGCCTGTGGGCCAAGTGTGTTGACATAGGCCTCCTCCTTTGCGGAGGAGAGGCTACTCCCCGATGACGGGGCGAATTGTACCCCAAAACCGGTGAACCTGGGTCAGACGGGCCGGCCATCCGGCAAGGGGCAGACCCTGTACGGTCTTGCGGCCAGCGGCTGACGATCTGACAGGGTCAGACCCTTGGGTCTGACCCAGGTTTACCGGTTTTAACCGCCCCCAGTCCGGGAAGACCGCGGCAACGGCGTCCCCCGCTTCCACGCAGCCGACAGCGCCTGCCCCTCCTCAATCTGCTCCTGCGACATCCCCCGCGCCACGGAAGAACGCTGTTCCGCCGCATTGGAAGACCCACCGGCCGCCGCCAGGTTCCACAACATATAAGCAATCACATTATCCTGCGGCATCCCGCCAATGTGATACCGGTACATCAGCCCCAACACCTGCTGCGCATCCGGATGCCCCTGTTCCGCCGCCTTGCGGAACCAGGTCACCGCCTCCTTATGGTCCTGGATCACAGCATTGCCGGTGTAATACATCGCCCCGACCACATACTGCGCATCCGCCTTGCCTTTGGTGGCAGCCTTGCGATGCCAGGTCAGCGCCTGCTTATAGTCCTGCGGCACGCCGCGGCCCATGTAATACATCAAGCCGAGCAGGTGCTCGGCATCCGTATTCCCTGCCTTGGCCAACGGCAGTATCTCCTTATAGGCCAGCGCATAATTCTTGTTGTTATACGCCGTGGCCCCTTCCGCGAACCCCGCATGCGCGCTGGCCTGTAGCCCTAGCGCGATGCCTATCGCGAGTAAAACGCCTCGTAGTTTTGTCATGGTGCTTTAAATTTATCTGTTTTATGCACTACAAAATATTCTTTACTTCCAGCTCACCTTCCCCAGTCCGTCCACGCTCACGTTGCGGTTGGTCGGTTTGCCGTACACAGTCACGGAGCCCAGTCCGCTCAGATTCAGGTTGGCATTCACGGATGCATTGATGGTCGCGTTCCCCAGGCCGCTCAGCTCCAGGTTCACGTCTTCCGCCTTGAACTGCTGCGCATTCAGGCCGCCCAGGCCGCCCAGCGTCGCCTTCAGGTTCTTGCTGCGGCCACCGATGGTGATGTAGCCGGCGCCCTGCAGGTCCAGGTCAACGTTCTCGTTCTCGGTCACCCACACATGCATGCTGCCCACGCCGCCCAGGTTGGCTTTCAGCTTCTTGTAGTCGCAGACCACCTTCATGCTGCCCGCGCCATCCAGGGTCAAGTCGATGTTGTCGCCGCTGAAGCCGCTCACATCCGTGGTACCCACGCCTTCCGACACCAGCTCGCGCAGCTGCGGCAGCACCAGCTCCACCTTCACGGCCGACGTCTTGATCTTCACCCCGCGGCTTTCGGTGTCCAGGTACAGCGTATCGCCGGTCTGCACTGCCGTCACCTTGTTGACATAGCGCTTGTCGGTGGTGATCACCAGCGTCGGCGCATCGCCACGGCGCAGCTTGAGGTCGATCACGCCATCGAGCTTGACGCGCACCACGCGGGCATCCACCGCCCGGGTTTCCGTGGTCGTATCGTCGGCGCGGGCCAGGCCCAGGCACAGACAGAGAGCGGTGAACAGCAAGCCAATCTGGAATGGTTTCTTCATCATGTATCCTTGGTAAGTCATCAGCGCATTATCACAGGTTGGCAGCGACCAGGACGAATGGCAGCTCGGGGATCTCGCTGGCGGCTTCGGCAACGGCATCGGCCGGCGACAAGGGCTGGGCCCGTGGCATCGCCTTGGCAGTTGCCATATTAATACCACCAATGATCAGCAGGGTGGCGACGAAGATGGCTTCCATATGTTTAGCGATTTTCATTTTGCATCCCCCAAGTGAGAGGTTTTTCGATGGTTCCATCTTATCGGCGGCCCCTGCCACCGTCGCGCCATATGCGACGAAATGCAAAAATCAAGGAACAGGCGGATAATTCGCCCACCTTTTTGTCATTCCGAAGGGAAACATAATGAATAAAAAACCATCGTTCCTGGCTGCCCTGGCCGCCTTGGCCCTGCAGTTGGCGCCAGCCGCCCTGCCCTCGGCCCAGGCCGCCGCTCCCGCCACCTCGCCCTTCCTGGCGGCCCACAAGCTCTATCTGGCCAATTGCGCCCAATGCCACGGCAAGGACCTGGAGGGCGCCGCCGGCCCCAACCTGGCCGACACCACCTGGCTGCACGGCCAGCCGACCAAGGCCAACCTGGTGCGCCTGATCAGCAAGGGCGTGCCGGAAAAAGGCATGCCGGGATGGGATAAACAGCTGAATGCCACCCAGATCAGCCAGCTGGCGGAATACCTGATGCCGACCAATGCCGCCACGCGCCGGAACGCCTCCGCCGCGCTCGCCGGCGACGTCAGCCGAGTCAGCGCGCCCGCCGCCGCCCCTGCGCCGGCCGCCAACAGCCTGTCCAGCCTGAAGCTGCCGAAAGGCTTCCAGATCGCCGTCTATGCCGATCAGGTGGAAAGCGCGCGCGAGCTGGCCGTCACCGACAGCGGCCTGGTCTTCGTCGGCTCGCGCAAGGCCGGCAAGGTCTACGCCCTGGTCGATGCCGACAAGGACGGCGTCGCCGAAAAAATCGTCACCGTGGCCGAAGGCCTGAACAAGCCCAACGGCGTCGCCCTGCTGAACGGCGCCCTCTACGTCGGCGAAATTTCGCGCATCCTCAAATTCGACAACATCGAAAAGACCTACGCCAGCAAGCCTGCCTACAAGGTCATCAAGGACGACCTGCCAACAGACACCTGGCACGGCGAGAAGTACATCAAAGCCGGCCCGGACGGCAAGCTCTACATCCCGATCGGCGCGCCCTGCAACGTGTGCGACAAGGAAGACGACGCCTACGCGAAGATCTGGCGCATGAACCCGGACGGCAGCAACTGGGAACTGTTCGCCCGCGGCGTGCGCAACACCGTCGGCTTCACCTGGCACCCGGTGACCAAGGAAATGTGGTTTACCGATAACGGCCGCGATGAGCTGGGCGACAACCTGCCATCCGACGAGCTCAACATCGCGCCGCGCGCCGGCATGCATTTCGGCTTCCCCTACTGCCACGCCGGCGCCCTGCTCGACCCGCAGTTCGGCAAGAGCAAGAGCTGCGAAGCCTACAGCGCCCCGGTGGCCGCCCTTGGCCCGCACGTGGCGTCGCTCGGCCTGGCCTTCTACACCGGCACCCAGTTCCCTGAGCAGTACCGCAACCAGCTGCTGATCGCCGAGCATGGCTCCTGGAACCGCGCCAACAAGATCGGCTACCAGGTGCGCCTGATTACGCTGCACGGCAACAAAGTTCTCAGCGATACCGCCTTCATCGACGGATTCCTGCAGAACGAACAGGTCAGCGGCCGCCCGGTCGACGTGGCGGTGATGCCCGATGGTTCGATACTGGTTTCCGACGACCACGCGCACAAGGTGTATCGGGTGACGTATAGGCCATGATCAGGCATATACAAACAGTATCAACCTCATCCCAATCATCAAAAGATTGAACCGCCACCAACGTGGGCCAGAGCTATATTGAAAAGTGCCAGACTACAAATCAAACCTGGCACCCTTGGTCCACGAACTGGAGGCAGTCATGAAAAGCTACATCGCTGCCGCCGGGTTGTTAGTGCTTGCTGCAAGCGCAGCAGCACAAAGCAGCACCGGCGCTGACCAATCGGTGGTTGTGCCCGCGCAGAAAGCCAAAGTCGAACACCGGCTCATCTCACCGCAAGACTATTATCAATTCCAGGGCGCTTACACCCTTTCCAATGGCCAGACCCTTACGCTGTCGCGAGGCGCAGTACGCCTCTATGCCCAGCTCGGCCAGCAACCCCGGCAGGAAATCTACTGGTACGGCGACGGCAGGTTCACCGCCGCAGACGGCAGCCTCACCATGAATATCGTCTGGCTCGACGAGGACACCGCCAGCGGTGAACTGAGCTATTCGCCACGCATGGCAGGCGCGCCTGTTACCCGCACAACCGTCGCGTTTGCAGCGCGCTGAGCGCGCCAGGCTCCCGGCGTAGGTGGCGATTTGAAATTTACATTTAGCGAATCGTTATCGCCCTGCCTATCGAAATAAATGACAGCGCCCCATTGCGCCGGGAACTATAGTGAAAGAGCCAGTCAATTACAAAAGACTGGCCACAACCTGACATAATGGAGGACAACATGAAGCGGCTAGTGGCTGCCGGTTGCCTGTTCGCGCTCGCCATGTCGGCGACCGCACAGAGCAGCGGCGATCAGAAAGTGGTTATCCCAGCCTCGAAGGACGCGCAGATCCAGCGGAACTATATGTCGCCGCAGGACTTCGCCCAGTACAAAGGCTCCTACGATCTCTCCAACGGCAAGACCCTCTACCTTGTGCGCAAGCAAACGCGCTTGTATGCGAGGGTTGACGAGCAGACCGAGCACGAAATCACCCGTGCCGGCTACGGCAAATTCCAGGCGCTCGATGGCACCATGTCCATGCACCTGGTCTTCGCGCCTGACGATTCGGTAAGCGGCGAGCTGAGCTTCATCGATGAACAGCAACGTGTTGCTGCCGGACAGCCTTTACAAGTAACCCATATCAGTATTGCATCCCGTTAGACCAGGGAGACTAAAGTGAAAAAGCTTTTGCTCGTTTGCGGCATGGGCTTGTTCGCCCTGAGTATTCCAGCCCAAAGCCAGACCTCTGTCGACACTGTGATGGTGCCAGCACAGAAAGACATCAAGCCACTCACCTTGTGGCCTGACGATCTTCTGGAGTACATCGGCGATTACCAGCTCGCCAATGGCAAGACGCTGTATCTCACCAAGCAGGGCAGCAAGCTGTTCGGCCAGATCGGCCAACTGCCCAAGCACGAATTGTTCAGCACCGGCCTGCGCAAGTTTGACGCAAAGGACGGCAAGCTGTCAGTCCATATCAAATACACATGGGATGGCCAGATAACCGGCAAAGTCGCTTACATCGACAGCAGCCGGAGCACTGGCGCGGTTCCGGTCTTCGTGGAGTTTGCCTCGCGCTGACCCGGAAGCAGAATGACGCGCTAGCCGCGGGCACGTCTGGGCCGCCAGCCCTGTGTAGCTGGCGGCCCCTTTTTATTGGCGCTGCGCGGTTTCGTCCACGCCCGGCTGGCGCACCAGCAGGCTTTGCACCTTGCCGTCGGCGCCGCGCTGGAACTCCAGGCTGGCCAGCGAGCCATCCATGAAGAAGCGGTCCGGCCCATGCGCCATCAGGGTCGCGGCATCGCGTCCGTCGCGCTGCATGGTCAGCTTGTCGCCTTCGCGCTTGAATACGCGCTTGGTCTTGTCGGCGCTGACGTAGGTGCCGACGAAGGAATCCAGCGCTTCCGGCGCCACTGCAACCGCCTTGAATTCGGGGAATGGCAGGCCGATGGCGATTGCCGCCGTCTTATACGCGATGACCGGCGTGTTCACGGCGCCGCCATTGCCGTTGGTCAGCACCGCCACGAACACCTTGTCGTCCGGCAGTCGCAGCGCCTGCGCCGTAAAGCCGGGGATCGAGCCGCCGTGGTGGATCATCTTGTGGCCGGCCAGCGTGCCGATGTTCCAGCCATAGCCGTAATTGCACGGCGCGTCCTGCGGCAGGCTGCACGAGGTGAAGGCCTGGCTCCAGGTGGCTGCTTTGAGCAGTTTGCCGCTGCTGACCGCCGCATCCCAGCGCGCCATATCGTCCACCGTGGTGACCAGCGCGCCGGCGGCGTAGGCGATATCCACGTCGATATCCGACACCGGCACGATGTCCTTGCCCGACAGGCGGTGGCCCTTGATGCGGCGCTTGTCGCTGCGCTCGCTGCCTTCGTAAGCCGTATCCTTCATGCCGAGCGGATCAAAGATATTCTGCGCCACGTAATCCTGGTACTTCGCGCCGGCCAGCTTTTCGATCACCATGCCGAGCAGGAAGTAGCCCGAGTTGCTGTAGCTATGGCGCTCGCCGGTCGCGAATTCCAGCGCTTCATCCTTGAAGCTGGCGTACACCTGGGGCACGGAAACGTTCTCGCCGAGCAGGCCCCTGAAGGCCTTCAGCGACGTGTAGTTCGGGATGCCGGATGTATGGTGCAGCAGGTGCTCGATGGTGATGGTCTTGCCCTTGTCCGGGAAGTCCGGCAGGTACTTGCGGATATCGTCTTTCACCGACAGTTTGCCCTGCTCCGCCAGCTGCAGGATGCCGACCGCCGTGAACTGCTTGGTGATGGAGCCCATGCGCAGCTGCATCTCCGGCTGCATCGGCGTGTTGTCCTGCACGCTGGCGAGGCCGTAAGCCTTACGGAACACCGGCTTGCCGTTGCGCGTCACGATCACGGTGGCGCCCGGCCAGTTTGGTTTGAACATCGGCGCCAGGGCGGCGTCGATGCGCTGCTCCAGCGGCGTTTGCGCCGCCGCGAATGGAGCTTGCAGAAGGAAGAGTGATGCGATGCACAGCGCTGGTAGTTTCGTCACGGCGTAGCCTCCTTTTGAAAATGCCCATGCTAGCGCTGCCCGCCCCGCGCGCAGTGGGCGGGACGACGAATGGTCGATTCAAGGGGCCGAATGGCGGCTGGCGCCGATCAGTTGACGATGCGCTCCGCGCTTTCATCGCCGGTCAGGCCGTGCAGCGTGAAGCCGCTCACCACGCCATCCGGTCCACGCACGAAGTCGAGGGTGACCAGGGTACCCTCCAGGAAGAACTTGTCGACGGCATAAGGGCGCAGCCCTGCCGCCGGCCGGCCCTTGCGTTCGAAGCGCAGGCCGCCGCCGTCGAAGACGATGTTGCGGGTACTGTTATCCGCCATGCGGAAGCTGCCGGCAAAGGTGCTCAGCGCCAGCTTGGTCATCGGGATGGCGCGCGGCTGCGGGAACGGGTCGCCGACAGCAATTGCCGCAGCGGTAAAGGCGATGCGTTCGGTGTTCAGCAGGTTGCGGTTGGCGTTGCCCAGCACCGCTACGAATACCTTGTCGTCGGGCAGGCGGATGGACTGGCTGTTAAAGCCCGGTATGTCGCCGCCATGCGCCGCAATGCGGTGGCCGCGCATGCTGCCCAGGCTCCAGCCAAAGCCGTAGCCGCAGCGCGCGCCGCTGGGCAGGCTGCACGGGGTGAAGACCTGCTTCCAGCCCCAAGCCGACAGCAGTTTGCCGGCGCTGATTGCTTCGTCCCAGCGCGCCAGGTCGTCCACCGTGGAAACCAGCGCGCCTGCGGCATAGGAGGTCGACATGGCGATCGGCTCGGCTGGCCGGTAGCCGCTGAAGATGCCTTCGCGATAGCCGGTGACGCGGCGCTTGCCACTGCGCTCGCGTCCTTCATGGGCGGTGTCGCGCATGCCGAGCGGCTCGAAGATATTCGCCGCGAGGAAGTCGGCATAGCTCATGCCGGAAGCCTTTTCGATGATGGCGCCCAGCAGGAAGTAGCCCGAATGGCTATAGCCCCAGCGTTCGCCCGGCGCAAACTCCAGCGCTTCATCCTTGAAGTAGTCGATCATCTGCTGCACGCTCCTGTCTTCGCTGGCGAAGAACGGGTACGTCAGCATGGCCGTGTAGTTGCGGATGCCCGCCGTATGCTGCAGCAGCTGTTCCACCGTGATGCGCTGGCCCTTGAGCGGGTAGTCCGGCAGGAAGCGCGTGATGTCGTCGTGAAGCGAAAGTTTGCCCTGCTCTTCCAGCATCATGATCGCCACGGCGGTGAATTGTTTGGTGACGGAGCCCAGACGGAGCTGCATGTCCGGCTGCATCGGTGTTTTCGCGTCGACGTCCGCCAGGCCGTATGCCTTGCGCAATATGGTCACGCCGTCCTTGACGACGATCACCGTGGCGCCCGGCGCGTCGGCCCGGAACATGCGCGCCATGGCTGTCTCCAGGCGCTGCGCCAGCGGCACTTCGGCCGCACGTGCCGCGCCGGCCACGGATAGCGCTAACAGGACAACGCCGAAAGCCCGCAAAATCAGGCTCCCTTCCGCTTGGGAGCTTGGGCCGCCTTGTGCGCCCACGCTTCCCGCACCCATTGTTTGACCAACGCCGCCTCGGCCTTCGCCAGCTCGATCCGTACGCCTACCACCTTGCCTCCCCACAGCAGCTTTTCGGCGCAGGAGGAATGCAGCTCCAGCACCTCCTCGCGCCGCTCCTCCGGGATGAAAACGTGGATGAATTCCTCGCCCGGCGGCACCGTGACAAAGATCTTGCCGCCGACGCGGAAAGACCCGTAATCATGGTGCGGCGCCTCGCTGACATCATCCAGCGACAGGGCGAAGGTGCGGACCGTCGAGAATTTCACTTGGCGGCCGGCTTCATGATTTTGCTGTGCACACCGTTCACCGCCATCAGGCCGGCCGAGCCGAAGTGCGTGTGGTATTCAGCCACCATCTCGCCCTTGATGATCACCGGATCGGTCGCCACCAGCGCCTTGGCCTCATCGATGCTTTCCACCGCAAAGATGAAAATCCCACGCGCACCATCGACGCCATCGAGCGGGCCGGCGTAGGCCAGCTTGCGCTCATTAGCCAGGCGCATGATGTTGGCCATGTGGCCCGCAAACATCTCCTTGCGCTCCTGCTCCCCGGTGACCTTGGTCGGGCCGGTGCGCAGCACCACGAACACATAGCGGCGCATGCCGTTATCATTCCCGCCCAGCGACTTCGCCAGCTCGGCGTCATAAGCCGGCGGGGCCGCGCCTGCAGTTTGCGCCTGCGCGCCCGCGCCAAGCGCCGCCAGCAGGATCAGGGTACCGATTTTCTTCATTTTTCTTCCCTCATTTCAGGTGTGTCTTTGCAAATCGCGCAATTCTGTCCACGCCGCGCCTGCCTAAAGCGCGCGCCGGTGAATACCGCCGCAGTGATGATGCTCCAAATTGCCGCCTCGCGGGCGGCATACTCCGGCTCATGCCCTTTCAGCAGCTGCGCCGCGCCAATAACGACGAACGCGCCCACCAGGACGACCAGGAAGCGCTTAATCCAGAATGCTGTCCCCACTTTTCCCCTTTTTCGTATGCCATCACTGGCGCAGGATCTTGTCCAGCGTCTTCCCTTTGGCCAATTCATCGACCAGCTTATCAAGGTAGCGAATCTTGCGCATCAACGGATCTTCGACCGCCTCCACGCGCACGCCGCAGACTACGCCCTTGATCAGTGCCACACCAGGGTTCATGGCAGGCGCCTCGGTAAAGAAGGCAGTGAAATCCGCGCCGCCCGCCAGCTGCCGCGCCAGTCCCTCCGGCGTGTAGCCCGTGAGCCAGCAAATCACCTGGTCGACCTCCTCCTTTGTGCGCCCCTTGCGTTCGGCCTTCTGGACGTACATTGGATAGACCTTTGCAAAGCTGGTGGTAAAGATCGAATGCGCCACGACGTTAGCGCCCCTCAACGGCAGCTTTGATATCGCCCAGGTCCTGCAGGATCGCCTTGCGGATCACACCCTTGAAGAACAGCCCCATGAAGACAGCTTGCAGCCTGGCCGAAAAGGTTTGCGGCTGCGAGTCGTGCGAGCTGACCACGGTGACGCCGCCGGCGCCCTCGGTGATACGCATGGTGGTGAGGAAGGCGAAGCCCTTCTCTTCCGCCCGGGTGGTGTAATACTCATTCTCCGACGCCGCCGTAACCCACTTTTCCACCGTAGCAGGCTCGCCGAACAGGATGCGCGTCTCGCGCCAGCGCAGCCCCACCAGCCCGCTGGCCGGACGTTCGACAATCTCGATCTGCTTGATACCGCTGATGATCCGGGCCGCGCCTTCAATATCGGCAATGGCAGCCCAGACGGCTGCGCGGGTTCCTGCGACGGGAAGCTGTGCTTCGACGAGCATCGTGTTTTCCAAGGTTACACATGAGATTGCCTAGAGTGTAACGTCAGAGCAAAGCTTGCGCTACCTGGTCAGCAAATTCGATGCCGTGCAGGACCGACGCCAGCTGCACCGTGCGCATCACACACACCTCCGGCGCGGGCACCTGGGCCAACTGCATGCAACGCGCATGATGCGTTGCAGCAAAGTTGGCTGCCTGCGGGCTCGAACTATGCGCCGACCCGAGCACCGCCAACAGCACACAACCGATTAACAATGTTGCAATAAACGACCGGCGGAAGATCATGGCAACTCCTTAAACTGGACCAATTTCCAATGCTACTTAGTCCATATTTCCACCTAATGACCGATTTCGTATCCACGCTGCAACTGTCTGATTGCATTCACTTAACCGAAATTTCCAGAAAGCTCCCGCAAGACCTAACTTTCAGGTACGATTCTTCACTCGAAAAAGTTTCACGTACGAAGCGACCTTCAGCATAGGGGTACAGGATGGAATTTCGGTTGGGCGCTAGCGCCAATACCCGGCTTAATAGCGCTCAACAGGACACTAGCAGATCAGCTTTCTATGTGAAGCTCGTTTGCCTGTCCTTGCTGGTGCTCGCCACCGGCGTGGAAGCCACCCGCTGGATGAATTCCCGCAAAGCCGATTCCTCCGTGCTGGTGCGCCCGGTCCAGCCGGGAAAAGTCAGTTTCATCCCCCGCTCCGCCACCCTGATCCCCAAGCCGCAGAATGCGCCCTCCGCGCACGCCGCCGCCATGACGCCGCTGTCCGGTGGCCGCATGGCCGCCTTCTGGTGGGCCGGCAGCCGCGAGAGCGGCCCGGATGTCAAAGTCTATGCCGCCCATTGGGCCGAAGGCAAATGGAGCCAGCCGTGGGAAGTGGCCAGCCGCGATTCCCTCTCCGCCGCGCTGGGCTATGGCGTACGCCGCATCGGCAACCCGGTCGCCTGGGCCTCCGCCGACGGCCGCATCAACCTGTTCGTGGTAGCGACCGGCCTGGGTGGCTGGGCCGCCTCGCGCGTGGTGCAGCTGGTGTCCGACGACCAGGCCCGCAACTTCACAGTCAAACGCACCTTGCCGATGTCGCCGCTGTTCAATACCAGCATGCTGGTGCGCTCCACCCCGGTCGGCCTGGCCGACGGCGGCTGGCTGCTGCCGGCCTACTTTGAAATGGGCATCAAATACTCGCTGATGCTGGCCTTCGACCAGAGCGGCGACCCACGCTGGATCTCCCGCATCGGCAGCCGCAATTCGACGCTGCAGCCAACCATCGTGCCGATCTCGCAGAACGAAGTGCACGCCTGGATGCGCGACTCCAGCAAAGAGCAGCGCGTGCAGCAGGCGCGCAGCAGCGACGGCGGCGCCAACTGGGACGACCAGCCGCCGCTCGAGCTGCCCAACCAGAATACCTCGCTCAGCGCGCTGCGCCTGAGCAATGGCAGCATCGCCCTGCTGCATAACCATGTGCTGCCGGGCGGCTCCGACCGCAACGTACTGCGCCTGTCGATCACCAACGACACCCGCAAGTGGTCGCGCGTGATCGATATTGCCCAAGGCGCCGCCGGCGAAGAGTTCTCCTATCCCGACCTGCACCAGATCGGGTCCGAGCTGCACATCACCTACACTTCGCGCCGCGAAGCCATCGCGCACCACGTGATCGACATGACTTTCGACGGAGCCGCCCAATGACCCTGCCGGCGCTGATCCTGCAAAGCACCTACGGCAAGCTGGCCTGGGGGATCGTGATCGCTACCCTGCTGGTCAGCGTGATTTCCGCGTCGCGCCAGCTGTCTGCGCGTGCGATCCTGCAGCTGCTCGGTATTTCCATCATTGCGGCACTGCTGCCCGACCGCTTCTCGCCGGCCTATTGGATCGCACTGGCGTTCCAGTGGCCGAGCGGCATGCTGGCCGGACTGTGCCTGCTGCACCTGGTCCGCCAATCGCACCCCGCCAGTGCCGGCAGCACCCTGCCCGTACCGCTGGCCGGCGCCATCGCCGCCTTAGGGGCGGTGCTGTACCTGGACGCACTCGGCCTGGCCTCGTCCGGCCTGTATTTCTGGGGCTTCGGCCCGCGCGGCGCGCCGGTATTCGCGCTCGCCGCAATGGCGCTGTGCGCCGCCGGCATCGTGCAGGGCTATGCCCGGCCGCAGATGTTCGCCGCGCTGGGCGCCATCACCCTGTTCACCATGCTGCGCCTGCCCACCGGCAACCTGTGGGACGCCCTGCTCGACCCAATGCTATGGATCTGGGCCGTGGTAAGCCTGGGCCTGCGCGCCTGGCGCAAAACTGCATCAAACAATATCAATCAAGGAGTAGTCAGTGGTAATTCGTAAATGGTATTCGCATCCAGTCCTGTTGACTGGCATCGCCATCAATGTATTCGTGCTGTTATTGGCGTTGGCCGCAAAAGGCTCGAGCACCCAGCTGGATCGTCTGCTGACCGAAGACGGCATGGTCGAGTGGATGCAGTTCCTGTCCTTCGCCATGACCGCCGGCCTGCTGCTGTTCGCCGGCGCTGAACGCTGGAAGCGCGGCGGCAAGATCGACCTGGCCGTCCTCGGCATGCTGGGCCTGGGCGTGGTGGTCGCCGCCGCAGCCATGGAAGAAATCAGCTGGTTCCAGCGCATCCTGCAGGTGCAGTCCTCCGAGTTCTTCACCCAGAACAACCGCCAGGGCGAAACCAACCTGCATAACCTGGCCATCGGCAGCAGCGGCAGCATCCACAAGACCATCATGATCAAACTGATCCTGCTGGCCGGCCTGACCCACAACGTGTTCCTGCCGCTGCTGGCGCGCAGCCGCCCAGCGGTGCGCAACTTCGTCGAGAAATTCGGCGTCTACCTGCCGCCGCTGCCAGTCGCGCTGATTTACCTGGTGCTGGTGGCACTGTCGCATGCCCTGATCGACCACCCACGCAAGGGTGAACTGGGCGAGATGTTCGGCGCCGTCCACTATATGATTACCGTATTCGCCGCCTACTACCTGGGCCATGGCTACGGCCAGCCGGCCGTCTGCCAGCAGGAAGGCGAAAGCCGCCTGCTCGATAAACTGTTCAGCGGCCTGATGGCCTTCATGCTGCTGACCGCGTGGCTGCTGGCCGCTGGCGCAGGCGCTGAAAAGTATCTGGCATCATGAACCGTACCGCCGCACGCATTGCCCGCCTGACCCAATGGGCGGGCCCTTACGCCACCCTGCTCCAGATGATGGTGGCAGGCCTGGTACTGCTGTCCATTTCCCGCCTTGGCCTGGTGGCCTGGCAATGGGAGCGCGTCAGCGCCACCGGCATCATCGGCGAGATCCTGGTGCAAGGCGTACGCGCCGACCTGATCCTGCTGGGCTACCTGCTGGCATTGCCGCTGGTGCTGGCGCCTTTACTGGCGCAGCGCTACTCCGAGCGCGCCTGGAAGCTGTTCACCGTGGCCTGGGCCAGCCTTGGCCTGCTGTTCATCGTCTTCATGGAACTGTCCACGCCGCAGTTCATCATGCAGTACGATTTCCGCCCGAACCGCCTGTTCGTCGAATACCTGTCCTACCCGAAAGAAGTCGCCGCCACACTGTGGAACGGCTTCCGCCTGGCGGTGATCGTCGGCATTACCGGCACCGCGCTGCTGACCGTATTCCTGTTCCGCCTGCTGAAGTCGGCCTCCGCCGGCACCGGCATGTGGTCGCCCAAGCTGGTGCTGCTGACCTGGCCGGTGCTGGTGCTGCTGCTGGCGCTCCAGATCCGCTCCACCACCGACCACCGCCCTGCCAACCCGGCCACCTTCGCGCTGACCGGCGACGCCATGGTCAACTCGATCATCATCAATTCGCCATGGTCGGTGATTGACGCCATCGCCTCGATGCGCAAGGAAGCCAATTCCTCCGAGATCTACGGCAAATTCCCGCGCGAGAAAGTGTTCCCGACGGTGACCTCGGCGCCGTGGCTGCGCGACTACCAGTTCAGCAACCCTGAGCTGCCAACCCTGCACGCGCAGCAAGCCGCCATCCAGCGCGACAAGCCGCTCAACCTGGTGATCGTGCTGGAAGAAAGCCTGGGCGCCACCTTCGTGCAATCGCTGGGCGGCCTGCCTGTGACGCCGGAGCTGGAAAAGCTCAAAGGCGAAGGCTGGTGGTTCGAGCAGCTGTACGCCACCGGCACCCGCTCCGTGCGCGGTATCGAAGCCGTAGTGGCCGGCAACGCCCCTACCCCGGCGCGCAGCGTGGTCAAGCTGTCGCTGGCGCAGCAGAACTTCTACACCCTGGCCATGGGCCTGGGCAAGCAGGGCTACCACACTGAATTCGTGTACGGCGGCGAGGCGCACTTCGACAATATGCGCAGCTTCTTTACTGGTAACGGCTTCCAGAACGTGGTGGACCGCGGCGACATGCAGCCGAAGTTTGTCGGCAGCTGGGGCGCTTCGGATGAGGACCTGTTCGACAAATCGCTGGAACGCCTGAAGCACCTGCACGCGCAGAAGAAGCCATTCTTCAGCCTGATTTTCAGCTCGTCCAACCATGAACCGTTTGAATTCCCAGACGGGAAAATCGAGCTGCACGACCCGGCCAAGCAGACGGTGAACAACGCCGTCAAATACGCCGACTACGCGCTGGGCAAATTCATCGCCGCCGCCAAGAAAGAAGCGTACTGGAAGGACACCGTGTTCCTGATCGTGGCCGACCACGACAACCGCGTGTACGGCAACAGCCTGGTGCCAGTGAAGAAGTTCCACATCCCCGGCCTGATTCTGGGTGCGGACGTACAGCCAAAGCGCATCACCACCCTGGCCAGCCAGATCGACCTGGGCCCGACCCTGCTGTCGATGATCGGCATTTCAAGCTCGCACCCGATGATCGGCCGCGACTTCGTGAAGGACAGCACCACCCCGGGCCGCGCCATCCTGCAGTTCGATAACTACTTCACCTGGCTGGAGGGCACCACCGCCACCATCCTGCGCCCGGGCCAATCGCCGCTGATCGGCAACTACGACTTCGCCAAAGGCGAGCTGCAGCTGACCGACATCAAGCCGACCGACGCCCAGGTAGACCAGGCCATGTCGCACGTGATCGCCCCATCACTGCTGTATCGTGAGCAGCGCTATCGGCTGACGAAGTAAAATGGGCGCTTCTGCCACCCACGCAGGAGCGCACCATGAAGATCGCCGCCACCGTCCGCAATTCCCTCAATGCGCACGAAGCGCACGTCACCACCAACGGCGTAACGCAATCCTTGCCGGTGCCCAGCAAGAGCACCGGCAAGGGTTCCGCCGTCAATGGCGGTAAATTCCTGATGCTGGCCCTGGCCACTTGCTACTGCAACGACGTGTACCGCGAAGCCGAACGGCGCCCAGGTGCGCATGGAATAAGCTATTCGATATAGCCGTCAGCGGCAGCTTTTTCAGGGTCGGCAAAAATTGCCATGGCCGTGGTCATGCGACGGAAACCGAACTTCTCATAAAATGGCTCACGCCCCGGGACTGCGTACAGGATAATTTTTCGATGGCCCTGGGACAAATCAATGAGACGCTGAATGAGCGTCTTTCCGAGTCCAGTACCCTGCAATGCAGGATGGACGACGATGTCGCACAAGTAGGAGCAATCCACCCCATCCGCCACGGCACGGCCGGCAGCGACAATCTTCTCTCCAGCGAATGCGATGCAGGTGAACATACTGTTTGAATACGCAGCCTTGAGCCACTCAGCGCTCTTGATCCCGAGGGGCGCGATGCGATAAAGCTCGGACATCTCGTCCCAGTCGATCGCGTCGCCAGCTTGTAACCATTGGATTTCCATGTCGACTTTGCTCCACTAGTCCCTACGATACAGTGCTTCAATAGTACCCGAAGCGAGCGAATGAGCGTTGACCATATAGCCGGTCAGCGCGCCCGATGCATTCTCAGGCAACTCCAGTTTCTTCGACAAGGCATGCACGGTAAAGCGATAGTGATGCACACCATGCTGGGGCGGCGGACAGGCGCCACCAAAACCCTTGGAGCCATAGTCATTGTTCATGGGCTGGCTGCCTGCTGGCGCCACCGCGCCGGCCGGCAAGGAGGTCACGTCTTTCGGGATATTCACCAGCTGCCAGTGCCACCAGCCGCTGCCGGTCGGCGCATCGGCGTCGTGGACCAGGATGGCGTAAGCAACGGTGCCCTCCGGCGCCCCAGACCAGGACAGTTGCGGCGACCGGTTGCCGCCCGTGCAGCCAAAGCCCTGGAACTCCTGGGCCTTGGCCATGAATTTTCCGTGGGCGATATCGGTGCTAGCAAGGGTCAGCGTGCCGGCAAAGGCGCTGTTGGCGGCGAGAGTCGCGGCAAGAAAGAGGTATCGCATATTGGCTCCTGTGTTAAGTTCGGAGCCGTAATGCTACGCAGCCGATAACGATCCGTTTAGCCCCTATTCCGCCAAGTTTTCGCCCTAATCGATCAACCGGGTTTTGCGAAGCTCGCTGGGCGTCACGCCAAAGGCCTGCTTGAATTTGTCCGTAAAGCGCGATTGCGACAGGAAGCCGCAGCGCTCCGCCACGCGCCCAATAGGATCAAAGCTGGTTTGCACCAAATGCAGGCCATAACCCAGCCGCGCCCTATCCTTGATGGCCTGCAGCGTCGCGCCCTCCGCAGCAAGCTTTCTACGCAAGGTCGACTCGCTGAGCGCCAGACGCGCCGCCAGCGCGTCCGCAGTAATATCTTCCGCAAAATTCGCGCTGATCATTCCATGCAGCTTGTGGCTCAGGCTAGGTGCCTCGACGACCGCTCCCACCTGCGTGTGGCCCAGGTGATATATCAGCTGGAGGAGCTCTTGCCGGCGGACTGGCCACATAGCCTGCGGCGCAAAAGCGGACCACTCCACGAACTGCTGCAAAGTTTTCTGCAGCGCGGGCCCAATCTCCCCCTGCACGAATGGCTCGCTCCGCGCACCGCGTGGCGGCAGGCAGTTGAAGTCATCGTATTCAAATTCAACCAGCAGCGCCAGGTACTCCGCATCCCCCGGAATGTTGCGCATATTGATGCCAGGCCGATTCGACAGGATCACGAAGCTGCCCGTCGGGCACTCAATCTCCCCTTGCCCGCCAAGCTTCTTGCTGCCATCCAGCACGCAGATCAACAATGGCTTGATGATCGGGACATTGACGATGCGCTGCTCGTGCACGGACGAATACACCGAGAACGGCAACACCGCCCCGGCCTCCTGCATGCCTCTCGCTGATTTGATTAGGCCTTCCATACCTCCATTAGTCCGACGGCCGATGGTCAAAACTGAGCACCCTCGCCAGCCGCCACGCATTGCCATCGCGCTTCCATAAGTGCACGAACTTGGCCACCTCTGACCCTGGCTCGCCTTTCCGCGCAAAGGTGTGCCGGCCAATCTGCACCGCGCCGTAGCCCTTCATTGGATAGACCTCAAGACTGCCCGGCACCAGGGTTCGGGTGACGCCGTTATCGCGAGGGCACGACTTCATCGTACGGGCGGCCTCGCCAAAGCTGGCGCCAGTCCGGTCGTGATAGAACTCCGCATCGTCCGTAAAGATCGCACGGAACTTCACCGTGTCACAGGTGACGAACGCCGCCTCAAACAGCGCCGCATCCATGCGGGCAAGTTCCTCGTACAGGTCCCCGGAACGGGCCGAGTCCTGTGCGGGACAGCTGGACGCAAGCAGAATCGACAGGGCAGCAACTATAACGCGCATGATTTACCTCTTTTCCGATCGGACCAGCAATCCACTACGGAGGATAAGGCCGGAATCCCCTTCCGGCTCACCTGCTTTGATCTGCTCAATGGTTTCCCAACGCAGATTATCACCTTCGCGCACGGCCCACCCACGCACGACCTCCCCGCTCCGTCCACTTGTCACATTCAGGACGGCGGTATTGCCTGTAGCGGTACCTTCAACAGTCGCTTCGCCCCCCTCATTCATCCGACCGCAACCAACCGTTGCCATCGTCTCGCCAGTAATCGTCCCGCCGGTCTGGCGAAGCTTGAAGGAGGCAGAGCCGCACTCCGCGCGCGCATCCTTCTCAGCCGGCGTGCGCAAGTCAATCTCCCATTCGCCAGCGAAGGAATGGTCCGCCCTGGCTGGTGCGAGGCCTGAATCGCGCAACTCTTCGGACAAGCGATCAATGGCTGACTTCTCATGGCAAGCAATATTTGCGATCTCCTCCTCGCCGCGCTCCACTCGAACCCCGGCACGGTTTGGCCCACCATCGACCCCAAAGACGCCATGGGCGTGATAGACAACGTAGCGATGGCCCCCAATCTCGAATGACACCGCCGACGACGAACCCTTGGGCCACGATTCCGAATCGAACCAAAACCTTGCTTTAACCGGGACCTCCTTGTTGGAGTACTCGAGTTCAAGCGGCCGTCCCGGCGCCCCAAAACGATAGGTAAGCTCGCGCAAACCGGTTCCAGCCGCACACAGCGACACTGTCTTGGCGCCAGCCTGGCAGCTGAATACAATACGTTCGCCGGCGCGGCATAAGGACTTTGCATGCGAGGCTTGCGTCGTCGCGGCAGTCAGGCAAATCAGAAACAGGAGGTGCAGGCCAAGTGCTTTCCGCATGATTTCAAAGCGTGCCGTCGGGCTCGTAAAAAGTAACCAGGTTGGAATCAGGGTCAAGGATCGCGAACTCGCTGCTGCCCCAAGGCTTGGATGCAAGCGGCGCATTCGGATGCACGATTCCTGCAGCCTTGCAGTGCTCATACAACTGCCCGATGCCACGAACCTGTACCCTGCAACTGGTCGCTGCAGGAATGCCCGGATCAGAGCACGCCCAGAAATGAATCCCTACCGGCCCGCTTCGGACAATACCGTACTCCCCTTGCGCAGCGTAGACCTCGGAGAATCCGAGCTTGGACACAAAGAAATCGACACTACGCCGAACATCGAGCGATGCCAGGACCGGCGTTGCATCGACTAGCTGAACTGGCACCGACATGACACTTCTCCTTATGCTCCGATACTCAACTCGCCGCGGACACCTTGCTTGATCAACGCGACCAGCGGTGGCAGGGCCTTGTTGGCACGATCAAGGTCCTTGGCTTCGATTGAAGCCACCTTGATACGGTAGTCAAGACGTTTCAAATGAATGTTGTTCTCACGATTCAGGCGAGCTGTACGGAACCACCCCATCGCCACAACCAAGCCGCCAAGTACGGAGGCAATAATCGGCATAAAGTCCTTCATCTCAGTTCCTCCTTCGAAAACGAGAGAATATCAGCAAAGCGAGGAAGCTAAGGGGCATCGCTATCATGCACCAAGATGCGGCGGCGATGATGCCCCAAAACAGCCACGATTCATTTCCCAGTGCCTGTGGATGAAGAACTCCTGAAAGGCGCGGTACAAAAAACCAGCCGAGCGATACAGACATGGGTGCCAGCATCGTCAGAAGTACCTTGATCCAGGTGGACCTGGCTGCGGACACGAACCATATCGCGACAACGCTAACGATACAGACCGGGATGTAGCCACCGTCAAGTGAATCGAACATTGCCTGGACAGCGACGTCAGACGCCGGGAGACCGCTCAACGCGCTCAAACGACAGCAACCGGCTAAATTCAAACGACACCAGGCCGAACAACCCAACGCCCGACAACAGCGACAAGTAAAGCCCGACGACGAAGAATTCAGCCCCGCTTTCGCTTCTATGGATCATCAATGCACGCATCAGAGGCCCCGCCGTCCAGCGCAGTAGCGCGGTCAGGACGCCGACATAGATAAGGAAAGTACCCATCTTACGCAAGAAAACATTAAACCCGGTCGCCACCGGCGCATCCAGAACGCCAGGAACACGAATGACCAAGCCGATTCGATAAACACCCAAGGCAAAAAGCACCAATGGACCAATGAGCGGAACCGAACTAACGCCCATGCCACCATTGGCCAACGCAAGCCAGCCGGAACTGGCGACGCTATATGGCAATGTGGCAGAAAGAAGCACGATACAGTACGCAAGCTTGAGGCGCGAAGGGATCTGATGGGTCATAAATAGTTAGAGGTAAGTACGAATTCCTGGCGAGCACGCAATGTGAGACCAGGCAATGAGCATCGCGACAATAATCGAACTACGAAACGCAGCGCGCGTGCGGCGAATAAGCAAGGCATAGCAGGAAAGCACCAGCAGAAACGCCACCAAATTGCATGCGCCAAAAAACTGAATGCCACCACGCGGTCCAGGCGACTACTGTGTACAGACGGGATGTTAGTGGCAGCCATCGAACTCGCTCCTGCACACTAATCCGCGATGCGCTCGGCCACCTGGTCGCCGATGGTCTGCTGCATCAACAGACTAGTCACTTTGCCGCCAGCGTCGCGTCGGAATTCAACGCTGTTCATCGTCCCTTCCATGAAGAAGCCGGTCGGTGCGTAGGGCTTCAAGTCCATCGCCGGACGGCCCTCCCGCTGCCAGGTCAGGATTGCGCCTTTGCGGCGCACCGCACGTGTGCTGTTATCGGCCAGCTTATAAGTGCCAACAAAGGCGTCCAGCGCTTCCGGCGCCAAAGCGATGACTTTCCGCTCAGGGAATGGATCGCCAATGGCGATGGCCGCCGCATGCTGCGCCACGATTTCTGAATTGAGCAAGGCGCGATCACCATTGCTCAACACAGCCACATAGACCTTATCGTCCGGCAGGCGAATTGCGTGGCCGTTAAAGCCAGGGATGTCGCCACCATGGGCGATTTCCTTATGTCCTCGCAGCTTGCCGATGGTCCAGCCGAAACCGTAATTGCATGCCGCCGCAGCAGGCAGAGTGCATGGCGTGAACGCCTGCTTCCAGCTTTCCGCCGACAGCAGTTTGCCGGCACTAATAGCGGCATCCCATCGCGCCAGATCGTCAATGGTGGAAACCAGTGCACCTGCCGCGTAGGGCAAGGACATGCTGATTTGACCGGCTTCACTGTAGCCCGAGAAGAAGCCGTTACGATAACCTGGAATGCGGCGCTTGGTGCTGCGTTCCAGGCCCTCGTAGGCCGTATCCGCCATACCTAACGGCTCAAAAATGTTCCGGGCAATAAAATCGGCATAGCGCATGCCGGAGGCTTTCTCGATCACCGCGCCAAGAAGGAAGTAGCCGGAATTACTGTAGGCCCATCGTTCGCCAGGTGCGAAGTCCAGCGGTTCGTCCTGGAAGAAGTCGATCATTTGCGCAACGCTCATGTCGTTCCGTGCCTTCAGCCAGAACGAGGGCATTGCCGTGTAGTTGTGGATGCCGGATTTGTGCTGCAGCAGCTGCTGTATGGTGATGGATTTGCCCTTAGTCGGATAATCCGGCACGAACCGTGTGATGTCGTCCTGCAGCGAAAGCTTGCCCTGCTCCGCCAGCATCAGGATTGCTACGGCGGTGAACTGCTTGGTGATCGAGCCCAGTCGCAACTGCATATCCGCCTGCAGCGGGACCTTCTTGTCGATATCGGCCAGGCCATATGCCTTGCGGAAAACGGTCTCACCATCGCGCATCACAATGACGGCGGCGCCGGGTGCGCCAGGCTTGAACATCGGCGCCAACTTGGCATCCAGCTGGCCTTCCAGGGTAGTACTGTTAGCGTGTGCGAAGAAAGCCTGCAGCAACAGCGCTGCGGCAACGACGGGGCGTGGGGACATCAATGGATTCCTGAAAAAAATTCGCCATATCATAACTTAGCAAGAGCCCGAAAAGACTCACCAATCTCCACCGCTTGCCCGGATTGAGTGACGGCCTAAGCCTCGCTTTCGCAATATCGCTTTAGCCCTGATAAGCGCTTAATGACTTCCCTACGAAAGTACCATGCGGCGATGCGCTCTGATATCCACGGCAACGCCCACCATTTGACTTTCACGAGGTATCGAAAACGAGCCTGGGTGGAGGCATTGTCTTCGGCTCTAAATATCCAGCTTCCCCCGAACTTACTCAGTATCGCCGGGCCCTTCGTCATGACGATCGCCGCGCTGGTTGGAGGGACCACATTGACGAACTCGACTTCCATCTTCAAGCCGGACTTGGCGACCACTAGAGCCCTGACGCCCGCCACTATTTCAGTCTCTCCTCCAAGCAGCGCTATCCGTTCGGGAAATGGATCCCATTGATATCGCACCGAATAGTCTTGCGAAATCCGATAAACCGTTTCGATATCGCGGTTTATATATACGACTTCTTCAAAGACGGCCATTGTCGGGATGATTAACGTTGCCAGTGGGCGGCCGGCGGTTCAGGACTGCTCACCAGTGTAAGCGTGCCATGCAGTCAAATTGTGTTTGCGAGCGAGACTACGGCAGTACATCGCCATGCAAAGGCCGAACAACACCCCCGCCAAAATGGATGCACCTAGAATGGCCAAGGGCGGGGTGCCCTCGCTTGACCATTGGAGCAACCACATAAATATGCCCCAAAAAGCGCCAAAGAAGGTGCCCATGAACAAAGCGAGCGGCCAAAACCCCATGAACAAAGGCGGCGGCATCTCAATACCAAGACACCAAAGGATTTTCCAGGCAGGAGGTGCGGACGTTGATGGAGAAATGCCAAGCGTGACCAGGTGCTCTCGCATCCTAATCAGCTTTTCGGAATGTGTCATATCCTTCGAACGTTGGACGTACCCGGAAGCGACAGATCGCAGCGATGTATCGGTCCGATTGACGGAACTGTTATGTTTTTTTTGCGAAAACGTCATAGACGCTCCATTTTTAGGTCACGCTCCGCGATGCATTGAACGTCATGCGAAGCCAAGTCGGACTGGATCTGTTTGTGGACGTCGGCAATGCCTGCGGCATTACCAACATAGAAGTGCAGTCGTCGGAAACGCACAGGCCGGCCTCGGAAATCATATAGCGTAGATGTTCAAAAGCCAAGCTAGCTTCGGAGTGCATCAGAAATTCGCGAACGATAGCTTCCGCATCTTTCAAACCGGTGTAAGCAAAGTAATGAGCTGAACGATGACGCCTGGCTGATCAAAGGCAGCCGACATCAACGGAGCAACCTCTCGAGTCGCCTGTTCAAACGAAGTAGCCAAAGAACTGTGCATAGCGCCTAACGTTGACAATCAGCGGCGCCGGCAGGCGTCCGCTGGATTGAATGGTTAGCGTTCATCTGGATTTGGATGTATGGTCCAGGACGCGATGAAATTGACCCCCGACACGGACTCCCCCGTGGACCGAAGCGTATAAATTGAATCGGGATCGGCGACGTCTAGCTCACCATCAAATGGTATCGAGAACTCACCGCCGCCATCGGAGCGCTCAAAGTAGAGCGAGTGCTCCGCTAGCCGGGAAATGATTCCGTGAAGTTGAATCTGTTTCGTAACATCGCCAGCGCTATCGAGGTAGGTAAGCCCAACCAGGATTCGCTTCCCATAGATTGTGTCGTCGCTCATTTTGCTATCGTTTAATGTAAGGGGCCGGCCACAGTCCAGTCCCCTTGATAGAGGGGTTAGGCAAGCAGCGGACGAGAAGCCGAACCAAGTTCTTGCTCTTCAACAGAAGTGCGCCTACGTGCCCTTCACTTGGCGGGGCGCTCCATCACAAGTAGCCGGGACTGCTTGATATTCTCAAAGCGCTGGAAATAGCGCACGACCGCGCGTTCGCCTACCCAAAGGGCGACAGTGTTGGTGAACCGCTCACCCGACTGAGCCATGTTCTGCGTGGACTCCGCACTGACAGGTTCACCCAGTTCACGCCGCAGGCTTGCGAACATCGCGTCAAACGCGATGGGAAGCCATCGGACGGAGATGTTGACCAGCCTGCCTTCCAGCACCGTTAGCTCAAGAATGGCTTCTCCCTTTGCCTCGGGTAGCAGATCATTGCCCAGTTCTGGAATTCGTACGAAGCCGCCAGCTTGGCGAATTGGCCCTCGGTCCTTGAACGTAAGCTGCGGGAACATGAGAGATGCGTCCTGCTCGGACATCCCAATTCTCAAACCGGCCAAGCTATAGGCATCCACCTTTGGGCTCATGCCCACGATCCCTGTACTGGCGATCGCTGGCGCCTGCGGGCGTTCCTGCGACAGCGCGCACACAGCGTGGCTAGCTAGGAATATAATCGTCAGCATTTTAAAAAAGCGTTCTATCATGATGTGCGTTGGTTGCTTAACGTTCAAAGTCACTGGCTGACGGAGTGCGCAGCACGGAGGAAGTCCAGTGGACTGCACGGTTAGCAGGCTGACCAAACTTCATACACGCCTGTCTCACCAAGGAGCCACACCTTTCTAAAGGGGCCTGAAATTGCATTTGCCCAAACCTGTGCTTCGCAAAGAATTTGATCGTCAGGGCTAACCGTTCGACCATTCGTGTAGCAGAGTAATTCAATGGGCAGGTTAGTCCTGTACTTCTTATGTAATTTTTGACGAAGCGTTCTTTCAGTAGGGTCAGAGGTAGACCCTGCTACAGAGTCACCGCCTTTCCTAATTTTTGAGATGGTTGCCGCTATATCAGAAGAACATATTTCAACAAGCTCGTAAGCAACCTGCTCCCCATTCGACAGCGTACAGAATATGTCTGGTTCAGAAGGTGTGCCCGGCTTGCGTATGGTGGCGGGAACCACAGGAACCCCTGTTTTCGCGATGAATTCATTAAAAACAGCAAGTTCGATCTTTGACTTTTCTTGCTCAGATCCCATACCCGCTCCGACAAGCTAACGTCAATGTTCAGCGGCGCCGGTAGGCGTCCGCTGGAACTTATGGTTGGGCCGAACTCCGTCAATTTGAAGCAGGATAGACTCATCGCGCTCCGCGATTCGGAACGTCCCATCGTTTTCTTCGTAGACTTCAGCCGCCCAGCACAAAATAGATTGCGATTCTATCCTGATCTCGATGCGCAAGACAGCGTTTGGTCCGTCTGCTTGTTCAATTGCGATGGATGCCATCCCCACAGGTAATTCATTCAAGTCGCGCGTTCGGAATATGCTTCCAACTTCGCAAGCCGATGGCTCCTCAATTTTGTCTCGGGCTATCAAGTACAAGCCGTAGTGCCCACTCCCATCATCCAATTGGGCGAGCAGCCTATAACTGGTGTCATCATCCAGCTGTATATCGATACTCACAAGTTGGAGATAGGGGATGCTCTCGTCTTCCCATTGAACAGGACCCTCACCGAGCACGCCATCGGATAGCGCCATTTCCATCCCGACCCAGCGGGTGATGAAGCGGCCGCTCAGTTCGAGCAAAGGGACAGGTTTTATTGGGCCCAAAGCAGTACAAATAACAAACTAATCAAACGAAGCATAGAACATCACGAAAAAAAGAAGGTAATGATAGTCATTTGGCACCGGAGCGTCACTTCGCTCACTGTGGGAGGAACCGATAAAAAAGGCCGCCAGCGCTTTCGCATCTGGCGGCCTTTTGGGGCGCTACTGATTACTGTGCGGCGGCGGCAGCTTCTTCAGCGGCGGCTTTCATCGACAGTTTCAGGCGGCCACGCTCGTCGGTCTCCAGGACCTTCACGCGAACTTGCTGGCCTTCTTTCAGGTAGTCGGCAACGGCGTTCACACGCTCGTTGGCGATCTGGGAGATGTGCAGCAGGCCGTCTTTGCCTGGCATAACCTGAACGATGGCGCCGAAGTCCAGCAGCTTCAGCACGGTACCGTCGTAGCACTTGCCCACTTCCACAGAAGCGGTCAGTTCTTCGATACGGCGCTTGGCTTCCTGGCCTGCAGCTGCGTCGACGGAAGCGATGGTGACGATGCCGTCGTCGCTGATGTCGATCTGGGTGCCGGTTTCTTCGGTCAACGCGCGGATCACGGCGCCGCCCTTGCCGATCACGTCACGGATCTTCTCTGGGTTGATCTTGATGGTGATCAGGCGTGGAGCGAAGTCGGACAGCTCGGTCTTCACAGTCGGCATGGCCTTCTGCATTTCGCCCAGGATGTGCTGGCGGCCTTCTTTAGCCTGTGCCAGTGCAACCTGCATGATTTCCTTGGTGATGCCCTGGATCTTGATGTCCATCTGCAGTGCGGTAATGCCGTTGGCGGTACCAGCTACCTTGAAGTCCATGTCGCCCAGGTGGTCTTCGTCACCCAGAATGTCGGACAGAACGGCGAAGCGGCCGCCTTCCTTGATCAGGCCCATGGCGATACCAGCCACGTGTGCTTTCATCGGCACGCCGGCGTCCATCAGTGCCAGGCAGCCGCCGCAGACGGAAGCCATCGACGAGGAACCGTTGGATTCGGTGATTTCCGACACCAGACGCACGGAGTAGCTGAACTCTTCCTGCGAAGGCAGTGCAGCGATCAGGGCGCGCTTGGCCAGGCGGCCGTGGCCGATTTCGCGGCGCTTAGGGGTGCCAACACGGCCGGTTTCGCCGGTAGCGAACGGAGGCATGTTGTAGTGCAGCATGAAGTCGTCGGTGTACTCGCCCATCAGCGCGTCGATCTTCTGCGAGTCACGGGCGGTGCCCAGGGTCGCTACGACCAGTGCCTGGGTTTCGCCGCGGGTGAACAGTGCGGAACCGTGGGTACGTGGCAGCACGGACGAACGGATCGAGATTGGACGCACGGTCTTGGTGTCGCGGCCGTCGATACGTGGCTCGCCTTGCAGGATCTGGGAACGGACAACCTTCGCTTCCATTTCGAACAGGATGTTGCCGACTTCTACCGAGTCAGGGGCGTCCACGCCGTTGGCGGCCGCGTCGGCTGCCAGGTCGGCCAGCACTTCGGTCGACATAGCGCGCAGCTTTTCGGTACGGGCTTGCTTGTCTTTGGTCTGGTAAGCAGCGTTGATTTTCGCTTCTGCGAACTGGGCAACCTTAGCGATCAGGGCTTCGTTCTTGGCAGGAGCGGTCCACACTTGCTCAGGCTTGCCGCCGTCGCGTACCAGGTCATGGATCGCGTCGATCACTGCCTTCATCTGCTCGTGGCCGTACACCACGGCGCCCAGCATGACTTCTTCGGACAGTTGCTGGGCTTCGGATTCAACCATCAGCACGGCGGATTCGGTACCGGCAACCACCAGGTCCATCTGGGAATCTTTGAGCTGGGTAGCGGTTGGGTTCAGGATGTACTGGCCATCCTTGTAGCCCACGCGGGCAGCGCCGATCGGGCCGTTGAAAGGCACGCCGGACACGCACAGGGCGGCGGAAGCACCGATCATCGAGGCGATGTCAGGGTCGATTTCTGGATTAACCGACAGAACGTGCACGATCACCTGCACTTCGTTCATGTAGCCTTCTGGGAACAGAGGGCGGATTGGACGGTCGATCAGACGGGAAGTCAGGGTTTCTTTTTCAGAAGGACGGCCTTCGCGCTTGAAGAAGCCGCCAGGGATTTTACCTGCCGCGTAGGTCTTCTCGAGGTAGTCGACGGTCAATGGGAAGAAGTCCTGGCCTGGTTTTGCGTCTTTACGCGCCACCACGGTTGCCAGTACGACGGTGTCATCCATCGATACCATCACCGCGCCAGATGCCTGGCGAGCGATTTCGCCAGTTTCCAGGGTCACGGTGTGTTGGCCGTACTGGAAGGTCTTCGTTACTTTGTTAAACATGGGTTTATCCCTCTTTCTCTTTAGCCGACAGATTTTCAGGAGCTGTCGTAGCACCTCACCACAGACGGCTTGTGGCCGCCTTACTGCAAAAAAACTAACGGTTCAAAATGCCAAAATGCCTGCGGCAGCGAACTGGCGCAGGCATTTCTCGTTTAAACCGGAATACGCAAGAATTACTTACGCAGGCCGAGTTTAGCGATCAGATCGCGGTAACGGGTTGCGTCTTTGTTCTTCAGGTAAGCCAGCAGGGACTTACGACGGTTAACCATCTTGATCAGGCCACGACGGGAGTGGTGATCTTTGCTGTGCTCTTTGAAGTGGCCGTTCAGTTCGTTGATACGGGCGGTCAGCAGAGCAACTTGCACTTCTGGGGAGCCGGTGTCGTTTTGGCCACGGGCGTTGTCAGCGATGATGGCCGACTTGTTGATTTGTTCAACGGTCATTTTCTTACCTTTCACATGCGATGGACGGAGTCTTGCAACCCTGAACATCGTGAATAACATTGTTAAATAATAATCCAGCCGGAAGGCCAGACACGGGAGTATAACCGAAAAACAGGGACGGAACACGTTTTTTATCAATGCCTGACTAGCCTTCGCAGGGCAAACTGAGCCTTATGCCCCGCCGCTCACGACTAGTCATTCCCGGTAGCCCATTCCACATTATCCAGCGTGGGCACAATAAGCACGCATGTTTCTTCGAGGAAAATGACTACCATTGCTACCTGTTCTGGCTCGAGCGCCTGGCGCGCGAGGCCGGGTGTGATGTGCATGCCTATGTCCTCATGACCAACCATGTGCATCTTGTGGTCACACCTCTTGGACTGGACAGCCTGGCACTGCTGATGAAGTTGCTGAATCAGCATTACGTCGCCTATATAAACCACTTGCACAACCGGACGGGAACATTGTGGGAGGGGCGGTTCAGGTCATGCCTGGTGCATGATATTTCCTACTTTCTTACGTGCATGCGCTACGTCGAACTCAATCCGGTCCGGGCAGGCATGGTAGCCCACCCGCGCGATTATTGCTGGTCCAGTTATCGCGCCAACGCGGAAGGGGCGGCCGATTCCCGCATTGTGCGGCATCCCATCTATCTTGCATTGGGGGAGACGCCCACCGACCGCGCAATAGCCTACCAGCAGTTATTCGCTGAAGGGATTGATGAAAAGACAATAACCCAACTACGTCTCGCAACGAATAGCAACTATGTAGTCGCCTCGGAAGAGGTGCTGGCGGACTTGTCGAGCAGGCTTGGGCGCCAGATCCATCCGGGCCAGCCCGGGCGGCCGCATAAGCCAGCCAAATAACTTGTTACGTCCCTGTTTTGCACACCGTTATTTCGCGCTCGATACGCTCGGCCAGCCGCTGCAGCAGCAAGTGGACGTGGTAGCCGTCAACAAAGCCGTGGTGGGCCTGGATGCAGAACGGGACTGACATGGTGTCGCCGGCCAGGTCGCTGTAGCGTCCCCAGGCAATCAGCGGAATGTCGGCGGTCTTGTATTCGTAGATTGGGTGCTCGATGGCGCGCAGGTCGAGCCAGGGCATGCAGGTGGTGTAGACGTTGTTCTTCTGCTCACGCGGCGACAGGTCGTGGCCGGTGTTGATCAACTCGCGCGTCGTACGCGCCAGCTCGCCGGCGGCCACGCTGCGGGCAATGAACTCGGCGCGGTCTTCGCTGATGTCGAAATTCGCGTAATTCAGGTTGTTGTCCTGGTTGATGACCGTGTAGCCACCATAAAAGCGGTCGATCTTGATCACCGCCCCTTCGAACTCGCGGTATAGGAAGTTGTCGATGTCCTTCACGCTCATACACAGGCAGTACAGCATGAAGTGGAAAACCGGTAGCTGGCGCTCCTTGCAGTAAGTCCGGAATTCGGGCAGCTTGGCGACGACACTCAGGTTGAGTAGCGGGTTCTGGTACTGCCGGAACGACTCGTAACGGTCGCGGCGAAATTCAAATGCATCCATATCGTGAATTTATCACCGGTCGCTGGTTCGGGACCGCTGCATTTTTGTCTCAAATTATGTGAAACCCGTTACACCTGGGGGTTGAGTCTTTCGATTTTCGAGTGGAGCTTGTTGAGGCCCGCGAGGTAGGCTTTGGCAGAGGCGACGACGATGTCGGGGTCGGCGCCAACGCCGTTCACAATACGGCCGGAATGGACCAGGCGCATTGTCACCTCGCCTTGCGACTGGGTGCCGGGGCTGATGCCGTTGATGGCGAACAGCACCAGCTCGGCACCGGTTTGCGCCTTGCTTTCGATGGCGTTGACCATTGCGTCCACCGGGCCGTCGCCGGTGCCTTCGGCGGCATGCTCGACGCCGTCGATCGAGAACACCACGCGGGCATGCGGCAGCTCGCCGGTTTCGGAACGCTGGGCCAGCGAGACGAAGCGGTAATGCTCGCCGCCGGCGGCCGCCTCCTCACCGCTCACCAGGGCCATGATGTCCTCATCGAAGATTTCGGACTTGCGGTCGGCCAGTTCCTTGAAGCGGCTGAAGGCGGCGTTCACTTCGGCTTCGGAATCAAGCTCGATGCCCAGCTCCTGCAGGCGCTGTTTAAAGGCGTTGCGGCCGGAGAGCTTGCCGAGCACGATCTTGTTGGCTGTCCAGCCGACATCCTCGGCGCGCATGATCTCGTAAGTTTCGCGCGCTTTCAGGATACCGTCCTGGTGGATGCCGGAGGCGTGGGCGAAGGCATTGGCGCCAACCACCGCCTTGTTCGGCTGCACGGCAAAGCCGGTGATCTGCGAGACCATTTTCGAAGCGGGCACGATCTGCGTCGTATCGATGCCGCATTCGAGGTTGTAGTAGGCGCCGCGCGTGCGCAGGGCCATGACGACCTCTTCCAGCGCCGTGTTGCCGGCACGCTCACCCAAGCCGTTAATCGTGCATTCGACCTGGCGCGCGCCGCCGATCATCACGCCGGCCAGCGAGTTCGCCACAGCCAGGCCAAGATCGTTGTGGCAGTGCACAGACCATACGGCCTTGTCGGAATTGGGAATACGTTCGCGCAGGCGGCGTATCGTTTCGCCATACAGTTCCGGCACGGCGTAGCCAACGGTATCGGGAAAATTGATGGTGGTCGCGCCTTCGGCGATCACCGCCTCCAGCACGCGGCACAGGAAGTCTTCTTCCGACCGGCTGCCGTCTTCGGGGCTGAATTCAATATCGTCGGTGAATTTGCGGGCGAAGCGCAGCGCCAGCCTGGCCTGCTCCAGCACCTGCTCTGGCTCCATGCGCAGCTTCATTTTCATGTGCAGCGGCGAGGTGGCGATGAAGGTGTGGATGCGTTTGCGCGCTGCCGGCTCCAGCGCTTCGGCGGCGCGGGCCAGGTCGCGGTCATTGGCGCGCGCCAGCGAACAGACCACCGGCTCGCGCACGGCGCCGGCAATGGCGCGAATGGATTCAAAGTCGCCCTGCGAGGCAGCGGCGAAACCCGCTTCAATCACATCGACCCGCAGCTTCTCGAGCTGCTTGGCGATGCGGACCTTTTCCTCGCGGGTCATGGAGGCGCCCGGCGATTGCTCGCCGTCGCGCAGGGTGGTGTCGAAGATGATGAGGCGGTTATCCATGGAGGTGCTCCTTCAGGTTTGCCGCCTCTGTGGGCGTTAAGCTTTGTCGTCGGACTCGCTGGGCTTTTCGATCAGCTTGACCGGATTGCCCTTGGCCATGCGCGTCGCGTAGATCACATAGCCGGACAGGCCGTAAGCCACGAACAGCACAAACAGCACTTTCGGCGGATCGATCGAAATCAGGGCAAAGAACATCGCAATCAGGAACACCGCGATGAACGGTACCGATTTGCGGAAGTTGATGTCCTTGAAGCTGTAGAACGGCACGTTCGACACCATGCTCAGGCCAGCGAATACCGCCAGCACCCAGCCCTGCCACGGGTAGATCACGCCCGGCACTTCCAGGTCGGTCAGCAGCATGACGAAGCCGGCGATCAGTGCCGCTGCGGCCGGCGATGGCAAGCCCTGGAAGTAGCGCTTGTCCACCACTTCGATATTGGTGTTGAAGCGGGCCAGGCGCAGTGCGGCGCCGGCGCAGTAGACGAAGGCTGCGATCCAGCCCAGCTTGCCCAAGCCGCGCAGCGAGAATTCATAGATCACCAGGGCCGGAGCGGCGCCGAAGGACACCATGTCCGACAGCGAGTCGTACTGGGCGCCGAATTCGCTCTGGGTATTGGTCAGGCGGGCGACGCGGCCATCCAGGCCGTCCAGCAGCATGGCGACGAAAATGGCCCATGCCGCGTGCTCGAAACGCTGGTTCATGGCCATGACAATGGCGAAGAAGCCGCAGAACAGCGCACCGGTGGTGAACGCGTTTGGCAGCAGGTAGATGCCGCGCGAACGAGGGCGGTCGCCGGCCTCGCCCTTACGGCGGGCAAAGCGGCTGAACAGGGATTGCTTGCCTGCTGCGTTCTTGGGGCGACGTCGAGGGAATTTAGCCATACTTTTCCATTCTTATTTAAACGTGGCCACTATTATAGAGGACTACTTGGGGCGTGGCGGCGTTAATCCTTCGTCGCCCTCATGCAGCTGGCCCGCCCGGATACGCCGCACTGCCGCCGCCACGGCGCGGCCTACGTTGCGTACTTCTTCCTGGAATGCGGTAGCGCGGTCCAGGCCCTCGTGGCTTTCGGCGTAGGATTCGTAGTAGCCGACATAGCGGTCCAGCAGCGCCTGGCCGCCGGAGGGAATGAGTCCCATCCACTCCAGCCAGTCCGACAGGTTGCGGCGCAGGCTTTCCGCTCCGGCCACATCCCCGTGCACCACCAGGCCGTAGGCGCGGCCGGCCAGGTGCTTCGGGTAGGGCCAACCGACCAGTTCCAGGGCCTTGGCCTCCTCAGCCTTTTTGCCATGGGTCGTGGTCGGGTCGGGGTTGCCGCCATCGGCGCACACCAGGCGGTCGATCATCAGTTTCAAGGGCGACGGGGCCTGGTACCAGTACACCGGGGTGACGATGATGATGCCGTGCGCGGACACCCATTCCTCGTAAATCTCCGCCATCCAGTCGTTGGTCTGGCGCATGGCGTGGTTGGGGTAGCAGCTGCAAGGCCAGTGGCACAGCGGCATGGCGGTCGAGACGCAGCCTTTGCAGGGGTGGATGTGCAGGTCGTATTCGGAGGTCAGGCGGCTCAGGTCCAGGATGTGCACGTCCTGACCGTCCGCCTGCAGCGTCTCGCGCAGCCATTGCGTCATGCGCCAGGATTTGGACATCTCGCCCGGGCAGGTCCCGTCGTTGCGCGCTGCGCCGTTGATCAGCAGCAGGCGTGTGGGCGTTGCCGGGTCTTTTTGCACGCGCTCGGCCTGCAGCAGCCGTTCGTGCGTAGCGCGCCATTCGTCTGACAGTTCGTATGCAGGATCGGCGAAGCCGGGACCGGCGGGGCGGACCTGCGGCGCCTTGCGGCTGGCCTCATAGCTTTCCCAGGCGACCTGCTCTACTTGCGCCAGCGCATCGCGCACCCGCGCGAATGCCGGATCCGCGAAGGAACGCTGGAATGTCAGGCGGAATTGCTGCCGGTCGAGTTTCGCGGGCGCCTGGCCCTTGCGAATGGATGTCATATCGGTCCCCTTGTTTGGCGCCAGCATGCACCGGGGACCGTGACGGAACCGTACGCCAACGTACGGTTCCGCGCGGGTTGGATTGCTTTACTTGAACTTTACTTTACCGACAACGCGCATTTCCAGCGTGGTTTCGCCAGGCTCGAAGCTAGGCTCAGCAACCGACTGGTCTGCCATCTCAGCTTTGGCCGACATGCGCATCATGGCCGGGGCAGCAGCACCAGCCGGACCGCCGGCGTAGTTACCGGAACCTTCGTAATCGATGGTATCCAGCACCGCATCGCTCAGCGGACGCCCCATGGCCGAGGCGATGGAGGCAACGCGCTCGTTCAGGTTCTTGTAGGTAGCAGCAATGCGGGCATCATCCAGCTTGCGGGTGGCGGCCGGGCTCAAGCCGAAGGACAGGCCGTTCAGGGTCAGCACCTTCTGCGCAGCGGCCACTGTTTTCGGCAGCGCCGTCAGGTTGGTGGTGGTCACCTGCACGTACTGGCCCACGCGCCACGCGGTTGGCTGGCGCGGCTTATTGGCGGCGCCCGCCGGCATCGGACGGTCTTCCGGATAGACCGGATAGGTGTAATAGCCCTGGGTTTTCAGCTTGGCCTGCGGATCTTCCTTCTTCAGGATATCCAGGCCCTGCTTGATCTTCTGGTTCACACGGGAGGCGGCGGCCGCCTTGTCCTTGTCCTGCTCCTCAATCGCCAGCATGGCCACGGCCTGGTCGTTCGGAGCGGTGACTTCACCATAGGCAGGCACGATGACAGTGGCGCCACTGGTCGGGATGGATTGGGCAAAAGCAGCCTGGGTGCCCAGCACCAGCGCGGCAGCGGCTACGGTTTTCAGGACGGTCATTGTTATTCTCCTTAACTAACGGTAGGGGCACTTTAGCGCAAATTGCGCGCCCTGAAGGTTGCTCTTGGTGAGCGTTTGTAACAGCCCTGACATCATACCGCCGCCGGGATATGGCATTATCACGTGTCGTCCACTCCATTCATGAACAAGGAAAATGGCAAAGTACCTGATTCCCGCACTGGCCCTGGCGGCCAGCGTCGGCGCCCACGCGGCCCCGGCCAAACAGCCTGCACAACCAAAACTCGTCCTGGTGATGGCCGTCGACGGCCTGCCGCAGGAACAGGTGACGCGCTACGCCCACCAGTTCGGCCAGGGCGGTTTCCGCCGCCTGCTCGAGCAAGGCGCATGGTTCAGCAATGCGCACCAGGCGCATGGCATCACCGTGACCGCCGTTGGCCATGCCGCCATCCTGAGCGGCGCCTACCCGTACCAGCACGGCATCATCGGCAATAACTGGGTCAACCCGGCCAACGGCGGCAGCATGTACTGCACCGAAGACACTGCGCACAAATACATTGGCGACGAAAAGACCGACCCGCATGACGGCACCTCCCCTGCCAACCTGCGCGTCGACACCCTGGGCGACCAGTTGCGCTACGCAACCGGCCAGCAATCCAAGGTGGTTACCGTTTCGGGCAAGGACCGCGGTGCGATCCTCCTGGGCGGCAAGACCGGCACGGCCTATATGTATATGGAGGAAAGCGGCAACTTCGCATCTTCCACCTTCTATATGAAAGAGCATCCGCAGTGGGTGCAAAAGTACCAGGCGGGCAAGCCGCAAGAGCGCTACTACGGCGTGAAGTGGAAGCCGCTGATGGCCGACTCGTTCTACGCGGGTGATTATGGCGATGCGCCGAACCTGCAGCTGTCCAGCGAATCCGGCAAGACCGATGCGGCTTACTACAAGCGCCTGAAAGCTTCGCCATTCCTTGACGAGCTGACCGTCGAATTCGCACAAGCCGCGATTGAAGGCGAAAACCTGGGCAAGAATCCGGCTGGCGTGCCGGACCTGCTGGGCGTAAGCTTCTCCGCGCACGACCTGGCGAACCACGAGTTCGGCCCGGAGAGCAAGATCTCGCACGACCACCTGCTGCGCCTGGACCGCATGCTGGCCAACTTCTTCTCCTACATTGACAAGCGCATCGGCATGGACAACGTGCTGGTGGTGCTGACTGCCGACCACGGCTTCCCAAATACGCCTGAGTTCTCCAGTGGCGTCCAGAAGACTGGCGCCCAGCGCGTGGACAGCAAGAAGCTGGTGGAAGAGCTGAATGCCCACCTGTCGGCCAAGTTCGGCCTGACCAAGGGCCTGACCGCCTACTCGATTCCAAACCTGCACCTGGACTACGCCCAGATCGAAGCCAAAGGCCTGAAGCGTGAAGACGTGGAGAACGCAGCCGCGCGCTTCATCATGACGCAGAACGGCGTGGCGGATGTATTCACCCGTACGCAGATGGAAAATGGCGGCAATGGCGGCGGCACCCGCATCAGCACCCTGATGCGCCGCGCCTGGAACCGCCAGATTTCCGGCGACCTGATGGTGGTGCTGAAGCCGCACTGGATCTTTGGCTTCTCGACCGGCAAAGGCACCACCCACGGCGCACCGTACGCGTACGACACCAACGTACCGCTGATCGTCATGGGCAAACCATGGGTCAAGGCCGGCCACTACGGCCAGTACGCCGAAGTGGTTGACATCGTCCCCACCCTCGCCTACCTGCTGAACGTCCGCCCACCCGCCGGCGCCGAAGGCCGCGTCCTCACGGAAGCCCTGAAGTAACAGCCGAGCCCGTGTCCCACCCTGGGGTCACCCTGGGGTCACACCCCAACCGGGACACGGTCCCATCTATTCCCACAGTTGTGCTTGTGTCTCACTTGGGGTGTGACCCCAGGGTGGGACACGGGCACAACAGTTGGGCATAAAAAAACGGCCCCGAGGGGCCGTTGAACTTGCTTCTAGGGACAAATCAATTCTTGGATTGGTCAACCAGCTTGTTCTTGGCGATCCATGGCATCATCGCGCGCAGTTTGGCGCCGACTTCTTCGATCTGGTGTTCGGAGGTCAGGCGGCGGCGGGAAATCAGGGTCGGCGCGCCGGCCTTGTTTTCCAGGATGAAGGACTTGGCGTATTCGCCGGTCTGGATGTCCTTCAGGCACTGGCGCATCGCGTCCTTGGTGGCGGAGGTCACCACTTTCGGGCCGGTCACATACTCGCCGTACTCTGCGTTGTTGGAGATCGAGTAGTTCATGTTGGCGATGCCGCCTTCGTAGATCAGGTCAACGATCAGCTTCAGCTCGTGCAGGCATTCGAAGTACGCCATCTCTGGCGCGTAACCGGCTTCCACCAGGGTTTCGAAACCGGCTTTGATCAGTTCCACAGTACCGCCGCACAGCACCGCTTGTTCGCCGAACAGGTCGGTCTCGGTCTCTTCACGGAAGTTGGTTTCGATGATGCCGGCCTTGCCGCCGCCATTTGCGGATGCGTACGACAGGGCGATATCGCGGGCGGAGCCGGATTTGTCCTGGTACACGGCGATCAGGTGCGGTACGCCGCCGCCCTGGCGATAGGTGCCGCGCACGGTGTGACCTGGCGCCTTAGGAGCGATCATGATCACATCCAGGTCGGCGCGCGGCACAACCTGGCCGTAGTGCACGTTGAAGCCGTGGGCGAAGGCCAGCACGCCGCCTTGCTTGATGTTTGGTTCGACGTTTTCTTTGTACACCTGGGCGATGTTCTCGTCCGGCAGCAGGATCATCACGACGTCGGCGTTCTTCACCGCTTCGTTCACTTCCGCCACTTTCAGGCCAGCCGCTTCCACCTTGTTCCAGGAGGCGCCGCCCTTGCGCAGGCCGACGGTCACGTTGACACCGGATTCGGTCAGGTTCTGCGCGTGCGCGTGACCTTGCGAGCCGTAGCCGATGATGGCAACGTTCTTGCCTTTGATGAGGGAGAGGTCAGCGTCTTTGTCGTAGAAAACTTTCATGGTCATTCCTTAGTGAATATTCGATTTAAACTTTGAGGATACGTTCGCCGCGGCCAATGCCGGAGCCGCCAGTACGGACGGTCTCGAGGATCGCTGCGCGGTCGATCGAATCAATGAAGGCGTCCAGCTTGCTCTTGGCGCCAGTCAGCTCAATGGTGTAGGTCTTTTCGGTCACGTCGATGATGCGGCCGCGGAAGATGTCGGCAGTACGCTTCATCTCCTCGCGCTCCTTGCCGACAGCACGCACCTTGATCAGCATCAGCTCGCGCTCGATATGCTGGCCTTCGGTCAGGTCCACCACCTTCACCACTTCGATCAGGCGGTTCAGGTGCTTGGTGATCTGTTCGATGATGTCGTCCGAACCCGTGGTGACGATGGTCATACGGGACAGGGTCGCATCTTCGGTCGGCGCCACGGTCAGCGTCTCGATGTTGTAGCCGCGGGCGGAGAACAGGCCCACCACGCGGGACAGCGCGCCCGCTTCGTTTTCGAGCAGTACAGAAATAATGTGTCGCATGATTACAGGTCCTCCGAGCCAAGCAGCATTTCGGAGAGGCCTTTGCCGGCTTTCACCATCGGCCACACGTTCTCGCTCTGGTCGGTAATGAAGTTCATGAACACCAGGCGGTCTTTCATGCCAAACGCTTCCTTCAGCGCGCCTTCGACGTCGCCCGGCTTCTCGATGCGCATGCCGACGTGGCCATAAGCTTCGGCCAGCTTTTCGAAGTCCGGCAGCGAATCCATATAGGACTCGGAGTAGCGCGAACCGTAGTCGATCTGCTGCCACTGGCGCACCATGCCCAGGAAGCGGTTGTTCAACAGGATGATCTTCGGCGTCAGGCGGTATTGTTTGCAGGTCGCCAGTTCCTGGATGTTCATCTGGATCGAGCCTTCGCCGGTAATACACGCGACGGTCGCATCCGGATTGGCCATTTGCACGCCCATGGCGTAAGGCAGGCCGACACCCATGGTGCCCAGGCCACCGGAATTGATCCAGCGGCGCGGCTTGTCGAACTTGTAGTACTGCGCGGCCCACATCTGGTGCTGGCCGACGTCGGAAGTGATGAAGGCGTCGCCCTTGGTGATGTCGTACAGCGATTCCACCACCTGCTGCGGCTTGATCACCAGGTCGGAAGTGGCGTACGCCAGGCACTTGCGGCCGCGCCATTCTTCGATCTGCTTCCACCAGTCTTTCAGCGCGGCGGCGTTCGGGCGCTGCTCGGTCGCGTCCAGCTGCGACAGCAGTTCGACCAGCACGTCCTTCACGTTGCCGACGATAGGAATGTCCACTTTCACGCGCTTCGAGATCGACGACGGGTCGATGTCGATGTGGATGATCTTGCGCGGGTTCTGGCCGAAGTGCTTTGGATTGCCGATCACGCGGTCGTCAAAGCGGGCGCCGATGGCGATCAGCACGTCGCAGTTCTGCATCGCGAGGTTGGCTTCGTAAGTACCGTGCATGCCCGGCATGCCGACGAAGCATGGATCGGAGGCGCGCGAGCCGCCAAGACCCATCAAGGTATTGGTGACCGGGAAGCCCAGCTTCTCAACCAGTTTGTTCAGCTCATTCGATGCATGCGCCAGGATCACGCCGCCGCCGGTATAGATCATTGGACGTTCGGCGCCCAGCAGCAGCTGCAGTGCTTTGCGGATCTGGCCGGCGTGGCCTTTGTCGACCGGACGATAGGAACGCATCTCGATATCCTTCGGATACGAGTACACGTGCTTATGCATCGAGATGTCTTTAGGGATATCGACCAGCACTGGGCCTGGGCGGCCGGTGCGGGCGATATAGAAAGCCTTCTTGATGGTTTCCGCCAGGTCCTTCACATCCTTGACCAGGAAGTTGTGCTTGACCACCGGGCGCGTAATGCCGACGGTATCGCATTCCTGGAAGGCGTCCTGGCCGATAGCGTGGCTCGGCACCTGGCCGGAAATCACCACCATCGGAACGGAATCCATGTATGCCGTGGACAGGCCGGTCACCGCATTGGTCACGCCCGGTCCGGAGGTCACCAGCGCCACGCCCACTTTGTTCGAGCTGCGCGAATACGCGTCGGCGGCATGGATAGCGGCCTGCTCATGGCGAACGAGGATGTGCTGGAATTTGTCTTGCTTGAAGATGGCGTCGTAGATATAGAGGACGGCGCCGCCGGGATATCCGAAAACGTGTTCTACGCCTTCCTCAGCGAGGCAGCGGACAACGATCTCGGCGCCCGTGATGGGAGCTTCGGTATTCATGAAACAATCCTTTCAAGGTCCATAGGAGATTGATTGGATGCTCTTGCCTAGCGAAGTGGGCGACACCGTGCACGACTCTCAGCTTCCCTTCTTTCTGCGGTCACACTGACCCTTCCCCCATGCGTAGCTGGAGTACAAGCCGGTGCTAAACGCAACTCGTTTGGCCGGAGTTTTGCAGCGGTTTCTGGCCTACCTCTCGCGCTTGTGGCACGGGTTAGAGCAAACTGCTGACAATAGAAAGCTGGTTTTCCAAAACGGCTTTGTGTGCCTGTTCCGGAGAACCGGGGAGCTTCGTGGTGTGCAAAGCGTCCTTAACGTTACTGCGTCGCACCATTTTGGTCAAGCTTATTCTGCAATTTTTGTTAAAATGCCGGATTGTTCAAATAAACGATAGCGCGCAGCCCTCTTTTTCGACGCATGGCCACAGACAAAGAATTATCGGATTTCCTCGAAAGCGTCGAGCGCCGCGCATTCAAGCAAGCGGTGTACGCCGTCCGCAAGGATGAGTCGGCACTGGATATTGTTCAGGATGCAATGATCAAGCTGGCGGAAAAGTACGGCGACAAGCCGGCCGCCGAACTGCCTGCACTGTTTCAGCGCATCCTGCAGACGACGATACTTGATTATTTCCGCCGAGAAAAAGTTCGCAACACCTGGGTCAGCCTGTTTTCAGGCCTGGGCCCCGGCCAGGAAGAGCATGAGGACTTTGATATACTGGAGTCCTACGAGGCTGAACAGGGTTCCCAGGCGGCCGAGTCGAGTGCGGATCAGGTAGAACGGGCACAAATCTTGCAAATCATTGAAGAAGAAGTGCAAAAACTGCCTGCGCGTCAACGAGAAGCCTTCCTCATGCGTTACTGGCAGGATATGGATGTAGCGGAAACTGCCGAAGCGATGGGATGTTCCGAAGGGAGCGTTAAGACGCATTGCTCGCGAGCAACTCACACTCTCGCTGAATCGCTCAAAGCCAAGGGAATTAAGTTATGAACACCGAAGATACCAACTTTGCCTACAGCGTGCGGCGCGCGCTCAACGAAAAGCTAGACGATCTGCCAGCCTCGACGACCGATCGCCTTGCCGCAGCGCGCAAAGCTGCGATGGCGCGCAAGAAGGCCGATGCACCGGCCCGCGTACGCGTGACCCAGACCGCAACGGCCCTGGCCGGTGGCGGCGCTGGCTTCTTTGCCAATCCGTTTGCCTGGTTCAACCGCGCCAGCGTGGCCCTGCCACTGCTGCTGGCGATGGGCGGCCTGGTGGGCGTGTACCAGTACGAACAACAGCAATCGATCGTGGAACTGGCAGAAATGGACGCCGCCGTGCTGTCCGATGAGCTGCCGCTGTCTGCTTACCTCGACCAGGGCTTTGGCGCCTACCTCGAAACTCGCGAGCAATAAAGTATGGCGCGTGTAGGCGGTAGGAAAAAATGGATTGCTGGTGCTATCGCGTTGCTGGGCGCGGGGATTGCTGCCGCCGTCTGGCTGGCCAGCCGCCCTGCTTCGCCTCCTGCCGCCGCGCCATCCTCTAGCGCCACCGCCGTCGCCGCCAAACCGGTCGGCGAAAAGCCGCATTGGTCCGACCTCAAGCCAGTCCAGCAGCAAGCCCTGGCGCCGCTGCAGGATTCCTGGGAAGAGCTGGGCCCGGTGCGCAAGCAGAAATGGATCTCCATCGCCAACCGCCTGGCGAAAATGAAGCCGGACGAAAAAGCGCGCGTGCAGGAACGCATGCGCGAATGGGTGTCCCTGACCCCGGCCGAACGCAAGGCCGTGCGCGAAAACTTTGCGCGCGCGCAGAAGAAAGCCACCCCGCCGGGCCAGCGCGCCGCCGAGTGGGAGCAGTACCAGAACTTGCCGGAAGAAACCAAGAAGGCGCTGGCTGAGGCCGGCGCTGCCAAGAAGAGCCAGGTAGCCAAGACGCCGACTCCAGCCCAGGCTGCCGCCAAGACGCCGGCGCCGGTCAAGGCCGCCGGCCATGGCCTGGTGCCGTCGCCAGGCACCGTTCCGCCGGGCACCGTTCCGCCGGCGCCAATCGGCCTGCCGCAGGGTTCGCCGGCTGTTGTGCCTCCAGGCAGCGCGCAAGGCGTCGGCACTGTCGCGCCAACCGCCGCTGCTGCCGGCGCGGCTGCCGCTCCAGGCGCCGCCGCTGCCGTGCCGGGCTCGCCTACTGCCCCGGCCGCAGCTGGCGACGCCGCCACCCCTGCCACCGTTCCAACTGCCGCGCCAAGCGCGCCCACTGTCGTCCCCAATGCAAGCAAATAACGCCGTTCCGACCATCAAGCGTCGCCTGACGTCGATGGTCTATGAAATCCTGCTGGCGTTCGCCGCCCTGTTCCTGCCCTTCCTGGTGTTCGAGATCGTGGTCAAGGCCAGCCATACTTCGCAGGTCGAACACCTGCGCCAGGCCCTGGCCTTCCTGATCCTGGGCATCTATTTCGTCCACCAATGGACCCGCAAAGGCCAGACCCTGGCCATGCAAACCTGGCGCATCAAAGTAGTGCAGCCAGGCCTCGAACGCCTGCCGATGCGCACCGCCCTGATCCGCTACCTGGCGGCCTGGCTGTGGGTGCTGCCTGGCATCGTGGTGGCCTACGCGGCGGACCTCAGCAACAAGCACAAGCTGTACGCCATCTTCGCCAGCGTGATCGTCTGGTCGCTGACGGCCTTCCTCGACAAGGACCGCCAGTTCCTGCACGACCGCATCGCCGGCACCCGCCTGGTGCAGTTGCCGAAACCGGAGAAAAAAGGCGCCAAAGCCGCCTGACCTGTCGTTATACTGGACTTGGACAAGGGAGGCTCCCATGGACAAGGACACCAGCTTCACCGGATCGATACCGGAAACTTATGAGCGCGCCATGGTGCCGCTCCTCTTCATCCCCTATGCAATCGATATGGCGCGCCGCGCAGCACAGCGGCGGCCGCAGCGCGTGCTGGAGATCGCGGCCGGCACCGGCGCCGTCACGCGCCACCTGCTGCAGGAACTGCCGGACGCCCATATCGTCGCCACCGACCTGAACGAAGCCATGCTGGACCAGGCGCGCCAGGCAGTCGCCTCGCCGCGCGTCGAATGGCGCCAGGCCGACGCGCAGAAACTGCCCTTCCCCGATGCCAGCTTCGACGCCGTGCTATGCCAGTTCGGCGTGATGTTTTTCCCGGATAAGGTGCTGGCGTTCAGCGAAGCACGGCGCGTGCTCAAGCCGGGCGGCCTGTACTGCTTCAATGTGTGGGACGGCATCAGCCATAACGATTTTTCCGCGACGATCAACCACGCGCTGGCCAAGGTATTCCCGGAAGACCCGCCACGCTTCCTGCCGCGCATGCCGTTCGGCTACCACGACGTCGATGTGATTCGCGGCGAGCTGGCACGCGGCGGCTTTAGCGGCGCCGTGACGCATGAAGTGGTCACCGCCTCCAGCCATGGCGAATCGGCGCGCGTTACCGCGCTTGCGCTGTGCCAGGGATCACCGCTGCGGGCCGATATCGAAGCGCGGGATCCCGCGCGCCTGCAAGAGGCCACCGATGCGGCGGCAGCCGCGCTGGCAGCCAAATTCGGCGAAGGGCCGATTGAAGGCAAGATGCAGGCGATCGTATTTACTTGCGAGGCTTGAACTCGTAGACGCGGGCGCAGCCTACATCGGCGTCCTCGCCCAGCGCCAGCTCGCCGCGCTCGAATGCAGCCAGCACTTCCAGCGCCTGCGTCAATTCCGCCTGCGGCACCATGACCCGCGCGCCGCCTATGGCCGGTGCCAGCAGCAAGGCCGCCTGCATGTGCTGGTCGTCCATGACCGTCGCATTCAAGCCCGCCGCGCGCAGGCAGCCGCACAGGATAAAGGCATCCGCCGGAATCAGGCAGCGCCGTACCAGGGAAAAGTCGTTGTCCATGCCCTATATTACTGCAGCAATGGGTGCTGCGCCGTGAATGCGGCCAGATGTTCCAGCAACGCGCGCACGCGGGCAGGCAGGTAGCGCTGCTGTGACCAGACCGCGTAGACGCTGCGCTCGTGCGACAGCCATTCGGGCATCACCTTCAGCAACCTGCCCGCCTTCAGGCTGGCGTGGCATTGCAGCTCGGGCGCCAGTACGATGCCCAGCCCCGCCTCCGCCATCATCACCGCCAGCCGTACCTCGTTGACACGTACGCGCGGCTCGGGGCGCAGGACGGTCACTGCGCCCGTTTCCGGGTCCTGCAAACGCCATTCGCGCAAAGGTAGCGTGGCGATGGTGGCGTGCCGCGCAAGTTCCGCCGGGCGGCGCGGGGTGCCGTTCTGCGCGAGGTAGGACGGCGAAGCCGCCAGCACCAGGCGCACAGCGCCCAGCTTGCGTTGCGTCAGGGTGGAATCGGCCTGCGCGCCGATGCGGATGGCGAGGTCGGCGCCGCTACCGACCAGGTCCTGCACGGCATTGGCCAGTTCGAGCTCCAGCTGCACCAGCGGATACTTTTCGCAAAAACTGGCCCAGGCCGGCGCCAGGATCTCACTGGCGAAATTGACCGGCGCCAGCACGCGGATCGTGCCTTCGATGGCGCCCAGCGTCGCATCCAGCCGCAGCGTGGCCTGGCGCAGGGCTTGCACCAGTGGACGGCACTGTTCGTAATATTGAGCCCCTTCCGCCGTCGGCTGGGTGCGGCGCGCACTGCGGTGCAGCAGGCGATAGCCCAGGGACGCCTCCAGTTTTTGCAGGCGGCGCGTGACGGTTGCCGTCGGCAAGCCCTCCTTCTCGGCAGCAGCGTTCAAGCTGCCCGCTTCGACGATGGCGATAAATAGGGCGAGGTCATCAAGCATGATTCCATTTTTGGAATTAGAGATTGAAATTTCACCCCTAGTGTACTCCTGTGGAATTGATTACGCTTGAGGCATTGAATAATGCTTTTGGAGGATGCCATGCCCGACCTGCGAACCCGCCTGATTTTCGCGTCCCTGATGTCGCTGATGATGACGATCATCATGAGCGGCTGGATCACCTGGCTGAACGTTGGCTTCCAGCCCGACTACACCGAACGCTGGCTGCACGCCTTCCTCGCCGCCTGGCCAGCAGCCTTCTTCGCCGTCATGCTGATCGCCCCCACGGTACAACGCGCCACCGCCCGCATCTCCACCGCCCTACGCTAGAGCCCG
>NZ_JASATG010000010.1:0-180326 GCF_038440195.1 Pseudoduganella sp. OTU4001 | reverse complement strand
CCAAGGTGGACACCGGCTCGGCTGTGGCGGTGTAGCTGGCGAAGAGCTTGCCTTCGCGGTCGAACAGGGCGGCGCGGGTGATGTCGCTTTTCGCTGCGAGGGCGGCCAGGGCTTGTTCGGCGGTGGGGCGGTCGGCGTACAGCAGGGAGGCGACGCTGTTGGCGCCGATCACGTCAGCCAGGGAAGTGAGCTGCTTGCGCTCTTCGCTGGTGTGGGCCACGATCGACGTGGCGGCGAACGCCAGGAACACCAGCAGCAGGGCGCTGCCGGTGGTGAGCACTGAGATGATGGTCAGTTTCTGGCTTAAGCCGGAGCGTTCGAAGTTGAGCATTTTCGCCGCCGTTGGACGATTCCCACCGGCAAAGAATAAATGCTAAGAAATTCGACACTTTGATCTGGCTCTAACTTCCAGCAACTAGCAGCATCCACCCCGCTTGCCGGCGCCGCCGTAGCGGGCCTCCTGGCGCTCGCGGAAAAACTCTTCGTAACTCATCACGGGTTCACCCGGGTGGGTGGCCTCGCGATGCGCGACGTAGGTGTCGTATTCCGGCAGGCCGCACATCAGCCGCATGCTCTGTCCGAGGTAGCGGCCCGCCTTGGCGATTTCGCCCAGCATGATGTTACTTGGCCGCGGCCGCGTATTGGGCCGGGGCTTCGTTGTGGGTTGGGCGGCTGGCGTTCCAGGCCGCCAGCGCGGTGCGCACGCCGAATACCAGCACGCTGATCACCACCACCATGAAGAAGGCGGCCAGGCCGGCATCCAGGTAGTCGTTGAACACCACTTGCTGCATCTGCTCCAGCGACTTGGCCGGGGCCAGCACTTTGCCTTCCGCCAGGGCGGTCTGGTACTTGGTGGCGTGGGCCAGGAAGCCGATCTTCGGATTGGCGTCGAAGATCTTCTGCCAGCCCGCCACCAGGGTGCACATCAGCAGCCACACGGTCGGGGCGATGGTGACCCAGGCGTACTTGGCGCGCTTCATCTTGAACAGCACGCAGGTCGCCAGGATCAGCGCCACGGCGGCCAGCATCTGGTTGGCAATGCCGAACAGCGGCCACAGGGTGTTGATGCCGCCCAGCGGATCGACCACGCCCTGGTACAGGAAGTAGCCCCAGGCCGACACGCACAGGCCGGTAGCCAGCAGGCTGGCGAACACGGAATCGGTGCGCTTGAGCGCTGGCGAGAAGGTGCCCAGCAAGTCTTGCAGCATGAAGCGGCCGGCGCGGGTGCCCGCATCGACGGCGGTCAGGATGAACAGCGCTTCGAACAGGATGGCGAAGTGGTACCAGAACGCCATCATGGCCTTGCCGCCGACCACGTTGGACAGGATGTGCGCCATGCCCACCGCCAGCGTCGGTGCGCCGCCGGCGCGCGAGATGATGGTGGTCTCGCCGACGTCCTTGGCGGTCTGCACCAGCATTTCAGGCGTGACGCGGAAGCCCCAGGCGGAAATCGCCTGTGCCGCCGATTCGGCGCTGGTGCCGATCAGGGCGGCCGGGGAGTTCATGGCGAAGTACACGCCCGGCTCGATGGTCGATGCGGCCACCAGCGCCATGATGGCGACGAAGGATTCCATCAGCATTGCGCCATAGCCGATAAAGCGGGCATGGGTTTCGTTCTCGATCATCTTCGGCGTGGTGCCGGAGGAGATCAGGGCGTGGAAGCCGGACACCGCGCCGCAGGCGATGGTGATGAACAGGAAGGGGAACAGGTTGCCCGACCACACCGGACCGGTGCCGTCGATGAACTTGGTCAGCGCCGGCATTTGCAGCATCGGGGCGACGATGATGATGCCGATCGCCAGGCCGACAATGGTGCCGATCTTGAGGAAGGTGGACAGGTAGTCGCGCGGCGCCAGCAGCAGCCACACCGGCAGCACGGAGGCGATGAAGCCGTAGCCGATCAGCATCCAGGTCAGTTCGGTGCCGGTGAAGGTGAACATCGGCGCCAGGGCGGGGTTCTCCTGCACCCATTGGCCGCCGACAATCGCCAGCATCAGCAGCACGAAGCCGATCAGCGACACTTCGCCGACGCGGCCGACGCGGAAGTAGCGCGAGTAGACGCCCATGAACAGCGCAATCGGGATGGTGGCCATCACGGTGAACGAGCCCCATGGCGAGTGCGCCAGCGCTTTCACCACGATCAGCGCCAGCACCGCCAGGATGATCACCATGATCATGAAGGTGCCCAGCAGCGCGATATTGCCCGGGATCGGACCCATTTCGGATTTGATCAGGTCCCCCAGCGAACGGCCGTCGCGGCGGGTGGAGATGAACAGCACCATGAAGTCCTGTACCGCGCCGGCAAACACCACGCCGGCCAGGATCCACAGCATGCCGGGCAGGTAGCCCATTTGCGCCGCCAGCACTGGGCCGACCAGCGGGCCGGCGCCGGCAATCGCGGCGAAGTGGTGGCCGAACAGCACGTTCTTATTGGTCGGCACGTAGTCCAGGCCATCGTTGAACTTGTAGGCCGGGGTCAGGCGGTTGGCTTCCAGGCCCATCACATTCTTTGCGATGTACAGGCTGTAGAAGCGGTAAGCGATCAGGTAGACGCAGACAGCTGCGATCACCAGCCAGATGGCGCTGATTGGCTCGCCGCGCTTGAGCGCCACGACGCCCAGTGCGCCGGCGCCCAGCAGCGACAAGCCTGCCCAGCCAAGTTTCTTCATAATGGGATTCATCGTTGTCTCCTCTTGGGATGAATGCCCAGTATTCAAGAATTGAATATCTGTCACAAGCGCACCACTACGCAAACGACGTCCGTAGAACTACGTAGGACAAGCGCGCGGCGGCGGGCTTACAATCGCGGGCATGAAGCTGCGGCAGAAATTCCTGTTCCTGGCCCTTGCGCCCCTGATCCTGGCCCTGTGTGCGATTGCGGTCGCCGTGCGCTACCAGGCGGTCACGCTCGGCCAGCAGCAGCGCGACACCATCCAACAGGCCTACCTGGCGAGCAAGGAGGCTGAGCTGAAGCACTACGTGGCGCTGGCCACCCAGTCGATCGCGCACCTGGTGAATTCCGGCCGCAAGGACCAGGCCACGCTGGACGAAGCCAAGCGCATCCTGTCCACCCTGAGCTTTGGCGACGACGGCTATTTCTTCGTCTACGACATGCAGGGCAATTCGCTGATGCACCCGCGCCAGCCGGAGCTGGTGGGCCAGAACCTGTTCATGCTGAAGGACCAGGACGGCAACCCCACCATCCAGCGCCTGCTGGCGCGTGCGCGCGAAGGGGGCGGGCTGGAACGCTACTACTGGGTCAAGCCTTCCAGCCACAAGCCGGCGCCCAAACTTGGCTACGTGATCCCGATCCGCGAATGGGGCTGGATGCTGGGCACCGGCATTTATCTCGATGACGTGGATGCCGCCCTGGCCAAGGTGGACGCCCAGCAGCGCGGCAATATCCGCAACACCCTGCTGTGGATGGCCGCCATTGCCGCCCTGGCCCTGGTGGCGGTGGGGGTGTCCGGCCTGGCCCTGAACATCCGCGAATACCGCGTGGCCGACGCCAAGTTGAAGGTGCTGGCGCAGCGCGTGGTCGAATCGCAGGAGGAGGAGCGCGCGCGCCTGTCGCGCGACCTGCACGACGGCATCAGCCAGTGGCTGGTGTCGATCAAGCTGCAGATCGAAGCCGCCATCATCCGCCTGGCCGACCCCGCGCAGCAGGACAAGGCCAAAGCCGCCTTCGAACACACGGTGGAGCAATTGAATAATGTGCTGGGCGAGGTGCGCCGCATCTCGCACAACCTGCGCCCCGCCATCCTGGACGACCTGGGCCTGGCCGCCGCGCTGGAACACCTGGCCGGAGAATTCCGCGTCCACAGCGGCGTGGAGGTGGGCTTCGCCGCCAGCGGCTGCACCGACCGCCTGCCGGACGTGGCCAACACGGTGCTGTTCCGCATCGCCCAGGAAGCTTTGACCAATATCGAGCGCCACGCCGGCGCCACCCGTATCACCATAGCGCTTGATGGCGACAGCGAGGGCATTGCGCTGCGTATCAGCGACAACGGCGCCGGCTTCGACGCTGAAGGCATTGCCGGCCATCCCAAGCGCGGTATCGGCTTACGCAATATGATGGAGCGTATGGAGGCGATCGGCGGCAAGTTGCGCATCGAATCCTCGCCGGCCGGCACCGTGGTGCTGGCGCGTGTAGACAATAAGGACTGACAATGACCCGCATCCTCCTGGTAGACGACCACCCCCTTGTACGCGACGGCCTGCGCGCCCGCCTGGAAGCGGTGGCGCAGTTCGAAGTGGTGGGGGAGGCGGGCAGCGCGGCCGATGCGCTGGAAGCAGCGCGCCAGCACAGCCCGGACTTGGTGCTGATGGACATCAATATGCGCGGCACCAACGGCATCGAAGCCACCGCGCAGTTCCACCAGCAGTTCCCGCAGATCGCGGTGCTGATCCTGTCCATGCACGACAAGTTGGAATACGTGACCCAGGCCATCCAGGCCGGCGCGCGCGGCTATGTGTTGAAGGATGCGCCGGGCAAGGATATCGTGGTCGCCATCGAAACCGTGATGGGCGGCGGTATCTATTACAGCACCAACCTGGCGCAGCAACTGGCCAAGCCGCTTGCGCAGGACAACCAGCTCACCTCGCGCGAGGCGGAAGTGCTGCGCCACCTGGCCAATGGCGAATCGAACAAGCATATTGCGCGCGAGCTGGATTTGAGCGTGCGCACGGTGGAAACCCACCGCCTGAACATCAAGCGCAAACTCGGTATCGAGGGACAGGCAGAATTGATCAAATTTGCTGTCCAACACGCACAATTTAATAAGTGACAATTGACAAATTGGTCACCAATGTATCGCTGCCGGTACAAATCCCGCAATTCGATTGCGTCCTCTAAGCCTCAAAACCTGACTTTTGAGCAATTTCTGTTATATTCCATAAGTCTTGTAACACGGGTGTGGCCGTACGCGCACAATGGTTGCTTTACATCAATAAAACATTTACCATTGTTGCCAATACCACACCGAGATTCCGATGTTTGCGTCAGATCCAAATTCGTTTCCGCTGGTGGGAATCAAGCCAATCCTGAACACCCAGAACCAGTGGGTCGGATTGGCGTTTCAAATGCCGTGCGCCGCTTCGCTGCCGGCGCTGCAAGCGCTTCTATCCTGTCCTGAATCCGTCGAACTGAGTTCGCTCGATTTCTACATTCCCCTTGCCGACCCGCTGGCGCTGGAACCGTCGCAGCTCGATGGCCTGCCGCTGAGCCGCATGGTATTCACCGTACGTGCCGCCAGCCTGGCCGACGACGCGGTGCAAAAGCGCTGCAAGGAGCTGTCCGAGCGTGGCCTGCGCCTGATGGCGGACGGCGAGGTGAGTATCACCGCAGCCCAGGCGGGCATCCGCGGCCTGGACTTCGACTGTTCCGAGGCGCTGCCTAGCGCGCTGGCGATGATGACCTTGCCCGGCCCGCACCTGGCGCGCAATATCCACTTCGCACCAACCGGCTTCGCCCTGTACCGCGGCGAGCTGCCGCGCGCCCAGGAGCATGATGCAGGGCAGGGCGATGGTACTTCCCGCAAACGCCTGCTTGCCCTGCTTGGCCTGCTGGCCCAGGACGCCGATTCGCGCGAACTGGAAACCCTGCTCAAGCAGGATCCGGCACTGTCCTACCAGCTTCTGAAGCTGGTGAATTCGGCCGCCTTCGCACCGAACAGCAACCCAATCAGCAACTTCGGCCAGGCCATCAACCTGCTTGGCCGCCGCCAGCTGCAACGCTGGCTGCAACTGCTGCTGTACGCGCGCCAACAGGAAGACGGCCTGGCAAACGCCTTGCTGCCGCTGGCCGCCCTGCGCGCCGCGCAAATGGAAGCCCTGTGCAAACTGCGCGAAGGCGACCGCGATGAGCAGGACCTGGCCTTCCTGGTCGGCGTGTTCTCGCTGCTGGACGTGCTGCTGGCCATGCCGATGACGGAAATCGTCTCCGCCCTTAACCTCGACCTGGACGTGGTCGCGGCCCTGCTCGACCGCAGCGGCCAGCTGGGCGAAATGCTGGCGCTGGTGGAAATGCACGTACCGCAGACCAGCGCCTTGCGCGACGTCGGCATCGACAACGAAACCTACTGGCGCAGCCTGCTGCAGGCCTACGACTGGGCGCTGCAAGTCAGCAGGAATGTGTAACCATGCACGCGCATCCGGTCTCCGATTTCCTCACCAGCAGCGCCGCCCTGTGCGACGCCGTGCTGCGCCTGCGCGGTCCCGCGCTGGTGGAGGAGATGGGCCGCATCGCGCGTGAAGTCACCGGCAGCCCGCATGGCCGCTACGTGCCGCGCGACGTGACCCCGGCTACCGGCTTGCCGGGCTGGGAAAACGGCCTGTCGCAGCTGATCCAGTTCGACGCCCACTATTTCGGCCGCTTTGAAGTATCGGGCCGCGACAGCTACACTGAGACAACCAGGCAGCACCTGGCCAGTCTGGCCAGCCTGGCCGGCAGTGTGCTGCAGGTGCATTCGGTGGCGCAGCGCACCACCCACGCCTATGTGCAGGTGGAAGCGCGGCTCCAGCATCAATCGCAAATCCTGGACCAGATCCACGAATCGGTGCTGACGATGGACTTGAACGGCTTCATCACCAGCTGGAACAAGGGCGCCGAGCGCCTGTTCGGCTATTCGGCGGTGGAGGCGGTCGGCCGCAACATCATCTTCCTGTACGACGACGAAGACGAGACTTTCGGCGACCCGTTCCTGGAGCAGGGCGGCCGCCTGATGGAAGTGCGCCGCAAGAAAAAGAACGGCGAAGTATTCTGGGCCAGCCTGTCGCTGTCGCCGCTGTGCGACATGGAAGACCGCTCGATCGGCCTGATCGCCTACCTGACCGACATCACGGAACGCAAACAGGCGGAGGAGCGCATCCACCACCTGGCGTACTACGACGCGCTGACCAACCTGCCGAACCGCTCGCTGCTGACCAAGCTGGTGGACCAGGCCCTGACCGTGGTCCAGCGCAGCAAGCAACACGGCTGCGTGATGTTCATTGACCTGAACCGCTTCAAGCTGATCAACGACACCTTGGGCCGCGAGGTGGGCGACGCCTTGCTGCGCGAAGTGTCGCAGCGCTTCCGCCTGGCGCTGCGCGACCAGGACATCGTGGCGCGCCTGTCCGGCGACGAATTCGCGGTCGGCCTGTTCGACATCAACCAGCATTACGAAGCCAGCATGGTGGCCAACAAGCTGCTGTCGGCGCTGAACGAGCCATTCCTGATCGATGGCCACGACCTGCGCGTCAGCGCTTCGATCGGCATCAGCGTCTATCCGCAGGATGGCAGCGACGCCGAAACCCTGCTGCGCCTGGCCGATATCGCCATGTACCGCGCCAAGCAGAGCGCCAGCACGGACGGCGAGCATATCGCCTTCTACAGCCAGGACATGAACAAGGGCATGCAGGAGCGCATGCGCATCGAGTCGGGCCTGCGCCAGGCGCTGGGCAACGGCCAGCTGCTGCTGCATTACCAGCCCAAATTTGAAATCAGTTCCGGCAAGATCATCGGCGCCGAAGCGCTGGTGCGCTGGAAGCATCCCGAGCGCGGCCTGGTGCCGCCGGCTGAGTTCATTCCGCTGGCCGAAGCCACCGGCTTGGTGGTGCAGGTGGGCGAATGGGTGCTGGAAGCCGCTTGCGCCCAGGCCCAGGCTTGGAAAGAACGTGGCCTGCCGCCGGTGCGCCTGGCGGTCAACGTGTCGGCGCGCGAATTCACCTCCGCCTTGCCGGGCCGCGTGACGGAAACCCTGCAGCGCTATGGACTGGAGCCATCCTGGCTGGAGCTGGAAATCACCGAATCGACCCTGATGCACAATATCGACCGCGTGATCGGCATCATGGATCGCCTGACGGCGCAGGGCATCACCCTGTCGCTGGACGATTTCGGCACCGGCTATTCCAGCCTGTCCTACCTGAAGCGCTTCCCGATCGACACGCTGAAGATCGACCGCTCCTTCACCACCGGCATCCCGGTCGACACCAACGACTGCGCCATCGCCAGCACCATCATCAGCATTGCCCAGCAGCTGAAACACAAGGTGATTGCCGAGGGCGTGGAAACCGTCGAACAGCTGGCCTTCCTCAAGGATTCCGGCTGCGACGAAGTGCAGGGCTACCTGTTCTCGCGCCCCTTGCCGGCGCAGGAATTCGAGAAGGCGCTGCTGCAGAACTGGGCGCCGCCACCTCCTATTGCCGCCAACGCGGGCTGACCATGCTACGCGCTGCCGCCCTGGCCATCCTCCTGTCCTGCGGCATGCAGGCGGCGCTGGCCGAGGAGAGCCCGCGCATCAAGTTCGGCCTGCAGGACGACATTGCCCCCTTCGTCATGCCGGACCGGAACAGCGGCCTGATGGTCGACGTGCTGCGCGAAGCCATGGCCACGCAAGGCGTGAAGGCCGAATTTATCTACCTGCCGATCAAGCGCACGGAAGAGGCGCTGCGGCGCGGCGTGGTGGATGTATTCACCGGCGGCAAACCCGACACAGCCTTGCCGGGCGTGCTTAGCCGCTGGCCGGTCACCAGCTTCCACAACCTGGCCATTACGCGGCGCGCCCACTTGCCGCGCCTCGATTCGGTCGCCGACCTGTCGCGCTACCGCGTGACCGCCTTCTATGGCGCGGCAGCCATCCTGGGCCAGGAATACCGCGACGCCGTGCAGCGCAACCCGCGCTACCGCGAGCCGCGGCTCCTGCAGTCGCCGTTGCTGGTGCTGAAGCAGGTCGATGTCGTCATCTCGCAGCGCGACATCTTCTATTTCTACCTGGACCGCCAGTCTTACCTGCGCGACGGCGACTTCGAGCTGGCGTTCCACGACATCATCGGCAAACCGAACGAGTACTGGTTCGTGTTCCGCACCGCCGAACAGCGCGACGCGTTCGAGCGCGGCATTGCCGCCCTCTATAAATCGGGCGACATCGACCGCATATTCGAACGCTACACCAAGGCCTACGGCACCTCGCGCGACTTCTTCCACCCGCTCGATTGCCGCTTCGCCGCGGCCAGGCCGAAGAACTGCTGACGCCCGCTAGCGCCTTTTGCGGCGGACCGCAGCCAGCCCCGCCAGGCCCAGGCCCAGCAAGCCAAGCGATGCCGGCTCCGGCACGTCCTGCGCCTGCGATGGGGTGCGGTTGCCGGTCAGCTGGATGGCATCGATCTCTTCGTACTCGCGCGGATTGCGGTTGGTATCGATGTACACTTTCAGGCCCTGCACCATGAAGCTGGTTTCGGCCCAGCCCAGGGTAAAGTCAAACACCTGGTTGGCAGGGCTGGTATCGGCGCCGCTCCAGACCTGGTGCAGGTTGCCCAGGGTGTCGATGACGTCGACCTGGTAGACGAAGCCATTGCCGGACACTTCGCGGATCAGGGCGCCGGTGGAATACACCGCCTCGGTGAAGCCGACCGAGATCCACTGCTGGCCGACTTCGCGGCCATTCGGCGCCCAGGCGCCGGCGATGTCGCCGTAGGTCATGCGGTCGGGCGCATTCAGCGCCTGGGTGGCAGCCCAGCTGCCGCCCCATTGCGAGCTGAAGCCGACGACCGAGCTGGCCCATTGCGAAATCGGCCCCGCTTGCGCGGCACCGGATGCTGCCAGCAGGCCGGCAGCGAGGAGGGAAGATACTTTGTGTTTCAAGTTCATATTATTTACCAAAGAAATAATCGGAACCTGAGCTATAGCAAATGTTATGCCAGCGACAACAAATCCAATGCTCTCAAGGAGTTACTCAGCGCCGTCAACCTGGTTGCTATCAAAGTGTAAAAGTTTCCGACATGTAACTATGTGTCGGAAATTGTCGCCGTCTGGTGACAATCAACCCCAGCCGTACCAGGCGTCGCGCAGTTCGCCGACTTTGACATCGGCCAGGGCCGGCTGCTTGGCGAGCCAGGCCTGCACCAGCGCGCGGTGGCTTTCCTCCACTTTGCCGTAAGCCTTGCCGGAAACCACAAAGCCGCTGAAATCATCGTTGTAACCGCCGCCGAAGGCCAGGCCGTTGGCCTCGATCGCTTCGCTCAGGAAGCGGTGCAGCAGGGCGTTGCGGTCTGCCTCCGACGGCGAACCCGCCACTTGAGCCTCGATCATGAAACCGAGTTCCTGGAACTCACCGAGATGTTTTTTCTTGAGTTGGCGTTTGTTGTAGCGGCGGGATGCAGTCATGTAGGGTCCTTTGAGTGGATAATGCGGTCGCAGTCTAGCAGTCCGCGGCGCCCGGCATCAAGCCTCGCGCCGCCGCTACGCTCAAAGCCGCGCAATCTGGCGGTCGATGGACTTCAAGGCGCGCTCATTCCTTTCGCTATAGCGGTTGGTCAGGTACTCGGTGCGCCCGCGCATCAGCAGGGTGATCTTGAACAGCTCCTCCATCACGTCCACCACCCGGTCGTAATAGGCGGAAGGGCGCATGCGCCCCGCATCGTCGAACTCCTTATATGCCATCGGCACCGACGACTGGTTCGGGATGGTGAACATGCGCATCCAGCGGCCCAGCAATCGCAGCGTATTGACCACGTTGAACGATTGCGAACCGCCGCACACCTGCATGACCGCCAGCGTGCGGCCCTGGCTTGGGCGCACGGCCCCCTGTTCCAGCGGAATCCAGTCGATCTGGTTCTTCATCACGGCCGTGATGGCGCCATGGCGCTCCGGACTGCACCAGACCTGGCCTTCCGACCACAGGCAAAGTTCGCGCAGTTCGAGCACCTTGGGATGGGTCTCCGGCACGCTGCCGACCATCGGCAACTCCATCGGGTCGAAGATCCTGACTTCGGCGCCGAATTGCTCCAGGATGCGCGCCGCTTCATAAGTCAGGAAGCGGCTGAAGGAGCGTTCGCGCAGCGAACCGTACAGCATCAGGATGCGCGGCGGATGCGACAGGTCGCCTTGCGGTGCCAGCTTTTCCAGCGTGGGAACGTCGAACAGTTCGGACTTGATGTTTGGAAGGTCGGGAATGGACATGGCGCACCGTGCTTATTCAGGAGAGTTGGCAAAATCGCCCGGCGCCACCGTGCCGCCAACCGTTGCATCGGCCGGCGGCGCCGGATACAGCCAGCAGAAGATGCCAGTTGCCGCCGCCATGCCCGCCAGTTGGGCAAGGATGAACCCAGGCGCATCGGCCGGACGAATACCGGCGAAGGTGTCGCTTGCCGCGCGCGCCAGCGTGACCGCCGGATTCGCGAACGAAGTCGAAGAAGTGAACCAGTAGGCAGCGGTAATATAGGCGGCCACCGCGAACGGCGTGATGGCCGGACGGCTGCGCGAACAACCGATGATCACGCCGACCAGGCCAAAGGTCGCGACAAACTCGCTCCACCACTGCGCCGGACCGGTACGCACATGCTGCGACGCGAAGAACAGCGGCTCGCCGAACATGCCATGCGCCGCGGCGACACCGGCAAAGGCGCCAATCACCTGCACCGCGATATAAGGCAGCACTTCAGCCACCGGCACATTGCGCTGCCAAGCTTCCGACAACGTGACGGCAGGATTGAAGTGGGCGCCCGAGATGGTGCCGAACATGAGAATCAATGCCACCAGGCCGGCGCCGGTAGCGATGGTGTTGGCCAGCAGGGCGATCGCCACATTGCCGCCAGCCAGGCGCTCGGCCATGATGCCGGAGCCAACCACCACGGCCAGCAGCATGGCGGTGCCGAGTGCTTCGGCCGCAAGACGTCGGGATAGAGTCATTGCTTTACCTCTTCGCTCAAGGCAGCAGGGTGCCGATGCGTTCCAGCTCCGCCTTCATGCGGGCCGGGTCTTCCTTCAGCTCTTCCAGCGGCAGGGCGAAGAAGGTTTCAATGCGGTGGCGCAGGATGCTGTAGGCCTTCATGAACGCCGCGTCGATTTCTTCGTCGGTGCCGGTGGCATGCGCCGGATCTTCCACCCCCCAATGTGCGCGCATGACAGGGCCCAGGTAGGCAGGGCAGGTTTCGCCGGCGGCACTGCCGCAGACGGTGATGACGATGTCCGGCGTGACCGGCAGATTGTCCCAGGACTTGCTGTGGTACCCCGCCGTCGAAATGCCTTCGCGTTCCAGTAGCGCGAGCGAGCGCGGATGCACATAGCCGGCCGGCTTGCTGCCGGCGCTGATGGCGTGCCAGCCAGCTGGCGCCAGGTGGTTGAAAGTGGCTTCGCCAAGGATGGAGCGGCAGGAATTGCCGGTGCAGAGAATCAGGACGTTCATGGCTTGCAGGATTTGAGGTTATTGGTAGGAGCGCAGCTTTGGCCCGCGCAGCAGTTATCGGTCAGATAGGACAGCACCTCATTCATGGTGTCGAAATTGGCGCTGTAAAAGATGAAGCGGCCATCCTGGCGGGATGCGATCAATCCTGCATTGGCCAGCTCCTTCAGGTGAAACGACAGCGAGGAAGGGGCGACGTCCAGTGCTTCCGCAATCTTGCTGGCGGCCAGGCCCTGCGGGCCGGCCTGCACCAGCAGCCGGAAAGCGCTCAGGCGCGATTCCTGGGCCAGCGCTGCCAGCGCGGCAATTACAGCCTTGGTGTCCATCGTGATTCCAATCCGGTTTCGTTAATCGCTCAATTATCGCATGATGCTACGATAGTTCAAATATTATCGAAATAATGTGACGGATTGATGACAGGCGTCTGCCTTCGTGTCTTATAGGTGGGGGAGTTGAGCGTGCGACTGCTGCGGCACAGTACTGGCGGAAGCGGTGAGATTCGAACTCACGAACGGGATTAACCGTCGGCAGTTTTCAAGACTGCTGCCTTCAACCACTCGGCCACGCTTCCGGAGTGCGGCATTATACCGAATTCGCCGCACCCCGGCCAAGCGTTATGCAAAAGCTAAGCGCGGTGCCCTCGCCGGGGCACGCAGTGCAGGGCGCTGGTCGTGGCGGTGCAAGCGGAATACGCTGACTGCCTGGGCCAGATGGCTGGCCTGGTCCTGCATCGCTTGCGCGGCTGCCGCGGCTTCCTCGACCAGGGCGGCGTTTTGCTGGGTAACCGAATCCATCTGGATGACTGCCTCGTTGATTTGTTCGATGCCGGCGCTCTGCTCGGCGCTGGCGCTGGTGATTTCGCCCATGATGTCGGCCACGCGCTGGATGCTTTCGACGATTTCATGCATGGTGGCGCCGGCCTGGTCGACCAGCCTGGTGCCGGTATCGACTTTGCCGACGGAGTCATCGATCAAGGCCTTGATTTCCTTCGCGGCGGCGGCCGAGCGCTGGGCCAGGGTCCGCACTTCGGTCGCAACGACGGCGAAGCCGCGCCCCTGGTCGCCGGCGCGCGCGGCTTCGACGGCGGCGTTCAGCGCCAGGATATTGGTCTGGAAGGCGATGCCGTCGATCACGGCGATGATGTCGACGATCTTCTTCGACGACTCGTTGATCGAACCCATGGTCTCCACCACCTGCGCCACCACGGCGCCGCCGCGCGCGGCGATATTGGTGGCGCTATTGGCCAGGGCATTGGCTTGCTGCGCATTGTCCGAATTCTGGCGCACGGTGGAGGTCAGCTCTTCCATCGACGATGCGGTTTCTTCCAGCGAGCTGGCTTGCTCTTCGGTACGCTGGGACAGGTCGATATTGCCGTTCGCGATCTGGCCGGACGCGCTGGCAATGGTTTCGGTGCCGCTGCGCACTTCGCCGACGATTTTCACCAGGCTGTCGTTCATTTCCTTCAATGCGCCGAGCAACTGGCCGGTCTCATCGCTGCTATGGATGCGGATATCGCTGGTCAGGTCGCCGGCGGCGACAGTCTGCGCAACGCTCACCGCTGCCTGCAGCGAGCGCGATATCAGGCGCGCCACCAGGAAGGCAAGGGTGACGGCGAGCGTGATCGAGCCGGCCAGCAGGGCAATGATCCAGCCGCGCGAGGCGGCGTAGGTCACGTCGCCAAGATCATTGGCGGCACTGGCGCCAGCCTCGTTCACCTGCACGATCTTGCCGATGTGGGCTTCCATCTCGTTGAACACGCGCAGTGCGTCGCCGCGCATCAGGGCCAGCGCTTCGGGGATCCTGTTTTCGCGCGACAGCGCCAGGACGCGCTCCTGATGGGCGAGGTAGTCCGCCAGCAGCTGCTTGAATTCGGCGTAGGTTTTCTGCTCTTCCGGCTCGGTGATCAGGGCCTCGTACGCGGCCTGGTCCTGGCGGATCTTGTCGATCATGCCGGCCATGGTTTTCTCGTAGCCCGCCTTGCCTTCGGCATCGTCGGACAGTAGGTGCTGCAGGGCGCCGCTGCGCACGCGTGAGACGCCGTATTTCAGCTCGGTCGCCGCTTTAATGGCCGGCATCCAGTTGGTCGCCAGATCCGTTGCGGTATCGTTGACCTTGGCCAGTTGCACCACCGAGACGACGCCGAGGCAGGCTGTCAGCAAGAGCACGGCGGTGAAAGACAGCAATAATTTATTGGCAATCTTGAGATTGTAGAACCAATTCATGATATTCCCCGGAATGTTTTTGAGATTGGCCAAAATATACTTTTGGTGTAAATTTTTGGCGATCCAGCCGATTAAATACATCCCATTAAAAAATCGAATAGAGACCGCTGCCAATGCTTGAATTGCGTTTATTGCAGGTATTCGACGAGATCATTAAAGGCCGCAGCGTTTCGCGGGCGGCTGAAAATCTCGGGATCGGGCAGCCGGCGGTGAGTGTCGCCTTGTCAAAGTTGCGCGAGCATTTTGGCGACCCCTTGTTTGTAAGGATTGGCCATGTGATGGAGCCGACGCCGCTGGCGCGCGACCTGGCGCAGCCGGTTGTGCAGGCATTGCAGGCGCTGGAAAAGGTCTACACCCACCGCGTCGCATTTGATCCTGCCAGCTCCAGCCGTAAATTTGCGATCTGCATGTCCGATATTAGCCAGCTGGTTTTATTGCCAAAATTGCTTGCTTATGTAAGGCGTTACGCGCCGGGGCTGCATATTGAGATATTGCCGCAATTGGATGAGACGGCAAAATTATTGGAAACCGGCGAAGCTGACCTGGCTTTCGGCTTTATGCCGCAACTGGAAGCCGGTTTTTATGAGCAGACTTTATTCCGCCAGCGCTATGTGTGCATCGCCAGCGCCAGCCACCCGCGTGTGCATGACGCGGTTTCGCTCGAACAGTTCCAGTCCGAGCGCCATGCCGTGGTGAGTTTCACTAGCCTTGCCCCGCTGGTGTTGGAGCGCGAGATCGCGCGGCAGAATATCCGTCACCAGGTCGCCTTGCGTGTTCCCAGCTACCTGAGTATCCCGCTGGTGGTCGAAACCACGGACCTGATCGTGACGGTGCCCGAACTGTTGGTGGAGTTATTCACCGGACGCGCGCGTTTCAGGGCGTTTCCCGTGCCGTTTGAACTGCCGGAATTCTCAATTAAACAACACTGGCATGAGCGATTCCATCATGACCCCGGCAATATGTGGCTCCGCCAGACCATCTTTGAACTGATAAGGTAGCCGGCTGCCGGCGGGTTTGGCCGAGTGCGTTAGTTGAAGCGGCGCGTGGTTTCGCGCACCACCAGTTCCACCGGCGGGATGTTGCCGTCCACCTTCTCGCCGTTGATCAGCTTCAGCATGGCCTGCACGGTGGTCTGGCCGATCACGTACAGCGGCTGGCGGATCGTCGTCAGCGGCGGCGTGGTGTAGGAGGAGCCGGGCAAATCGTCGAAGCCGACCAGCGAGACGTCGTCCGGCACGCGGATGCCTTTGCGGTACAGGAACAGCCGCGCGCCGTAAGCCGTCTGGTCGTTCACGGCGAACACGGCGGTGAATGGCTGGCGGCTGTCGTACAGGCGGTTCATCGCCAGCAGGCCGCCGCCTTCATGCAGCGTGCCTTCCACCACCAGCGCCGGGTTGAACGCGATGTCCGCCTCCTTCAAGGCGCGTTTGTAGCCGGCCAGACGCTCGACAGAATCGCGATTGTCGACGGGGCCGCTCAAGTGGGCGATACGGCGGTGCCCCTGTTCGATCAGGTGCCGCACCGCCAGCCAGGCGCCGTACTCGTTATCCAGCTTGAAGCCGATGGCGCGGCTGGTTTGCAGCACCCGCCCCAGCGAAACGATGGGACGCTGCGCCGCGAAGCCCAGCACGGTGGCATCGGTCATGCGTCCCGTCAGCAAAATGATGCCATCGACCTTGCGCGCCAACAGCAGGCGGATGCGCTCCGCCTCTTCGTCGGCATTCCAGTGGCCGCTGACGATGACCGAGGCGTAGCCGGTGCCTTTCAGGCCATCGTCCACACCGTGCAAAATCTCGCCGAAGAAGGGCGAGGCGATATCCTGCACCACAATCCCGATCGTCATGGTGCGGCCATGCTTCAGGCTTTGCGCCATCAGGTTCGGCGCGAAATTCAGCTCGCTGATGGCGGCCAGCACGGCCTGGCGCTTGTCGTCGGCCACCTTGGCGGTGCCGTTCAGGATGCGCGAGACGGTGCTGGGGGAAACGCCCGCGCGGCGGGCGACGTCGGTCAGCGTGGCAGGCGGGGCAATCGTGGCGTGGTCGTTCAAGGGCTTCTCATCATGAAATGCTTTTCAAATGGAGATTACCATAGAACTTGTTGGTGGAATGCGCTCAGCGTACCGCTGTTGCATGAATACTATGAAAATCATTTCTGAAAGCGTTTTCATGGCGACATAGCTGGGCCACCAAGGTGCGGTGGCAGGGCAGGTCGGCCACGGCACGCTCGGCAAAACGGGCGATATTGGCGAATTCCTGCCGTGCCACGGAGGCTAGCGGCGCGAGGCCCGGCAGCGGCGGCATGCTGCGCTCGAAGCCCATGCCGTACAACACGTACTGCCAGCTGGTGGGTGGGTACATCTCGAAATCGTTCAGGAAATCCATGCGCTGTGGCGGGCGGCAGCGCCACATCGCCAGCTTGTCGCGCAGGCTGCCGGTCCAACTGGACGGGTCGGCATTGTCGGTCCAGAAGCTTTCGCTGCGCTGGCTCAGGCAGTAGTGCAGCTTGATGAAGTCGACGATGCGCGCATAGCGCTCGCTCATGAAGCGGTTGAAGTGGCGCGCCAGCGGCGCCATCTCGCCGTTGTGCGGGAACAGGGCGCCCAGCATGTGCACCGCTGTTTCCACCAGGCCGATGCCGGATGCCTCGAGCGGTTCGAGGAAGCCGCCGGCCAGGCCGATGGCCACGCAGTTCTGGATCCATTGCTGCTCGCGGTAGCCAACGCGCATGGCGATCTTGCGCACGTGCAGACCATCGGCTGCGGGGCCGGCATAGGCGCGCAGCACTTGTTCGGCGCGTTCGTCGCTGGTGTGGCGGCTCGAATAGACGTAGCCGATGCCGCGCCGTTCCTGCAGGCCGATGTCCCAGGTCCAGCCCGCTTCGTGCGCGGTGGAGATGGTGGCGGAGGCAATCGGTGAATCGGCCGCCGGGTAGGGCACTTGCACCGCCAGGGCAGTGTCGCAGAACAGCGTGTCGCCCACACTGCGGAACGGGGAGCCAAGCGCGCCGCCAATCAGCAGGGCGCGGAAGCCGGAACAGTCGATGTACAGGTCGGCCGTCAATGCGCCGTGTTCGCGTGTCTGGACGCTGGCGATGGCGCCTTGCTCGTCCAGCTGCGCGCCGTCCACATGGTCCTGCACATGGCGTACGCCCAGCCGGCGTGCGTGCCGTGCCAGCAGGGCGGCAAAGCGCGCGGCATCGAAATGGTAGGCGTAGTTCATGGCGCCGTTGTAGTCGCTGTCGCCGGCGCGCTTTGGTCCGCGTTGCGCATCCACCACGCGTTTTTGCATCGTCACCGCTTGCGCAAAGGGCGTGTTGCCGGCCATGCCTTGCAGCCAGTAGGGCAGCAGTTCGGGCGCGCCGGGCCGCTGGCTCGGCATCGAGAAAGGATGGAAGTAGCTGTCGGCGCCGTGCTGCCAATTGTTGAAGGTAATGCCCTGCTTGAAGGTGGCGCTGGCTTCGCGCACGAATTCCGCTTCGGGGATGCCGATGGCTGCCAGTGTGGCGCGCAGGGAGGGGAAGCTGCCTTCGCCCACCCCGATGGCGCCGATTTCGGGGGCTTCCACCAGGGTGATTTCCTTGCTGGCGCCGAACATTTTGGCCAGGTAGGCGGCGCACAGCCAGCCGGCGCTGCCGCCGCCGACGATCAATACACGTTGCGTCATTTTTTGGTCTCCTACAAAAAATCTGTTGACTTTTTATTTTTCAAAAATGTACCATGAAATCGTTTTCAAGAAATAAGAAATCGTTTTCATACCTACAACGGAGACAATATGAAGTTTTCTGCAATCCAGGTCGGGGTGCTATCCCTGCTCGCGTCCATGAACGGCGCATACGCCCAGCAAGCCCCGGCCCCAGCTGCCAACGAATCCACCGTCGTGCCGGAAGTCCTGATCACGGCGACCAAGCGCACCACCTCCCTGCAAAAGACCCCGGTGGCCGTTACCGCCCTGGATGCAGCGGCGCTCGAAGATGCACACGTACAGACCATCCAGGACGTGACCAACCTGGTGCCAAGCTTCCAGGCCACCGGCCAGGGCGACCACGGCGTCATCACCATGACCATGCGCGGCATCGGCAACGACTCCGCCAAGACCGAATACGCCGACCCGGAAGTTGCCTTCTTCGTTGACGGCATCTACTCGCCGCGTCCGGAAGGCGCCACCGCGCTGCTGTTCGACGTGGAAGCGATTGAAGTGCTGCGCGGCCCGCAAGGCACGCTGTGGGGCCGCAACTCCACCGTCGGCGCGGTCAATATGCAGACCGTCAAGCCTAAACTGAAGGAATACTCCGGCACCGTGTCCGGCGGCATCGGCGACTACGCCCGCCTGGGCGCGCGCGCTGCGCTGAACGTGCCGACCGGCGACAACTCCGCACTGCGCGTCGCCCTGATCCATGAACAGCACGACGGCTACGTGAAGTACCAGACCTTGCCGAACATTTCCATCGCCGAGCAGCGCGCAGCCTATCTGGCCAGCGGCGGCGATCCGGCCAAATTCCAGCCGATCAACCCGAACAACTACATCACCAACGGCCCGCGCTACAACGCGCAGAACCAGAGCGGCGTGCGGGTGAGCTGGCTGTACCAGCCGAGCGAGCGCCTGAAGTGGAACATCTCCTACGAGCGCTTCCAGGACCGCGGCACCCCGAACATGAACCTGATGCAGACCCCGCGCGCCGGCCAGGACGAATGGTCGGCCCTGATCGATACCGCGCCGTTCCTGCACCGTAACGTCAATACTTTCCGCAGCCGCGTCGACTACGCGGTGAGCCCGGACATTGCCCTGGCCTATATTGCCGGCCACTCCAAGTTCGCCGGTTCCTCCACCTACGACCAGGATGGCGGCCGCGTACTGCCGACCAGCTTCACCACCGGCGGCGACTTCCAGGCCAATAACACCGTCTGGTCCAAGTACAGCAGCAATAGCCACGAACTGCAGCTGCAGTCGGTCGGCCAGAAAGAAGTCGACTGGCAACTGGGCGCTTACTACGCGGCGGAAGACAATGGCATCCGCTTCGACATCCCGATCATGCACGGCACCCAGCAGGGTAGCGTGGCGTGGCAGGGCTCCTTCATCCAGCCGAAGGAAACCGTGGATTCGCGCGCTGTGTTCGGCCAGGCTACCTGGAACAGCGGCGCATTGCACCTGACCGGCGGCCTGCGCTACACCTCGGACAAGCGCACCAACCAGGGCGGCAACGGCTACACCTGGAACTACGACGCCAATGTGCCACAGGTTCCGCTCACGCCGAACATCGACCCGACCAAGCCGGGCCAGGGCTACAACCCGAGCGTGCCATCCAACGACGGCCGCTACAAAGGCAGCAAGACCACCGGCCTGGCGCGCCTGAGCTATGACCTGGATAAAGCGCATATGCTGTACGCCAGCTTCTCCACCGGCTACAAGGCTGGCGGCCTGCAGGATGGCGGCCGCACCTACGGCGCGGAAACCCTGACCAACTACGAGTTCGGCAGCAAGAGCTCCTTCCTGGGCGGCGCGCTGCGCGTCAACAACGCGGTGTACTACGAAGACTTCAAGGACTTCCAGTTCAGCTCCCCGGTCACCAATCCGGACGGCTCGCACAGCTTCGTCACCAGCAATGTGGACGGCGCCAAGGTATGGGGCGTGGAGTCGGAAATCCAGGCCAAGCTGTCGCCGGACGACAAGCTGGCGCTGGCCCTGGCCTACACCAAGACCAAGCTGGGTTACCTGGTGGCCGGCTCCAACGACTACTCGCTGCCGTTCTGCCCAGAGCTGAACGCCACCTGCCTGGAAGTCACCGGCAACATCATGCCGCACGCACCGAAATTCTCGGCGCAGGTGAACTACCAGCACACCTTCCGCCTGGCGGACGGCAATACCCTGGTGCCGCGCATCTCGGCGCATTACGAAACCAAGTCCGAATTGTCGGTCTTCAATTTGGGGCCGGAAGACCAGCAGGCCGCCTACACCAAGTTCGACCTCGGCCTGCGCTACCAGGGCCCGCGCCAGTTCTGGGTTGACGTATTCGTGCGTAACGCCGGCGACAAGCGTATCAAGACCAGCGCCATGAACGGCGCGAATGTGTGGGTGGCGCAGTACCTGCCACCACGCACCATCGGTGTTAACGCGGGCATCGACTTCTAAGCCCGCGGCAACTCGGCCTGCCTCGTCCCCCGGGGCAGGCCACCTTTTTCCCCCTGCATCTACAGTGAACAAAGCATGAAAGACACCCGCCTGCCGCCCGACTTCCTCTGGGGCGTAGCCACCAGCGCCTTCCAGGTCGAGGGCGCCAACCAGGAGGACGGCAAAGGCCTCTCAATCTGGGACGTATTCTGCAGCACGCCCGGCAAGATCAAGGATGGCAGCGACGGCAGCGTCGCCTGCGACCATTACCACCGCTACCTGGAAGACGTGGGGATCATCGATTCCCTCGGCGTTGACGCCTACCGCTTCTCGATCGCCTGGTCGCGCGTCCAGCCGCAAGGCAAGGGCGCCTGGAATGAAGCCGGCTTCGCCTTCTACGAACGCCTGATCGACGCTTTGGCGGCGAAGGGCAAGCAAGCCTACGTCACGCTGTACCATTGGGACTTGCCGCAAGGCCTGCAGGAAGAGGGCGGCTGGCTCAATCGCGACACCTGCTACCACTTCGCAGAATATGCGGCGGAAGTGGCGCGCCGCTTCGGTGACCGCGTGGCCAGCATCGCCACCCATAACGAGCCGTGGTGCACCGCCAATCTTGGCTACGGCAACGGCCAGTTCGCACCAGGCGTGCGCGATGCCAAGGCTGCCGTGCAGGTATCGCACCACCTGCTGCTGTCGCATGGCCTGGCCATGAGCGCCATGCGCGCCGTCGGCAAGAAGGCCAAACTGGGCATCGTCCTGAACCAGTGGACCGCGGACCCGGCCACCGACAGTGCGGACGACCGCGCCCTGGCCGAGTGGGAATACGCGCGTTCGGTACAATGGTTCATGGACCCGATTTTCAAAGGACACTACCCCGAGCTGGCACTGCGCGGCCACGGCGCCAACGCACCGCATGTGGAGCCGGGCGATATGGCCGCCATCCACCAGCCGATTGATTTCCTGGGCGTGAATTATTACTTCCGCGCCTTCTGCAGCGCCGAAGACCCGCCGCGTACGCCGCCGCTGGAAAACGGCCGCACCGATATGGGCTGGGAGATCTACCCGCAGGGCCTGACCGAGCTGCTGCTCAAGCTGAAAGGCGAGTATGAGCTGCCGCCTATCTATATCACCGAGAACGGCATGGCCAGCAGCACGCCGGTGCATGACCAGGAGCGCATTTCCTTCGTCTCGCGCCACTTCGAGGCGCTGGCCGCCGCGATGGAGCAGGGCGTGGACGTGCAGGGCTACTTCATGTGGAGCCTGCTCGATAACTTCGAATGGGATTCCGGCTACGCCAAGCGTTTCGGCATCGTGCATGTCGACTACGCCACCCAGGAGCGCACCCTGAAGGACAGCGCGCACTGGTACCGCGACTTTATCAAGGCCCAGCGCTCATGAACCGTTCCCCGCTGCAGTGGGTGCCCTCCGGCTACTTCGCCATGGCGATGGGCTATGTGATGCTGACCAGCGTCACGTCCATCATGTTCAAGAACCTGGGCATGGACAATGGCCGCGCCGCGCAGTATTCGAGCATGCTGATCCTGGCCTACACCATCAAGCCGCTGTTTGCGCCGGTGGTGGAGATGTACCGCACCAAGAAGTTCTTCGTGCTGGTCACGCAAATGCTGCTTGGCCTGGGCTTCGGTGCGGTGGCGCTCGTGATGGGCATGCCCGGCTCGATGGCGCTGATGATGGCGCTGTTCTGGATCATGTCCTTTATCGGCGCCACCATGGACATCGCCAGCGATGGCGTCTACGTCACGTCGCTGGACTCGCGCAACCAGTCGCTGTATTGCGGCGTGCAGGGCCTGAGCTGGAATATCGGCCCGGTGGTCGCCTCTGGCGTGCTGGTCTACTTGAGCGGGCGGCTGCATACGGACTACGGCATGGACTGGGAAGGCGCGTGGCAGATTGTCTTCCTGTCCGTGTCGGTACTGCTGCTGGCGATGACGGCCTGGCACTGGCGCGTCATGCCGGAAGGCGCACGCGCCGCCGAAACGCCGGAAAGCCTGGGCCAGGCGGCCTTCATCCTGCGCGACGCGTTCAAGACCTTCTTTGAAAAGCGCGGCGTCTGGACCATGATGGCCTTTGCCTTGCTGTACCGCGTGTCGATCGGCTTGCTGGAGAAAATCGGCCCCTTCTTCATGGTCGATCCGATCGAAAAGGGCGGCCTGGGCATGTCGAACGAGCTGCTTGGCATCGTGTACGGCACCTACGGCCTGCTGGCCGTGCTGGCCGGATCGCTGGCTGGCGGCTGGTACCTGGCGCGGCATGGCCTGAAGCCTGTGCTGTTCAAACTGTGCTGCGTGCTGAATATCCCGATCGCCACCTTCCTGCTGATGGCGATCTACCAGCCGACCAATCTGTGGGTGATCGGCGCCGGCGTGGTGGTCGAGAAGTTCACTTTCGGCTTCGGCTCGGTGGGCTTCATGATCTATCTGATGCAGCAGCTGGCGCCTGGCAAGTACACCACCACCCATTACGCCTTCGGCACGGGACTGATGGGCATGTGCGGCATGTTGACCGGCATGGTCAGCGGCCACCTGCAGCAAGCGATGGGCTATGTCAGCTACTTCTGGCTGGTGATGGTCGCCACCATCCCGTCGTTTATCGTCACCTGGTACGCGCCGTTCCACCATGCGGAACAGACAGAGGTAGAATTGGGGCTTCCATCTTCAGGAGCCCACGATGACGCCGATCCTGTTCGCGCTGCCCGGTAACGAAGCGACAACCTCCCAGCTGGCGGAATTGCTCGGCTGGGAGCAAGGCAGTTTGCAGGTCAGGCGTTTCCCGGACGGCGAATCCTACGTGCGCTACCTCTCGGAGGTGAAGGGCCGCCAGGTGGTCCTGGTTTGCACCCTGGACCGCCCCGACGACCGTTTCATGCCCATGTATTTCGCCGCCAGCATTGCGCGCGAGCTGGGCGCGGCCAGCGTCGGGCTGGTGGCGCCGTACCTGGCCTATATGCGCCACGACGCCATCTTCAATCCCGGCGAAGGCATCACCTCCGCCCACTTCGCGCGCCTGGTGTCGGGCGTGTTCCACTGGATGGTGACGATCGACCCACACCTGCACCGCCACCACGACCTGGCCGAGATCTACGCCATCCCGACCCGCGTTGTGCGCGCCGCACCCGCCATCTCGCAATGGATCGCCGCCAACGTGCCGCAGCCCCTGGTCATCGGCCCGGATGCCGAAAGCGAACAATGGGCAGCCGAAGTGGCGCGCGGCGCCAATTGCCCCTGCATCGTGCTGGAAAAGGTGCGCCGTGGCGACCGCGACGTGGAAGTCTCGGTGCCGGACACCGAACGCTGGCTGCACCACACCCCCGTTATCGTTGACGATATTGCATCAACCGCCCGCACCATGATTGCCGCCGTCGGCCACGTCCGCAAGGCCGGCCTGCCTGCGCCGGTCTGCATCGCGGTGCACCCGCTATTCGCCGGCACCGCCTATGAAGAACTGGCCGCCTCCGGCGTCGCCCGCACCGCCAGTTGCGACACCGTCCCGCACAGCACCAATGCCATCGCTGTCGCATCCTTGCTCGCAGTGGCATTGCGTGCAATGTGATAATTCGAGATTTTCTTGCCTAATTATTTGACTTACACTTGGTTGCCAATTTGGAAAAATACTTTCTAGGCGATCATTTTTAAATCTTATCTGGGAAAAAAATCATATGTCTTTGATCCACAAAGTCGAGTCCGCATATCTTCAACTTTTGCGTATTCTCTTCCTGATTTTTGCCACCGTTGCAATCGGCTTCGCCGTTCTACTTGGGGTTCAATATATGGCGCGGCATAACGCGAAACCTGAGCCGGTCAATGAAAAAATTGTTCTCAGTGCTGCCAGTTATAAAGTCCACGCAGACAGTGAGGCGCCGCGCCCATCGCAGGAAAAGGGTATTGAAAAGGATGCATTGTTCGAACAGTTCTCCAATATGATCGTCAAAGTGGGGAAAAGCGCTGTTCCAGATTTTTCGGTTAATCGCGAGGCGGTACGGAACATCTATGATCAGTTGCTTCATGATCCAAAACTTGGCCGAGACTTTATTGAGCAGACCAATAAGGTATTGCCACAGATTGCTGCGCGTCCGGAGGTTACAGCGCGACTGCAACGTGATGTTGGCGGGGAGTTTGATGCGATTCTTGGCCATTTGCGCAATGAATACAAAGAGCAGGGCGCGAACATTGGAGACAAAAAGGCAGCCGCAGAAAGCGAAGCTACGGAGCTACGTGCTAGCGCCACACAGGGCTTGTATGGGGCGGGCAGTTTGTTTGTGGCCTTTGTTGGTTTGATCCTGCTGGTTGTGTTACTTAAAATTGAACGCAATCTGCGTAGCGCTAAAGTTGTCGCTTCGGTTTAAAGGTCTTCATTAATTTCAGCATAGCGTTTATATTTGTCGCTATGCTGAATTGGATCCGAAACTGGTATCGCAAGCTGCGCATGCCCGCAGCCTTCCGCGCTTACGAGCGCGAGCTGCGTGCCGCCCATGAAGAAGAAGCGCGCCGCAAGTTTTCAACCGTACGCTATGAAGCCCGCCTGCTGGCCGCCAACAAGGCGCTGGAAGAACGCGCCCAGCGCCGCTTCGACATGCCGATCGCCAAGCTGCAGCTGGAAGTGGTGGCGCTGGAAAAACAGATCGATTCCTGCCGTGCCCAGTTGACCAATTTCGAACGTCCTTTCCGCGACGAATACCAGTTGCTGGAAGCGGAAATGTCCCTGCTGGGCGAGCGCCGCCGCAATGCCTATGCCGAGAAGGATGCCGCCGCCATCGAGGAAGTCAACGCCGAAATCGCGGAGCTGCAAAAGCGTACCAATGCCGTGCGCGTCGACCTGGCGGTGCAGACCGACCTGCGCGGCCAGGGCCTGACCCCGGAAAAACTGCGCCGCACGGTGCAGCGCTGCGAAGCGCGGCTGCAAGCCGTGCTGGATGAGCAGGAAAGCATCCGCCGCGAAAAGGCCAGCTATCTGCACCATTCCCCCGACCGCGCCGAAATCGACGCCATCGAGCGCGATTTGCAGGCGCTGGAACGCCGGCACGTCCAGTTCCTGCGCGACTTCGATGCGCCGGCCGAGCGCCGCCGCCGCGAGCGCGAGCACGAACAAGCCTGGCTCAACGGCGCCTAATCGTTGCCCCTTTAATCTGCATCAAACTTGCGCGTGGTCGCGCAGGCGCGCGGCTGCCTATACTTGGTTTGTCGCGCCGTGCCTTCGCACAGCGGACTGGCGGGAGGACGGTCATGCGCAACCAATCCCTGAGCGGCAATATCGCATCGGTGCTGCGCCGCTGCAAAGAGCTGGAAAAGGCGATGCGGAAAGTGGGCATTCCGGCCTTCCTGGCCTGCCTGCCGACTACACTGCTGGCGCTGCAATACGCCCTGATGCTGCGCGAGAAGAATGCCAGCATCAGCCGCATCAGCGGGCGTATCAAAGGCTGGCTGGCGACGGTGCAGGAATTGTCGGCACATGAACGCGGCCGTAGCGAGTTCATCGACCTCGACCACAAGATGCGCGGCGATATCGAAGGCGCCTGCGATTCCATGCGCAGCCTGCGCGACTTGTGCGTGGATATCTGCGCGATGTTCAGCGCGGTAGGCCATGAATCGGGCATGCTGCAGCGGGGCCGCGACCGCTTTGACGCAACGGTGAAGGAAGCTTGCCGCCTGTCGCAAACACTGGTGGAGGCGGTCACCGACCACGACCGCCGCGCCCTGGCCATCCGCCAGCAAGAGCATGCGATCGAACAGGCCGGAGTGGCAAGCGCGGCGGCCCACGCCGCACGCGCTGCCGCGACGCTGGACGCTTAGAAACCTTCCAGCACGATCTTGCCGCGTGCGCGATTGCTTTCGAGCAGGGCGTGCGCGCGCTTCAGGTTGGCTGCGTTGATGGCGCCGAAGCGTTCACCCAGCGTGGTTTTCAGCACACCGCTATCGACCAGGCGCGCCACATCGTTCAGCAGGGCATGCTGCTGCGCCATGTCGTCAGTCTCGAACATGGAACGGGTGAACATGAATTCCCAATGCAGCGATACGCTCTTGCGCTTGAGCAGGCTCACATCGATCTGGGCCGGATCGTCGATCAGGGCCAGCTTGCCTTGTGGTGCGACCAGCTCGGCCAGCGCGGCGAAATGGTGTCCGGTCTCGTTCAGGCTGGCGATGTAGTTCACCGGTGGCAGGCCCAGGCGGCGGATTTCTTCGTCCAGCGGCTTGCTGTGGTCGATCACGTGGTGGGCGCCCAGCGATTTGACCCATTCCACGGTCTCCGGACGGGAGGCGGTGGCGATCACGGTCAGCCCGGTCATCTGTCGCGCCAGCTGGACCAGGATGGAACCGACGCCGCCCGCAGCGCCCGTCACCAGCAGCGATTTGCCGGATTCACGCGCCACGTCGCGGCTCACGCCCAGGCGGTCGAACAGCAATTCCCAGGCGGTGATGGCGGTCAGCGGCAGGGCGGCCGCTTCAGCAAAGCTGAGTTTGGCGGGCTTGTGGCCGACGATGCGTTCGTCCACCAGGTGCAGCTCGGCATTGGTGCCGGCGCGGGTCAGGGCGCCGGCGTACCAGACCGCGTCGCCGACTTTGAACAGGCTGGCATCGGGACCGACGGCGCGCACGATGCCGGCGGCATCCCAGCCCAGCACCTTGCTTTCACCTTTAGCCGGCGCGACGTTGCGGCGGATCTTGGTATCGACCGGGTTGACGGAGATGGCCTTGATTTCGACCAGCAGGTCGCGGCCGGTGGCCACTGGCGCCGGCAGCTCCACGTCCAGCAGGGCGTCGGCGTGGTCGATTGGCAGGGAGGCGCGGTAGGCAACAGCTTTCATTTCGTGTGTCCTTCGTAAAAAGTGGCGATGTGTGCATCTTCCGCCGTCGCGTCTTCAAGAAAAAGACTAAAATTCTGGAAACTCTTTCAAGGAAATGCTGAAAATGCTGCGCCTCGATGATCTGGAAGTCTTCGTCATCACGGCCGACCAGGGCAGCCTGTCGGCCGCCGCCCGGGTGCGCGATATTTCGCCGGCCCTGGCCAGTGCCGCCCTGAAACGGCTGGAGGAGGGCCTGCAACTGCGCCTGTTCGCCCGTACCACGCGTTCGCTGCGCCTGACGCCGGAAGGCGAGCACTACCTGCGCCATGCGCGGGAAGCGGTGCGCCAGCTGCGCGAAGGCCATGAGGCGATACGCCAGGGCCAGCAGGAACTGGGTGGTTTGCTGAAGATTTCGATGCCCTCGGATCTGGGGCGTAACGTGCTGCTGCCCTGGCTGGATGGCTTCCAGGAGGCGTACCCGGCCATCAGCCTGCAGCTGTTTGTCAGCGACCGCGTGGCCGATATGTACCGCCAGCCGGTCGACCTGGCCCTGCGTTATGGAAAACTGGATGACTCCAGCCTGGTGGCGATGCCGATTGCGCCGTCCAACCGGCGTGTGCTAGTCGCGTCGCCCGGCTATTTGCGCCAGCATGGCAGCCCGTCCAACCTGGACGAGCTGGCGCGGCACAATTGCCTGCGCTTTGCGCTGGATGACATGCTGTACGACCGTTGGGCCTTCCCCGCCCAGGGCAAAGTAGTGCAGGTCCGGGGCAATCGCAGCAGCGATGATGCCGACCTGGTGCGCCGCTGGGCGGTAGCGGGAGAGGGTATTGCTTACAAATCACGTTTGGACGTGACCGCCGACCTCAAAGCCGGCCGCTTGCAATTGCTGCTACCGGATGTAATGGGTGAAGAGGTGCCATTACATCTGGTTTGCATGCATCGCTCGCAGGTCACGCCCGTCGTGATTCGTTTGCGCGATTATTTACGCGCTCAGTATGAACAGCTGTGCGAGACTTAGTGGCCGGCTTTGGAGAAGATCAGCAGCCAGCGGCTGAACAGCAGAACTTCCAGGTGGCCGGGCTGCACGCCGGTATCGCACTCGATGATTGGGTTCACAGCGTAGAAGCGCTTGCGGAAGTCACGGCACACCAGCACTTCACGTTTGCCGAAGCGAACCAGGAAAGACATAGGGGCGTATTCCAGGCCAAAGCGGGAGCCGAAGGTGCTGTTCATCGTGGTCATGACTGATTCCTTTTGCTGTGTTGTTGATTAACGAGTCATCAGAATAGCACAAATACTGTATGAATCAACAGTACTGGATGAAAAATCAGGTTTTTTTATTAAGCGTTGTATTTCGCACACGATGAGAGATTCCGTCCGACTTCCCTTGCATCTCGTGGCGGGGCTGGTCCTGCTGATCGCCGCCGCGGCCGTTTTCCAGGCAATTGCCGGGGCGGCGCTGGGGCCGGGGGCGCGCCTGGCGGCGCTGGATATCGGCGTGGCGCAGTGGCTGCACACGCGCGCCGGGGAGCCGCTGACCAGCATGCTGCTGGCCCTCAGCCACCTGCACAGCACGCCGGGCATCGCCTTCCTGTCGCTGCTGTTTGCCTGGCACCTGTGGCGGCGCCAGGCGCATTACTGGATGCTGACCCTGCTGTTGGCGGTGCCGCCGGGCATGCTGCTGAATGTGCTGCTCAAGCACAGCTACCAGCGTGCGCGGCCCAGCTTTGATGCGCCGTTACTGAGCCTGCCAACCTACAGCTTTCCCAGCGGCCACGCACTGGCGGCCACCGTGTTCTACGGCGTGCTGGCCTGCTACCTGTGGACGCGTGCGCGCAGCGCGGCCCAGCGTGCGGCCGTGGCCGTGGCGGCGCTGCTGATGGTGGGGCTGGTGGCGTTCAGCCGCCTTTATCTTGGCGTGCATTTCCTGACCGATGTGGTGGCGGGCGTGGCGGAAGGGCTGGGCTGGCTGGCTGTATGCGTGACGGCGGTCTCCAGCCTGCGCAGGCATCGGGAGCGCGGGCTGCCATGAGCCGCATGGCCGTCATCATCAATGCCGGCGCAGGCAACGGCTACAGCGCGGCCTGGCGGGACGCATTGGTTGCGCGCTTTGCCGGCCACGGCCTGGCCGCCGACGTGACGCTGGCGGCCGATGCCAACCATTTGATGGAGGCGGCGCGCGCGGCGCTGGCCGCCGGCGCGCAGCTTGTGGTGGCCGGCGGTGGCGACGGCACCATCAACGCCGTGGCATCGGTGGTGCTGGATAGCGGTGCGGTGTTCGGCGTGCTGCCAATGGGCACCTTGAACCACTTCGCGCGGGACTTGCGGATTCCTCCCCAGTTGGATGCTGCCATCGCCACGCTGGCGGCCGGGCATGTGGCGATGGTGGACGTGGGCGAGGTCAATGGCCGCATCTTCCTGAACAACTCCAGCCTTGGCCTGTATCCCGACATTGTGCGCGACCGCCAGCGGCAGCAGCGCCGCCTGGGACGCGGCAAGTGGACGGCGTTTGGCTGGGCGACGCTGGCGGCGCTGCGGCGCTATCCCTTCCTCAGCGTGCGCCTGACGCTGGGGCAGGCCGGCCATGCGCGGCGCACGCCTTTCGTATTCATCGGCAATAATGAGTACCAAATGCAAGGGTTTAATATTGGCGAGCGGGCGCGGCTTGATGGCGGCAGTCTGAGTGTGTATGTGGCGCAGCGTCCTACGCGCTTTGGTTTGCTGAAGCTGGCTATCCGGGCACTGTTCGGGCGCTTGCGGCAGGCGCGCGAGTTTGACGTTTTCCAGGCTGGCGAACTGGCGATTGAAACCCGGCATCGCCGCTTGCGGGTGGCGACAGACGGGGAGGTGACGGTGATGGCGCCGCCGCTGCGTTACCGAATCCGGCCGGCGGCCTTGCCGGTGATTGTGCCACGTCCGTAGGAGCGATGATGCGAACCCTGGTCCATATCTCCGATCTGCACTTTGGCCGCGTGGACAACCAGCTGCTGGCGCCTTTGCGGCAACTGATCGGGGATTTGCGGCCGGATGTGGTGGTGGTGTCGGGCGACCTGACCCAGCGCGCCCGCAGCGCCCAGTTCCGCCAGGCGCGCCATTATCTCGATACCCTGCCCGAGCCGCAGATTGTGGTGCCGGGCAATCACGACATTCCCCTGTATAACGTGGCGGCGCGTTTTTTCCAGCCGCTGGTCAAATATCGCCGCTATATCACGCGCGACCTGGCGCCGGAGTATGTCGATGGCGAGATTGCCGTGCTGGGCTTGAATACCGCGCGCTCGCTGACCTTCAAGGATGGGCGCGTCAACCGGCGCCAGGTCGAGTACCTGCGGCAGCGCTTTACCCGCCTGCCGCGCGAAGTCACGCGCGTCGTGGTGACCCATCATCCCTTCGATTTGCCGCAGCATCTCGACCGCGACGACCTGGTGGACCGCGCGCCGATGGCGATGGAAGCCTTTGCAGGCTGCGGCGTGGATTTGCTGCTGGCGGGGCATATGCATACCAGCCACTCGCACAATACTTCCGAACGCTATGAGATCGACGGCTATGCAGCATTGGCCGTGCAGGCCGGCACCGCTACCTCCACCCGCAGCCGCGGCGAAACCAACTCGTTCAACGTCCTGCGCGTTGAACACGACGAAATCCAGGTCGAACGGTACGCCTGGAGCGAAAACAACGCCTTCACCGTCGCCGCCACCGACACCTTCCGCCGCCAGGGCGGCGTCTGGCACCCCGCGGCTTAGAACACGCCCATGACTTTCGCCAGCAGGGCCAGCAGACCCGCGATTAACGCCGTCAGGAGCATGAATATGAGGTAGTAGATTCTATCGAGGCGGTTATTCAGGGCCTCGAAACGGCTGTCCATCCTGTCAAGAAGCCGTTGTGAACTCTCCTCGATCTTGTTGTTGAGCGAATTCTGACCGGCATCGATCTTGTCGTTGAGCGCCTTTTGGCCGGCATCGATCTTGTCGTTAAGCGCCTTTTGACCGGCATCGATCTTGTCGTTGAGTGCTCGTTGACTGGCATCGATCTTATCGTTGAGTGCTCGTTGACCGGCATCGATCTTGTCGCTGAGTGCCTGCTGGCTGGCGTCCATCTTGTCCGTCAGCCTCTCCAGGCCAGCGTCGATTTTGTCATTCAGCTTTTGCAGGCCAGAATCGATCTTTTGGTTGAGCTTTTCAAGGCCGTCGTCCAGCTTCTTTTCGAGCCGATCCACTTTGGCATCAAGCTTGTCCAGCCGTTGGATGACGACTTCCACCATTACCTCCAGCCTCGTTACGCGCGTGGGGATATTTGCATGGTCGTCGCCAGGTGGGGGCTTGTCAAGCGAGGTGGGCGGTTCATGGTCGCTCATGGCCCTTTCAGCCTAGCCCGCGCGCCGGGCCGGTGCTTGACATAGATCAAACGTCAGAGCCAGTAGTCCCACACGCGCGCCAGCCATTCCTTGAGGCGGGTGAGGGCGGGGCGTTTGTTCCATTTTGCGAGCGTGACTTCGGTGGAGTTGCGCAGGTCTTCCCTGAAGGCGTTTTCCATTTCGAGGCCGAACGCATCGCCCATCACGATCACGTTGACCTCGCTGTTGTGGAGGAAGCTGCGGCGGTCGATGTTGGTGGAGCCGACCGTCGACCACACGCCATCAATCACCACCGTCTTGGCGTGCAGCACCGACAGCTTGAGCTCGTAGATCTTGACGCCAGCCTCCAGCAAAGGCTGGTAGAACGCCCGCCCGGCATGGAATACCAGCCCGCTGTCCGACACGCTGGGCAGCACCAGCTGCACATCGACGCCGCGCCGTGCGGCGGCCAGCAGTTCCTGCAAGGTCTGGTCGTCCGGCACGAAATAGGCGCAGGTGATGTGGATGGATTTCTTCGCCTCCTGGATCGCCAGCAGCAGCGCCTTGTAGATCTCGTAGCGCCCCTCGGGCCGCGAACCCAGCACCCGCACCACCTTGTCGCCCGCCGGCGCCACTTGCTGGAAATATTTGGCATCGCGCAAGTCGTCCGCATCCTGCTCAATCCAGGTCTGCACGAACAGCCACTGCATGGCCTGCACCGCCGGCCCCTCGATCCGCACATGCGTATCGCGCCAGCCAACGTCGGTCTCGCCTTTCGCCCGCGCCGGCGCCGAGCCGCCACCCGAACCCGAGCGCGAGCGGAACGGCGAACTCTTGGAATAGGAATCGCTGATATTGATACCGCCCGTGAAGCCGATCTTGCCATCCACAATCAGCATCTTGCGGTGGTCGCGGTTATTCAGCTTCCAGCCATTGCCGCGCGTCTTGGCCGGATTGACCGGGTTGAAGGGCAGCAGCTTCACGCCACCCGCCTTCATCCGGTCGAAGAATTCCTGCGGCACGCCAAGGGTGCCGACGCTGTCGTAGATAACGTTGACCACCACCCCTTCACGCTGCTTCTGCACCAGCAGCTCGGCGAACTGTTCGCCCAGTTCATCCTGGTCGAAGATATAGGTCTCGAAATTGATATGGTCCTTGGCCGCCGCAATGGCCTTCATCATCTCCGCCATGGTTTGCGGGCCGTCGAACAGCAGCTGCACCTTGTTGCCGGCGATGAGCGGCACGCCGGTCGCGGCCTCCTCCAGCGCGGCCTGCGCCTTCATGTCCAGGGTGGACTTGGCCCAGCGCTTCTTCAGCAATTGCTCGGTGGTCTGGCGCGATAGTTTGCCGGCGGCATTCACCACCTCCGGCGTCGCGGCGGCGCGGGCTTTGGCGCGCTCGGCATCCACCTCCGGCAGCGATGCGCAAGCCAGCAGCGACCAGCTCGCAAGAATGATCACCAGCACTCGGTTTGCCCTCATCGGTATACCTCCGAGGGCCAGTCTATGCCTGCAGCGAACGTTTGATTGTTCGCTGGCGTACACAATCAGGTGTAGTTCAGGCGGGCTGCCTCGCGCCGCAGCTCGGCGCGGAAGTCGGGATGGGCAATGGCCGCCAGCGCCTCGGCGCGCTGCTTGGCCGACTTGCCGCGCAGCTGCGCCACGCCGTATTCCGTCACCACATAGTTGATGTCGTTCTTGCTGGTTGTCACATGTGTGCCGGGCGACAAGGTCGGCACGATGCGCGAAATGCTGCCATCCTTGGCGGTGGACGGCAGCACGATAAACGACTTGCCGCCGCGTGAACGGTTGGCAGCCCGCACGAAGTCCACCTGGCCGCCAGTGCCGGAATAGGGCAGGTGCGCCAGGCTTTCCGAACCGCACTGGCCCAGCAAGTCCACCTGCAGGCTGGCATTGATCGACACCAGCTTGTCGTTCTGCCCGGCGATATAGGGATCGTTGGTGAAGCTGACCGGATGCATCTCCAGCATTGGATTGTGGTGCATGAAGTCGTACAGCTTGCGCGAGCCCAGCGCAAACGTCGCCACCATGCGTCCCGGCATGAAGCTCTTGCGGCGGTTGGTCACCGCGCCGGCTTCCACCAGCTGCAGGATGCCGTCGCCAATCATTTCCGTATGGATGCCCAGGTCCTGCTTGTTGGTTAGCTGCATCACCACCGCATCGGGAATGCCGCCGTAGCCGATCTGCAAGGTCGAGCCATCCTCGATCATCGGCGCCACGTGGGCCGCAATAGCCTCCTGCACCGGCCCGATCTGCGGCAGGCCGACCTCGATCACCGGCTCGGTGCTCTCCACCACCGCCGTGACCTGCGAAATATGGATATGGCACTGCCCGTGCGCGAACGGCACGTTGGGATTGGACTCCAGCACGACCACGCGCGCCTTTTGCAGCGCCGCCATGGTGTAGTCCGCGCCCAGGCTGAGCGCGAAATTCCCGTGTTCATCCATCGCAGACGCCAATGCAAACACCACATCGGCCGGCATGTGCCCGCGCTCGATCAGCGCCGGGATCTCCGAAAAATAAGCGGGGATGAAATCCGCCCAGCCGCTCTGGCCCGCCGCGCGCGAGGCGCCGCCGAAGAACAGGGCGCAATGCCGCACATGCTGCGCCGTTTCCTGATCGAAGTAGCCGTACTTGCGCATCGCCAGGATTTGCGCCACTTGCACGCCGCGGAAATTGCGGCGCTGGGCCGACAGCTCATGCAGCAGGGTGGGCGGTTCTCCTGCGCCGGTGGGGACGATAATCATATCGCCATCGCGCACCAGGCGGACGGCCTCGGCGGCGCTGCAAAGCTTGCTGGACATACGGTCTCCGATAGTTTTGTTTGTCTCCGCACAGATTGCACGGCCCTGCTTACCCTAAGCTGACAAGTATGAAAGCTCTTGTCATCCTGATCACATTGCCAGTGCTGGCAATGGCCCAGAATGTCCAGGTCTACGGTGTTGTTGACACTGGCGTGGTGATCGAGCGCGGCTGTAAAAAGGATTGCACCAGCACCAAGCTGTCGCCCGGCATCGCGGAAGGCTCGCGCATCGGCATTACGGGCCGTGAGCCGCTCGGCAGCAATGGCACCTCCGCTGTCTTCACGCTGGAAGGCGGCGTCGAGAACGATACCGGCCGCTCCGAAGAGGGCCGCCTGCTGGGCCGCCAGGCCTGGGTTGGCCTGGACGGCCAGTGGGGCGCGCTGACGCTGGGCCGCCAGTACAACCTGCAATACGAAGCGCTGGCCGACGTGGCCGATCCCTTCCACGCCGGCCTGGCCGGCACGGCCACCAACCTGATGGGCTATACCAGCAAGCGCTATGACAACTCGGTCAAATACCGCACGCCCAACGGACACAACTGGAGCGCCAGCGCCATCTACAGCTTTGGCGAATCCGCCTTCAGCACCGCCCGCAACCGCGCCTATGGCGCTACGCTGGGCTTCAAGGACGGCATCTTCAATATCCGCATCGCCCACCAGCGCAAGCGCAACCCGATCGAGGCGGTCGGCGCGACGCAACCGGTCGACCTGTCGGCGCGCAACACCCTGGTGGCGGCCAACCTTAACTTCGGCCCGGCCACCGTGTACGCTGCCTATGGTATCAACCGCGGCCTGGGCAGCTCGCCGTGGGACCCATCGAATCCTTACGGCGCGCTGGTGCTGCCTACGCCCTCTCTGTACAGCCACGACATGCTGGCCGGGCTGTCATACACGCGCGGCCCGGCGACGTACATGCTGTCCTTCATCCACAAAGACGACCGCAGCCCGACCAGGCAGGATGCCGACCAGGTTGCCGTCGGCATGACGTATGCGCTGTCCAAGCGCACTGCGCTGCAGGCATCGTTCTCCCACATCCGCAACCGCAACGGGGCCGCTTATACGGCCGGCACCGCCACTGAAGCAGGCAAGGGCAACCGCGCGCTGACCTTCGGCCTGCGCCATGCTTTTTAATGTGCTACATTCTTCCGCTGAAACTTTCAGCGGGGATAAAAATGTATCTGACTTATTTCAACGGAAACTGGGCCGAGGGCAATGCGCCGCTGTTCGGCGCGATGGACCACAGCGTCTGGCTCGGTTCCTCGGTGTTCGATGGTGCGCGCGCCGTGCGCGGCAAATTGCCGGACCTGCGTCCCCACCTGGAGCGCGTGGTGCGCTCGGCCAAAAGCCTGGGCCTGGAATGCCCGCTCAGCGTGGACGACATGGAAAAGCTGGTGAAAGAGGGCGTGGCGCGCTTCCCGGCGGATGCCGAACTCTACATCCGCCCGCTGGTGTTTGCCACCGATGGCCTGCTGATCCCCGTCAGCGATAAATCCGCCTTTGCCCTGACCCTGTTCGACGCGCCGCTGCCGCCCTTCACCGGCTTCTCGGCCTGCCTGACGACATTGCGCCGCCCGGACGCCGACATGGCCCCGACCGACGCCAAAGCCTCTGCCTTGTACGCCAATTCCACCCGCGTGCTGCGCGAAGCCAGGGAGCGCGGCTGCGATAACGCGGTGGTATGCGACAGCCATGGCAATGTGGCGGAATTTGCGACCGCCAACCTGTTCTTCGTGACGCCGCAAGGCAAGGTCGTGACGCCGGCCCTGAATGGCACCTTCCTGGCCGGCATTACGCGCGCCCGCGTCATCCAGCTGCTGGCGGGGGCCGGCATCGAAGTGGAGCAGCGCAGCGTCAAGCCGGAAGAGCTCGACAGCGCCATTGAGATTTTCAACACCGGCAATTTCGGCAAGGTCACGCCTTGCGTGCGCTATAACGGGCGCGAATTGCCGGTGGGCCCGGTAGCCAGCAAAGCCCGCGAGCTGTACTGGGCGTTTATGGCTAGCGGCGCGTAGACGGCTTCACATCCGGCCCCGGCTTGCTGGGCGGGGCCATGGGGGCGCCAGGCGCGACGCTGCCGCAATCGGCGCCCAGCCATTTGCCGCTCCCTTCCACCACCATGTTTTGCGCCTTGCCATGCGCCGTGCTGTTGACGTTCATGCGCATGCTGAAGGCGCTATTGCCGTTGAAGATCACCTGGCCATTGCCGCTGGACGGCGGATTGCTGCAGTTGAAGCTCACGTTCATGCCGCCCGGCGCCGGCGTGCGCGTGGTGCTGCACTGGCCCGGCTGGCCGGTAGGCAATTCCTGCTTCTCCACCATCTCCTTGGTCAGGCAATAAGTCACCTTGACGCCGCCACCATCGCCCAGGCTCATGTTGACGCCGTGGCGCGCCATCATCTGGTCCATCGCCGCGCGCTGCTCGGGCGGCATATTCGCCAGTTGCTGCTGGGCAGCCGCCATGACCGCCATGGTTTCCGGATTGGCGGAAGCGACGCGGTTGTTCATCTCCCACAGTCCGGGTTTCAGGGTTTGCGCCATGGCTGGCAAAGCAGCCAGGCACAGCAAAGTCATGGCGGTCTTTTTCATTGCTTGCTCCTTAACCTTGAGGCGGCCGTGGCTCGGCCACGTAAATTTCCACACGGCGGTTGCGCGCGCGGCCGTTGGCGTCGTCGTTGGAGGCGACCGGCTCCTGCTCGCCGCGCCCTTCGATCACGATACGGCTCGGCGCCACACCGCGTGAAGCAAGATAGTCGCGCGTATGGGCCGCGCGGTCAACCGACAATGGCTGGTTGACGCTGGTGCTGCCCGTGCTGTCGGTATGGCCGATGATATTGACGGTGGTGGCCGGGTTCTCGTTCAGCGTGCTGGCGAAGCGGTCCAGGATGGGGCGGAAGTCGGGCTTGATATCGGAACGGTTGGTATCGAACGAGATATCGCTCGGGATTTCCAGCTTCAGGCGGTCGTCGCCGGTCTTGGTGACTTGCACCCCGGTGCCGCGCGTGGCTTGTTCCATCTGCTGCTTCTGCGCCTCCATGCGCTTGGACCAGACATTGCCGACGACAGCGCCGACTGCCGCGCCCAGTACGGCACCGCCGGCAGCGCGTTTGCCGCCGCCGTGGCCGGTGGCCGCGCCCAGCACAGCGCCGATGCCGGCCCCGACGCCGGCGCCGGTGGCGGTGCCGCGCTGGGTGGAATTCATATCGGCACAGCCGGTCGCGGTGAGTACGGCGATCAGCAGGGCCGCCAGGGTTTTATTGGGCATGGGGTTCTCCTTCATGAAATATTAGCGCGAAAAAAAGCGGGACGAAACCTGCGCCGCAGGTCCGCCCCGGAGTGGATGCCGGCTGAGCCGGCTCACTAGATGCCGCGTCCGCTGATTAGACGCAGCAAGATCATGATGACGGCAACGACCAGCAGGATATGGATGAACCCACCCACAGTGTAGGACGTTACCAGGCCGAGCAGCCACAGGATGATGAGTACGACAGCGATGGTATAGAGCATGATGTTTTCCTCTCATATTCCGAAGTTCTGGCTGCATTATTGCCGGGACGCTGGCCGCCATCTGTACGTTGCCGAACATCAGCGGCGCTGCAAGCGGCCTTTTACGATCTTCACGTGGTCGCCGGCCTGCCAGTTGCTCGAGCCGCTGTTGACGGTACGGATCTTGCCATTGTCCATGCGCACCCGCACCACATAGTGGGTGGAAGCCTTCATATTGCCTTCCACCTGGTTGCCGACCACGGCGCCGCCGACAGCACCGGCTACGGTGGCCAGCTTGCGGCCGGAACCGCTGCCAATCTGGTTGCCCAGAAGCCCGCCGACAATGGCACCGCCAGCCGCGCCCAGGCCGCTGCCTTCAGCGCGCTGGGTCACCTGGCGCACCGACTCGACTACGCCGCAACTGCTGCAGACGGCTGCCGGCCGCGGAGCGCGCTCGGCTGCAGCGGCTACCGGCATGGCGGCCGCAGGCGCGGGCGGGGCGTGGTCGGCACCGGCGCCGTAGCTGCCGCCGCCGGAATAGCCTGAGCTGTCCGGCGCGCGCTGCGGCGTAATGCGGTCGGCCGCATAGGCGGCCGGCGGCGGCGGCGGCCCCACGTCCTGGGTGCCGACTGGCACCGGCGCTTCGGCTACCGGCGGCCCCATGGTGGCGCCCGAATGCGGCAGCCAGCCCATCACGGCGGCGATGCCAACGCCGCAGAACAGTACCACCGCAATGGCTGCGATCAGCAGCATCGGGTGGGTGGTGAAGCGCATTGTTTTGGATTGGTGTTCCATACTTGACTCCGTTTCTTTTTGGATAGCGCATTGTGGCGGCGGGCACGCTATGCTTCCGTGCGTCAGCGTACATACAGCCCTGTGGATTGCCGCTACGCTCCGCCTAAACTTCATCAGGCTGACGGCAATGACCTTGAATCTTCATACCGTTCCAAGCAGTGAATCGCCACCCCTCCGCATCGGCAACCGCCTGTTGGCAAGCTTGCCGGAAGACGATCTCGAACACCTCGAACGCCTGTGCGAACTGGTGGAGCTCGAGGCTGGCGAGGTCCTGTTCGAAGCTGGCCAGTTGATCGAGCACATCTATTTCCCGCTGGACGCCTTGGTGTCCCTGCTGGCGGTGGCCGAGGGCCGCATGACGCTGGAAGTCGGCTCGGCCGGGCACGAAGGCATGGTGGGCGCCTCGGTTGCGCTCGGCCAGCGTACGGCCCAGGTGCGGGCGGTGGTCCAGCGCAGCGGTCCCGCGCTGCGCATGGAGGCGGAGGACTTCATCGCCGAATTCGCGGAAATGGAATCGCTGCAGCGCCTGCTGCACCGCTACACCGACAGCCTGCTGTCGCAAGCCATCCAGATTGCGGTGTGCAGCCGCTTCCACGTGCTGGAGGCGCGCCTGGCGCGTTCGCTGCTGGTCACGCGCGACCGCCTGCAATCGGACCGCTTCCACATGACCCACGAATTCCTGGCCCAGGCGCTCGGTGTGCGCCGCGTCGGTGTGACCAAGGCAGCCAGCGCGCTGCAAAGCCAGGGCCTGATCAGCTACAGCCGGGGCAATATCGAAATATTGGACCCGGCCGGATTGGAAACGGTGTCCTGCCAGTGCTACCGGCAGGTACGCCAACCCTCTTAGCGGCGTGGCTTGTTGACCTGGTTGCCGATCACGCCGCCGACCGCCGCACCGCCGACAGTACCGGCGGTAGAGCCGCCGGTCAGCACCGAGCCGGCAACCGCGCCGACCCCGGCGCCTATTGCCGTGTTCTTATCCTGTTGCGACATCGAGGAGCAGGCGCCCAGGCCCAGCAGGGCAGAGGCAATGGCGATACGGGCAGTCAGTTGTTTGGTATTCATGATTTTTCCTCCGTAAGAGATACGTTTCCAGCTTACGGCGGGCAGCCGATGTGATCTGTTCGCCATTTCACGATGTAACGGTTTGTTACTTTTGAGTCTTGCCGGGCGGCGGTGCCTTGGGTTTTTCGCGGGCATCGGCCAGCAGCGCCGCGCACTGGTTGTCGCCGCCGCCGCCAGCGCTGATCAGCGGCACCAGGGCGGCCGGCGCCGCCAGCGCACCCAAGGCCAGGGCGCCGCCGGCGCGCATGGCGATCACGCCTTTGTCGATGTCGACGTCAGGCTGCTTGAGCGTGCCGCGCACGTAGATCGGCGCGCGCAGGGAAATGATGCGCAAGCCCTTGCTGTCGGGCTTCAAGGTGAGGTCGATCTTTTCATTGGCCAGGTTGACGGTGCCGTTGATGCGCACCGTTGCATCCTGCGTGTCGGCAATGAAGTAGCGGGTTTGCGCCAGGCCGTTGCGTACGCCGAAATCGCCCGCCAGGCAATTCAGGTGCACCGGCTTGTCGCCGAACAGCTTGGTGAGCACGATGTTGCCGATGTTCAGGCCCATCTGTTCCAGCAGCAGCTTGCTCACGGTGCCATCGTTGACCAGCGTCTTCAGTTCGCCATTCGCATGGGCCAGCAGCGTGGCGACCGAATTGCCTTTGGCCGTCAGCTTGGCCGAGGCATTGATCTCACCGATGGTGGCTTGCTTGAGCTCGGGCAGCTTGGGCAGCAGCTCGCGCAGCTTGACGTGGCGCGCCGTGGCGTCGATGGTGGCCACGACGGCCGCGCCGCTGCTGCCATCGAGCACGGCCTTGGAAGCCACTTCGCCGCCGGCGAAATGGAAGTTCAGCGGGGTCAGGCGCAGCACCCCATCCTTCAGGTGGAATTCGGTGACCAGTTTGCTGAGCGGCAGCTCCTTGGTGCGCACGATGCGTTCGGCGCGGAAGCTGACATTGGCATCCAGCGCCTTCCAGCGCTCGGTGCGGAAGGTTTCCACCGGCAGCAGCTTGCCGGCCGGCTGCACCGCTGCCACGCCGCGCTCTTCCTTGCTGGCGTTGGAGTCGGCGCCGATCAGCGGCCCCAGGTCGGCAAACTGCAGCAGGCGCGAGTGGATCGCGCCGCTCAGCATGCCGCGCGGCTGGCGCTGCTGGTAGGACAGGGTGCCGGCGATATCGCTATCGCCCACGCGGCCGGTGAATTTTTCATATGTCCACTGGCTGGCATTCTGGGCCAGGTGGCCGCGCAGGCGGCCGGCCGTGCTGAAGGGCGGGGTTTCCGGCAGCAGCAGGCCGGTCAGCGGATACAGCCGCGCCGCCGAGGCGCCCGCGACCTTGAGCTGCAGGTCGATGGCCGCCAACTGGGCGGGATTGGTCAGCGTGCCTTCCGCCGCCACGCTGACCAGGCCGACCTTGGCATCGGCCTGGATCGGGAACGGCAGGCGGTTGTCGCGCAGGGCCAGCACGGCGCCGGCCTTGCCCTTGCCGCTGATGGCCTGCTGGTTCCATTTGCCGTCCACGGTCCAGCGCACGCCGTAGCGCGGGTCCTTGTCGAGCGTATCGAGATGCGCGGTGGCGTCGATCTTTTGCAGGGCGTCATCGAGCTTGACGATGCCGCGCGTGAATACCACGCGGTCGAGCTCGAGCCGCCATTCGGACGGCGGACGCTTGGGCAAGGTCCAGTTGTTCTTGCCGTCGGCCTGGCGCAGCAAGTCCAGCTGCGGCTGGTCGAAGCTCAGTTCGGGTATCGCGATCTTGCGTGCCAGCAGCGCGAAAGGACTGAGCGAAAAGCCCAGCGCCCGCGCCGACGCCGCATCGCTGGCCGGCATGCCCGCTGGGTTTCCGATGTGCACGTCCTGCGCCACCAGGTGCGGCCAGGGGATGTGGTCGCGCCAGCTGCGCGCCTGCTCAGGACGGGGCTGCTTGTGCCAGGTCAGCGCCAGGTTGCCGCGCAATTCCACCGGACGCTGCAGCGCTTCGCTGGCGCGCGCGCCCAGCCAGGGACGCGCACGGTTCCAGTCGTAGTTGAGCAGGATGACGAGGGCCAGCGCCGGAATGGCCAGCAGAAAGCTCAGCACGGCCAGGCTGATCTTTGTTCGGCGCGAAAGTGTATGTGCCATGGCGACAGGCTACACCCCGCCGCGCAGCCGCAATGTGCGGCACCGTACTGAACCCAGCGGGCAGTACTTATATAACTGCGGTACCCCAATCGCTTGAGGAGAATAACATGCAGAATCGCCAACCGCTGTTGCTGACGCTCTGGGCCGGGTGTGTGTTCGCCCTGGCCGGCTGCAGCAGCATGAAGACACCGGCCACGGCCGAAGTCGCATCGTCGCGTACCGCAGTGGAAGCTGCGGCCTCGACTGGCGCGCCGGAATTGGCGCCGGCTGAAATGGCGGCAGCGCGCGACAAGATGCTGCGCGCCAACCAGGCGCTGGCAGCCAAGGATTACCGTACCGCGCAGGACCTGGCCATGCAGGCCCAGGCCGACGCGAAGCTGGCGCAAAGCAAAGCCACCAGCGCCAAAGCCACCGAGGCCGCCAACAGGCTGCAAGACGACATCCGCGTGCTGCGCGAAGAACTCGAACGCGCCAATAGCACCACGACTCGCTGAGAAAGGAGCCATCATGTTCACGCCATCGTTCAAACCTGCTGCGCTGGCCGCCGCTATCCTGCTGGCGGCCTGCAGCACCACGCCAACCACCACCAGCGAACTGGAAACCGCCCGCGCCAACTATGCCGAGGCCCAGGGTAATCCGATGGTGGCCAAGTACGCGCCGCTGGAACTGGCTGCCGCCACGCGCGCGCTGGACCAGGCCAATACTGCCGCCGCACGCCGCGACAGCCTGGGCGAGATCGACAAGCTGGCCTATGTCGCCAAGCAGAAGATCGCCAGCGCGCAAGAGATCGCGCGCGCCAAGGCCGCCGAGGACCAGATGAAGGATGCCGCCGCCCAGCGCGACCAGGTGCGCCTGGAAGCCCGCACGGCGGAAGCGGAAGCGGCCAAACGCCGCGCCGACCAGGCCCGCATGGATGCCGAAGCCGCGCAGAACCAGGCGCAGGCCGCGCAGAACCAGGCCGCCAGCGCCGAGGCGGCAACGCGCGATGCGCAAGCCCGCGCCGCCGCCCTGGCCGCCGCGCTGTCCGAGCTGCAAGCCAAGCAGACCGAACGCGGCATCGTGATCACCTTCGGCGACGTGCTGTTCAACGTCGACCAGGCCAACCTGACCTCGCAAGGCATGGCGGTGGCGCAGCGCCTGGCCGATGTGCTGCGCGATAACCCGGACCGTGTGGTGCTGGTGGAAGGCTTCACCGACAGCACCGGCAGCGATGCCTACAACCTGCAGCTGTCGCAGCGCCGCGCCGAATCGGTGCGCGCGGCCCTGAGCCAGATGGGGATTGACCGCTCGCGCATTGAAACGCGCGGCTACGGCGAAGCCTATCCGGTGGCCAGCAATGCGACGGCCGGCGAGCGTCAACTGAACCGGCGTGTGGAAATCGTACTGTCGGAAGCCGGCCGTCCGGTGACCCAGCGCCGCTAACCATAGGGAGTTTTCATGATCGATAAAAATGCGATCCGCGCGGCGGCCCGCAATATGGCCGACGGTCCCGTGACCGAAGGCTACAAGGGCAACCGCGCCATGGTGCTGCAAATGCTGAACGACGCGCTGGCCACCGAGCTGGTCTGCATCAACCGCTACAAGCGCCACTATTACACGGTGACCGGCCTGGCCAATGCGTCCATCAAGGCAGAGTTCCTGGAACACGCGACGCAGGAGCAGGAACATGCCGACTGGCTGGCCGAGCGCATCGTCCAGCTCAACGGTGAGCCTGATTTCAATCCAGCAACGTTGCTCGACAGGAGCCATGCCGAGTATGATGACTCAAGGGAGGTGCAGGCGATGGTGAAAGCCAACCTGGTGGCAGAGCGGGTGGCGATCGAGAGCTATCGCCAGATGATCGAGCAGATTGGTGACAGCGACCCGACGACCAAGCAACTCTTGACGCAAATCATGGCGGTGGAAGAAGAACACGCCGACGATATGCGGGACTTATTGGCGTAATTTAGTTACTTACCAGAGAGGAGTCCTATCATGCTGGAACAGAACATCAGTACCGTCAACAACGATGTGAAGACCCTGGTCAAGGATGCGCAAGCCTTGTTCACTGCCGCCACCGCCCTGACCGGCGAAAAGGCGGATGAACTGCGCGGACGCGGGATGAAAGCGCTGGACTCGGCCTTGGTCAAAGTCCACGAAGCGCAGGCGAGCGCTGTCGCCAGCGCCAAACAGGCAGCCGCCTCCACCGATGCCTACGTCAAGGAAAACCCCTGGCGTTCGATCGCCGTGGCAGCTGGCGTCGGCCTGCTGGTAGGCGTTATCCTCGGCCGTAAATAATGGCCGCCGAGAACCAACACCAGGTTCCACCACCGCCCGGCCTGATCGCCTCACTGGCCGGGCTCGCTAAGAACTGCCTGCACCTTTTACTGTCGCGCCTGGAACTCGCAGCGATCGAGCTGACCGAGGTGCGCGACACGCTGCTGCAATTGTCGATCGTCTTCGCCATCGCCATGCTGGCGGCCTGGTTCGCCATCGCCTTCGGCACCGCGACCCTGATCTACCTGTGCTGGGAAGCGATGGGCTGGAAGATCCTGGCGCTGCTGGCCGGCCTGTTTGCCGTGCTGGCGGTGGCGCTGGTGCTGTGGGGGCGCAGCCTGGTGCGGCAAGGCAAACTTGGCCTGTCGTCGACGATGGCGGAGCTCAAATCCGACCGCGACATGCTGCTGTGAAAGGGGAACCATGGCATCCAAGAAAGAATTGGCGGAGCTGGCGGTGGCCAAGGAGCGGCTGGTGCGGGAAGGCGAGCTGTACCGCCTCAGCGCCCTGCGCGCCAAGCATGAGGTGATCCACGCCTTGCAGCCGCAAGCGCTGCTGCACGGGGCGGTGGACCAGGCCATCGGCGCGCTGCAGGCGCGCCTCGGCAATTTCATCGGCCAGGGCGGCGGGCTGTCCAGCATCAACTTCAAGACGGCGCTGCCGCTGGTGGTGACCGCGGTGTCGTGGCTCAGCCGGCGCAAGCGCCTGGTGAAACCGGCCATCGCCGTCGCCGTGCTGGCGGCCGCCGGTGTGGCATGGCTGATGCGGCGCAAGTCCGCCGATGAGATTTAAGCGCGGCGCAGGCGCGACATGTATTGGGTGGTGATGCCGAGGTAGGAGGCCAGCGCGCGCTGGGTGATGCGTTCTTCCAGGCCGGGGAACTGGTGGCGGAAAGCCTCCAGCCGCGCCTCCGCCGAGCTGTGGCTGCGGATCTGCAGGTTGGCCGCATAGCGGCGGATGCTGCATTCGAGGATCTTCAGGTAGTACTCGTGCACGAAGCCGTGCTCGGCCTTGTGGCGCTGCATGGCCGACCAGTCGATGCGCCAGGCTTCCAGGGCCGTTTCCGCGACAAAGAATTCACGCGCGGGTTCGCCCTGCAAGCCGCCCATCATGTCGGAATGCGAGCCGGTGTTTTCGCCTTCGGTGACGAAACCCAGGGTCAGGTCTTCGCCTGCCACGGAAATGTGGCCGCGCCGGGCGACGCCGTTGGCGAGCCAGTAGTAATGGGTGGCGCGCGCGCCCGCTTCCTGCAGGATGGTGCCCTTGCGGACCCGCACCGGGCGGACGTGCGGCGCGCTCAGCTCGGTATACCGGTCGTATAAATCGCTGCCGATACCCAACCGGTTAACGGTGGCATCCCGGTGTTTCTCGCGATGAAATTGGTACGCATTTGGCATGCCGAAATCATACCCGAGCTGACCTTTGGTAAGGATGACTTTTTATTAGGCAGCCATAACTCCCGGTTCTGGTTGCCGAATATTATTTACCGCTGGTCTCATACATGCGCGACATATCTCGCGTCGCAACGTGAATTTGACGCAAATTTGCCATATCGTCATGATGGGTGGCACGCGCTTCCTTCACGCAGTCGCTCCCGGCCCCCGCGCCTTGCTGTTTGCAGGCTTCGAGTGCTTCGCGCAGGGCGGCATTGATTTCCTTGCGCAGGGTGGCAAGCTGGGCCGCTTCGGTGCGGTCCGGCCTGGTCCAGCGCGGCGGGTCGCCGCGCTTGATTTCTTGCTGCTGCTGCCGGGCGATTTCCGGCGGCGTGACCTGGGCGCCCGCCAGCCCGCATACAGCCAGGGCCAGGGCGCCGATCAGCGTTTTCATGATGGGTCTCCTTCGTCTACAGCCTGCCCGTCAATAGCAAGATGAGCAGGACCACGACAATCAGGCCGGCAATGCCGCTCGGGGCGTAGCCCCAGCTGCGGCTGTGCGGCCAGGTAGGCAGGGCGCCTATGACGATCAGGACCAGGACGATCAGCAGGATGGTGGCCATGGACGCCTCCCTTTAGTAGCGGTAGACGCGGCCGTCCACCACGCGTACGCGGCTGCCGACCCGCAGGTCGTAGGCGCTGTCCTGGTTGACGGTGCGGTAGTCGCCGTTATCGAGGCGGATGCTGATCTGGTACACATCGCGCGGCATATTGCGGCTTTGCTCGACCTGGTTGCCAACCACGGCGCCGCCAATGGCGCCGGCGGCAGTGGCTGCCGTGCGGCCCGAACCGGAGCCGATCTGGCTGCCGGCCAGGGCGCCGATCAAGCCGCCGGCGACCGCGCCGGCGCCGCTGGTGGCGGGATCCACCCGCACCACGCGGATGTCGTCCACCGTGCCATAGGTCGAGGCATCGGACATGGTCGAATAATCGGTCGCTTGCGGGTAGGAAGAATTGCTGGCGCAGCCGGCCGACAGTGCGGCCACTGCCACCATCATTGCTGCTAGGGATACAGTCGGTTTCATCACGTCTCCTCCTGTGGGTGGGATTGGTGGCAGCTTAGGCTTGCACCCCGCACTCGTCTGTGCGATTCCGCACAATGTTCGGTAGCGAACAGAAAGAAGGGCTTGTTAGCTGGACACTAAGGCCCGGACCATCCACCACACAAAGGAGAAGCGCCATGAAAATCGCACACAAGTTCGCTACTGCTGTATTCATTGCATCCACCCTGGGCCTGGCCGGTTGCGCCTCGACCCCAACCCAGGAAAGCGTCGGCGAATATGTTGATGACGCGGCACTGACCACCAAGGTCAAGGCCAGCATCTTCAATGAGCCCTCGCTGAAGTCGACCGAAATCAATGTCGAAACCTTCAAAGGCACGGTGCAACTGAGCGGCTTTGTCGCGCAGCCAGCCGATATCACCCGGGCGGGTGAGATCGCGCGCGGCGTCAAAGGCGTGAAAGAAGTGAAGAACGACATCCGCGTCAAATAAACGCGGGTGGCATGGAGCATCATGCGCCTCGCGCAGACCATCCTCGCCACCGTTGCCTTTCTGTACGCCTTGCAGTGGGGCCGCGATTTCCTCGTGCCCCTGCTGCTGGGCATCCTGCTGGCCTACACCCTGAATCCAGTGGTGGGCTGGCTGGAGCGCGTGCATCTCCGGCGTGCGCTGGGCACTGCGCTGGTCACCTGCGCCATCCTGCTGGGTATGGCAGTGACGGCGGAGAAAGTGCACGTCGAATTTACCAATATTATCGAAACCCTGCCCGAGGCCGGCCGCAAGCTGTCGCGCCTGGTGGCCAGCACCACCAATGCCAAGGACGGCACCTTGCGCCGCATCCAGGATGTCGCCACCCAGTTCGAACAAGCCACCGCCGGCAAGCCGGCCAGTAGCGCCCGCAAACCGGTGGCGGTGGTGACGGAAGAGGGCAGCCGCATCAAGGTGATCGACTGGGTATGGGCCGGCTCGCGCGGCCTGCTGGCCTTCCTGAGCCAGGCCACCATGGTGGTGTTCCTGGTGTTTTTCCTGCTGCTGTCAGGCGATACCTTCAAGCGCAAGCTGGTCAAGCTGGCCGGGCCTTCGCTCACCCGCAAGAAGGTCACCGTGCAGATCCTCGACGAAATCAATACCTCGATCCAGGGCTATATGTTCATGCTGCTGGTGACCAACGTGCTGCTGGCGCTGCTGATGTGGTTTGCCCTGCATGCGCTCGGGCTGGAGAATGCCGGCGCCTGGGCCATCGTGGCGGGCCTGCTGCACCTGATGCCGTATTTCGGGCCGCTGCTGATCGTCAGCGCGCTCAGTGTCGCCACCTACCTGCAAACCGAATCGCTGCAGTCGGTGCTGATGGTGGCCGTCGCCTCGATCGCCATCGCCACCCTGGTCGGCACCGTGATCGCGACCTGGATGACCGGCCGCATCGCGCGCATGAATGCCGCCGCCGTCTTCGTCAGCCTGCTGTTCTGGGGCTGGCTGTGGGGCGTGTGGGGCTTGCTGCTCGGCGTGCCGCTGGTGGTGATCCTCAAGGTAGTGGCCGAGAAGGTGGAGGGGATGGAGGTGGTGGCCGAGCTGCTCGGTGAGTAAGGCTGCCCAGCTGCAGGGCGTACTGGCGCGCGAACTCGGCGCCGAGGAAGAAGATCTGGGCCGAGTAGTAGACCCATAGCAGCACGGCGATCAGGGAGCCGGCGGCGCCGAAGCTGTCGGTGACGCCGCTGTTGCCGATGTAGGCGCCGATCGCGTATTTGCCGAGCGTGAACAGGGCCGCGGTGCCGAGGGCGCCGATCACCACGTCGCGCCAGGACAGCTTGATACGCGGCAGCATCTTGTAGATCACGCCGAACAAAGTCGAGATCACGACGAAGCTGATCGCGTGGTTGAGGATGGTGAGCAATTGCGCAGCATTTTGCCAGTAGGCGCCCATCTTCTTTTCCAGCACGGTGAGGGCGGCGCTGACCACCAGCGACACCAGCAGCAGGAAGCCCAGCACCAGCACCATGCCGAAGGACAGCAGGCGCGTGCGGATGGTATCCCAGATGCCATTGCCTTCAACGGGCGGCAATTGCCAGATTTCGTCCAGGCTGGACTTCAGTTCGGCAAATACACTGGTGGCGCCAAACAGCAGCAGGGCGCCGGCGATCAGGGTGGCGATCATGCCTTGCGTTTCGTTGGTGGCGCCGGACAGGATCAGCTGGATCGCTTCCGCGCCCTGGCTGCCGACCAGGCCGCGCAGCTGGAAAAACAGCTCGCCCTGCGCCGCTTCCTTACCGTAGAACAGGCCGGCAATCGCGATCACCAGCACCAGGATCGGCGCCAGCGAGAACAGGGTGTAGAAGGCGAGCGCGGCGCCTTTGCTGCTGGCGCGGTGCGCCAGCCATTCGGTCAGGGCGCACCAGCCGACCGTGGGCAGCTTGCGGGCTATGTGGGGAAGTCGTCTCCAGCTCATGAAGGCGACCTTACGCCACGCCGCGCCGCTTGACCGTGCGCCGGGCCACAAAAAGCAAAAGGGCCCGAAGGCCCTTTTTAGACTGCGTCGGCAGCGCTTACTTCACGCGGCGCTCAACGGTCACTTGTTCCACTTCAACGCGACGGTTAGGCTCCAGGCACTTGATCAGGTCAGCGCGCTTTTGCTTCTTGTCGTTGCACTGGACCACTGGCTGGGTCTTGCCCTTGCCTTGTGCGGACAGTCGGGAAGCGGCCACGCCTTTGCCTACCAGGTAAGCCTTGACGGACTCAGCACGACGCTCGGACAGCTTCTGGTTGTACTTGTCGGAACCCAGACGGTCGGTGTGGCCGGTGATGACCACGTTGCCGATGGATGGATTGTCGTTCAGCAGCTTGGCCATGTCGTCCAGCTTAGGCTGGGCCGGCGCCAGCTTGGCGCTGTCGAAGGCGAACAGTTCGGTGGCAGCCATGGTCACTTTTTCGAACTTAGGCGCTGGTGCTGGTTCCGGTGCTGGAGCTGGAGCAGGTGCTGGAGCAGGTGCTGGCTCTGGCGCCACCACGGGTGCTGGAGCTGGCGCAGGAGCCGGCTGTGGAGCCGCGCCCAGCAGGTAGTTCAGCGAGAAGTTCAGGTACTTGTTGTTCGACACGGAGTTGTTGAACTCGTTGCCGCGGATGAAGCCATGCACATTGCGCAGGTCAGCCTGGAAGAACAGACGTGGGGTGATGTTGGCTTGCACGCCCAGGCCAGCGGCCAGGTATGGGGAGGTGCGGGCAGGCTCGGTGCCGTTCAGCAGGTTGGACTTGTCACGCTCCAGGCCGGCACCTACCAGCAGGAATGGACGTACGTTCTTGCGGGAGAACATGTACAGGCCGTCAGCGCCCAGCAGCTTCTGGGTGTAACGCATGCCATTTTCGGTGCTCGAACCGTAGGAACCGCCCAGTTGCAGGTCCCACTTGTCGTTCAGGGCCTTACCGGCGCGCAGGCCGTAGGCGATGTCGTCTTTAGCGACGGCCCAGGCGTGGTCTGGACGGATCACGCCAACGGATGGGGCGACGTACCAGTTCTGGTTCAGCAGGGTTTCCTGGGCGGACGCGGCGAAGGATGCCGACATCAGCGCAGCGGCGATGGCGATGTTTTTAATCTTGTTCACTAGATAACTCCCGTTATTATTGAGTAGTAAAGCCGCTATAAAAGGACGCGACTCTCTTTCCCAGCTATGTTGCATTGCTGTGGGTTCAGTGTAGGTGCTGAAAACTTCCTACATCAGTGCGATAGCGCACAATCACCTTGGATTATAGCAAGTATGTAGCTTTTCTACAACGTGTAGCGAATTTCACTGTTGAAGTACTTGCAAACCGCCATCCAAACGGGAATGGATGGCGGCGTTCCGCGTCTACTGTTTGGCCGGTTCCGGCGCTGGCGGCGGCGGGGTTTGCGGCTGCACGATGATGGTATCGCCCGGTTTGCCCGGTTCGCCTTGCGGGCCTGGCTTGCCGGGCTCGCCGGCCGGCCCTGGAGGGCCAGGTACGACCGCTGGCGGCGGCGCCGGTTCCACCACGGGTGGCGGATTATTGGTGACGGTCTTTTCGCAGGCGGTCAGGCCGACCAAGGCCATGGCCGCCAGCAGGGCTGGATATTTCATGGTGGTTCCTCCTGTTTGAATGAAGCCGGGTCCCAGCATAGGTCGCTGTCGGGCCAATCTCTGTTCGGGAACTCACACAGCTCCCGGGTGTCCAAGTCAATGTTGGCAAAAGGTTAATGCGACGGCGGCTGTATGTTCGTTGCCGCACAGACCGATGAGCCACGCGCAGGCAATCTGGAGCCTGCGAATCCACCCTGGCATCTATAAGGAGTGACCAAATGCACGCAATCAGAGAATCTTCGCACGGCCTCGAAATCGAAGCTAACCAGGAACTGCCGGCACCGTTGCCGGCCGTGCCGTCCCGTCCACGCCTGGCACTGGTCGAGCGTCCAGGCCCCGTGACGGAGCGCAAAGCCCTGTCCCTGGCGCCGATCGAACGCGTCCGTTCCACCTCGGCGACCCTGCGCCGTATCGAAAATATGCAAAAACTGGTGGCGGAATTACAAAACCACGAAATGCTGGCTGACGAAATTGCCTGGTTCCTGAAGTTTTCGCCTTCCGGCGCCCGCAAATACATCCGCGACTTGCGTGAGGCAGGCGTGATCGAACTGGCTCGCTATATTGAGGGCACGGCGACTTACCTGGGCAAGGCTGTCTACCAGCTGACCCCGGATGCCGAACGCGTGCAAGCCTTCCTGGCGGCCATTGCCCAGCCTAAGCGCGAAGGCGCCCCGCCGCGCAAGGAACGCCCCAGCCTGCGTGAGCAGAGCATGGCGGGCAGCGGCCGCCACTTCCACATCCTGGCCGATGACACGCATTATGCAATCCGCGTTAACCGCGGACCGGTGCAGCGCGACCCGCTGGTAGCAGCCCTGTTCGGTGCCCCAGCCTCGATGCAAAAGGCCCAGCCATAAGCCGGGAACGGTGCTAAGCTTCCAGTGACAGCGGCATGTTGAAATGCCGTTAAGTAGCCCCATCTGTGGCGGAACGAGTTCTGTTATGGACGGCATCATGGAAGCTTGGCTTTGGCTTATTATCTCGGCGCTGACAATCGCAGCGCCTTTCCTGTATCCACGCTGGGCGCTGCGGCGTGCCTTGGCGCGTCCCTTGCCAACCGCCAACCTGGCGGTGCTCGAATCCAGCATTCCCTTCTACCGCACGATGGCGCCCGATATGCAGCGCCAGCTGCAGCGCATGGTGCAGCAGTTCCTACACCAGAAAAAATTCGTCGGCTGTGCCGGACTCGAAGTGACGGACGAAATGCGCGTCACCATCGCAGCCCAGGCTTGCCTGCTGCAGTTGAACAAACCAAGCAAGGTGTACCGCGCCTTGCATACCATCTTGCTGTACCCGAGCGCCTTCATTGCCGGTCGCGATGAAGTCGGGCCCGGTGGCGTGGTGACCCAGGCGCGCCAGCAGATGCTGGGCGAATCGTGGAGCGATGGCCGCATCGTGCTGTCGTGGGACGATGTCGAACGCGGCACCCTGGACTGGCAAGGCGGCAATAACGTGGTGCTGCACGAGTTTGCGCACCAGCTCGATAGCGAGTCGGGCAACACCAATGGCGCGCCTTACCTGGGCAGCCCGGACAGCTACCGCAGCTGGTCCGAGGTGCTGTCGCGCGACTACGCCAACCTGCGCCACGAAGCGTGGCTGGGGCGGCACGACAGTGTACTGGACCACTACGGCGCCACCAGCCCGGCCGAGTTTTTCGCGGTGGCGACGGAAACCTTCTTCACCCGCCCATGGCAACTGGCCGAACGCCACGGCGCCTTGTACAGCGAGCTGCAGAAGTATTACCGGGTCGATCCGCGCGACTGGCTGCCGGCGCCGCCGCCACCAGTGCCGGAGCCGTCCTTCCTGGCGATGCCGATGCCGGCGCGCTCCTTTGCCTGGGCCGATTGGTGAGGCAGCATGGAGTTCGAAGACTTCAGCCTGATCACCAGCGAGACGCCGGCGCGTGCCAGCGAACCGGCCGACCCGCTGCAGCGCCTGAAGTACCTTGTCGACAATACACCCGCCATCATCTACAGCACGGTGCCGAGCGGCGACTTCAAGATGACCTTCGTCAGCGCCAACGCGCTGAATGTGCTGGGCTACCGGCCGGAGGACATGCTGGCCGATCCCAACTTCTGGTTCGACCATATCCACCCCGATGACGCGCCGGGCATCTTTTCCAGCCTGGCGCAAATCTTCGTCGAGGGTGAGCGCACCTACGAGTACCGCTTCCGCGCCGCCGATGGGCGCTACCTGTGGATGCACGACCAGCTGCGACTGATCCGCGATGGGCAGGGCGCACCAGTGGAGGTGATCGGCTCGCTGACCGACATCACCGACCGCAAGCAGATGGAAGAGCGCCTGGTGCAGGCGCAGAACATGGCCTCGATCGGCCAGCTGGCGGCCGGCGTGGCGCATGAGATCAATAACCCGGTGGGCTTTGTCACGTCCAATATCGGCACGCTGAAAAGCTATGCCGACACCTTGTTTGAACTGGTCGAGCAAAGCGCCAGCGCCGAGCGGCGCGCCGCGGCAGACTTCGAATTCCTCAAGGAGGACACGGCCGCGCTGCTGCGCGAGTCGATGGATGGCCTGCGCCGCGTACGCGACATCGTGCAGGCGCTGAAGGATTTTTCCGCCGCCGGCGACAGCCAGTGGCAGCAGGCGGCCGATTTGCACGAGGGGCTGGACAGCACGCTCAACGCCCTGGCCAGCCAGCTGCGCTTCAAGGCCACGGTAGAGAAGCACTACGGCAAGCTGCCGCTGCTGCGCTGCCAGCCGGCCCAGTTGAACCAGGCTTTCCGCAATATCCTGCTGAACGCGGTGCAGGCCATCGCGGAGCAGGGCATCATCCGCATCATCACCGGCACTGACCGCGACGGGGTGTGGGTGCGCATCCAGGACAATGGCGCCGGCATCGCGCCGGAACACCTGGGACGGATTTTCGATCCCTTCTTCACCACCAAGCCGGTCGGCAGCGGCACCGGGCTGGGGCTATACCTGGCCTACGGCATCGTCAGCAAACATGGCGGGCGCATTGCAGTGATTTCCGAACCCGGCAAGGGCTCGGCGTTCACGCTGCATTTACCCGCGAACGCTGCACAAAAATAGGCAGCCGGGCCCCGCTCTTTTTCTCGAAGTCCTGCAACTGCTGGATCATGCGCGCATCGAGCACATGGTCGGTGGCGAGCAGCATCAGGCCGTCGCGGCTGATCACATCGCGCGACAGCACCATGCCCGGCACCAGCTCGCCCGAAAGCAGCTCCAGGTCGTGCGCTTCCGGCGCGCCGCGCACGCCGCCTTCGACCGCCTGGCGGAAGGCTTGCACCACGGCGGGGTCGTAGCGCTTGCCCGCGCCATCCAGGATCAGCGACTTGGCTTCGTCGGCGCGCAGGTGGCGCTGCACCAGGGCGCCTTGCTGCAGGTTGTAGTAGTCGGCCGCCAGGGCCAGGATGCGTGCGCCCATCGGGATAGCAAAGCCCAGCTGGCGGTCGGGGAAGCCCTGGCCGTCGAAGCGCTCCAGCTGGTGGCGCACGATGGCGGCGGTGCCGGCCAGTTCGGCCAGCGGCATCAGCAGATGTTCGGCATGCACCGGGTGCTTGCGGTACTGGGCCAGCGCTTCGCCTTGCAGGGCGGTCACCGGCGTGCGCAGCACCTCATCGGAAAAGCCGATGCGTCCCAGGTCGTGCAGCAGGCCGGCGATGAAGACGTCCTGCACCTCCTGCGCATCGAGCTTGAGCTGGACTGCAATGCGGCGCGCCAGTTCGGCCACGTGGCGCGTATGCCCGGGCAGGCTGCTGCCGCGCATTTCGCTAATGCTGGACAGGATCTTGATGGTGGTGAGGAAGTTGGCCTTGAGCTGCTTGGTGCGCTCCTCGACCTTCTGTTCCAGGCTGGCGTTGAGCGTCTTGAGTTCTTCGTTCTGGCGCCGGGTGAGCGCTTCCAGGCGCTGCTTTTCCAGTTCCAGCTCGTGGCGCTCCAGCGCTTGCCGCACGATCAGCAGGATGTCGCTATCGTCCCAGGGCTTGGTGATGTAGCGGTAGATTTCGCCGCAGTTGATGGCGTCCTGGATCGACTGCACATCGGAGTAGCCGGTCAGCAGCAGGCGCACGGTATTGGGCCAGCGCTCGCGCACCTTGGCCAGGAAGCGCGCGCCGTCCATCTCCGGCATGCGCATATCGGAGATCACCAGGTCGACGGTTTCCTTTTCCAGCAGCTGCAAGCCTTCCGCGCCGCTTTCGGCCGTCAGCACCTGGTAGCCCTTGCCGCGGAACAGGCGGCGCAGGGAGGACAGGATATTCGGCTCGTCGTCCACGCACAGGATGGTCATCATGGGCTGGCTTCCTTCTGCTCGGTTGGGGGGCGATGGCGGGGCAGGCAGACGCGGAACGTGGTGCCTTTGCCCAGCACGGATTCGACATCGATGCGGCCCTGGTGCTTCTGCACGATGCCGTAAGAAAGCGACAGGCCAAGGCCGGTGCCTTTGCCGACTTCCTTGGTGGTGAAAAAGGGATCGAAGATGCGGCCCAGGTTTTCCGGCGCGATGCCGCTGCCGTTGTCGCTGACGCTGAACCAGACCTCATCGTTGTCGCAGCCGGTGCGGATTTCAATGCGGCCACGTATCGGGCCTATGGCATGGGCGGCGTTGACCAGCAGGTTCATCACCACCTGGTTCAGCTGCAGCGGCAGGCATTCGATATCGGGGATATCGCTGTATTCGCGCACCACGTCGGCCTTGTACTTGATTTCGTTGGCGACGATATTGAGGGTGGAGTCGATGCCCTGGCGCAGGTCGGCCCACACCCATTCCTGCTGGCTGTCGACGCGCGAAAAATCCTTCAGGTCCTGCACAATGTGGCGCACGCGCACAATGCCTTCCTTCGATTCCTGCATCAGCGTCGGGATATCCTCGCGCAGGAAGTCCAGTTCCACTTGCTCGCGCATGGCCTTGAGGCGTGCCGCGACCGCCGGGTCGACGATCGCCACCTCCGCCTGCTGGTAGGCGTCGAGCATGGAGAACAGCCTGTCCAGGTACTCCTGCAAGGTGCCGAAGTTGGAAAAGATGTAGCCGATCGGGTTGTTGATTTCATGCGCCACGCCGGCGGCCAACTGGCCGATGGAGGCTAGCTTGTCCGCTTGCACCAACTGCTGCTGGGTACGCATCAATTGCGCCGTGCGCTGGCTGACCGTCTGTTCCAGCCTGTCATGCGCCTGGCGCAGCGCGTTTTCCGCCACGCGCCGTTCGGTCACGTCGCGCAGGCTCTGGATCGCGCCCACCAGCCGGCCGTCATGGTCGCGCAGCGGCGCGGCGGTCAACTGCAGCCAGTGGCCGGCGGCGCCGATATTGGGGAAAAAATCCTCTTCCTCGTAGGCGCCTTCGATCAGGGTGGAAACCTTGTACTTGTCGCGGAAGTTGGGATCGCTGGCCGGATCGATATTGTCGACGATCAGGTCCGCCAGCAGCGCGCGCGGCCAGCCATAGAATGCGCGCCAATGGTGGTTGCTGCCGACCATTTCCTGGGTGCCCCAGCCGAGCAGGTGTTCGCAGGCTTTGTTCCAGTGGGTAATGACGTGGTCGTTATCGATGACGAACGTCGCCACGGGATGTCCGTCCAGCAGTTCGGACAGCGCAATCGCCGTACTTTCGATAGTCCTTTCATTGAAGAAGCTACTCATGTCAAAGTGGCATCTGTTGTGGACGTTTTCGATTATACGGCGGTAAATTGAAACCGGGTACGTTCGGCATTTAACTGTTACATTCGGTGCGCTTGGGCAGGCTGGGGCTTTTGAGGAGACTGCCATGAGTACCATCATCGCCGGACATTTCCAGTTGCAGGAAGCTGCGCTGCAGGCTTGCGAAGCTTTGCAGGCGGCGGGCTTTGCCGCCGACCGCGTCACCAATTTTTACTCCAACCCGCCGGAACAGCACGCCGTGATCCCGACCGGCGGCGACCGCCGGGCCGCCGCCGCGCCAGGCTGGCATGCTGGCGGCCGTCGCCGTGGAGGGTGAGCAAGAGGCGCGCGCGATCGAGGTGATGCGCCGGCAAGGGGCGGCACAAATCGAGCGCGCCGAGGGCAATATCGAGCAAGGCGACTGGAAAGATTTCGATCCCTTGTCAGTCCCGCAATTTATTTGAGAGTGCTGTTGCGGAATGCAAACGCCCCCTGTGTGAAAAGTAATTTTCGGTATGATAGTTGCTACAATAAAAGCAGCGAACATGCGTCCGACTAGACATGGATCATGACCACGGCGCGCCGTCCAGTACATCATCTGCCACAAGAGCAGATCGCTTTGTTTTGAGGGGGAGAGCGTCAATGACACAGGCATGGGTAGTACTCTCACGGCCGGACCGGCGCGATGTCTCCGCGCCGACCGAAGACCAGCTGGCGGCGGCACTGGCGGATGTCTATGGAGGCAACGGCAGCGCCACCCTTAAATTCGGCTACGACGACGGCTTGATGTACCAGGTGGAAGTCGGCCAGGACGGCGCCTTGCGCTACGAGGAGTGGTCGGACCGCGACTGCGAGATCGCCCTGGCCACGCCGCGCCACATGAGCTGCAAGCAGGAAGTTGCGCTGCAAATCTGGAAATGGCTGGCGCAGCGCCAGGTCGCCAAGATCCGCAGCCAGGCTTGGGCTTCCGGCGACTAATGTGACATCAGCAGCGGCAGCGTCATGCCATCGAGCACGCTGCGTGTGACGCCGCCCATCAGGGTCTCGCGGAAGCGCGAGTGCCCGTACGCCCCCATCACCAGCAAATCGCAATCGCGTTCGGCCGCCTGGGCCAGCAACTGTTCGCCCACCGCGCCTGGACGCTTCAACAGGCCCTGGCGCTCGCTTTGGCCAAGCACCAGCTTGCCCATGACGCCATGCCGTTCCAGCCAGGCCAGGATATCGCTGCCGGCCGGCTCGCCGAACACGCCGGGGCGCGCCTCCGCATCGTAGATTGCCACCGTCACGCTGTCGGCGCGGCGCAGCAGGGGCAGGGCGTCCTGCAGCGCGCGCCCGGCTTCGCGGCTGGCATTCCAGGCCACCAGGATGTGGCGCGCCGGAGCCGGGCCGCCGGAGCTGGCAATCCCATCGCGTGTGACGGCGATGGTGGCGGAAGTGCGTGCGCCAAGCGGCAGCACGATGACCGGCTTGCCGCTGCCGGCCAGGACTTCGGCTGGCACGTCGGGGCCGCGACCATGCGGATCGCTCTGGCCGACGACCACCAGGTCGGCATGCCGCGCCATCAGGCTCAGGCCGGCGCTCGCTTCATCGTCCAGTATTCTTTGTTCATAGGACTGCACGCCCATGGCTTGCAGGCGCGGCGCGAACTCGGCCAGCGCGCGGCCGGCGCGTTCGCGCAGGATGTCGAGATGGCGCGCCAGGTTGGGGTCGCTGTCGTCCACTGTTTCATTCTGGTACAGGAAGCGCGAGATGCCGGTGGCCGCGACGCCGATCACGTGGGCGCCTTCCTGCAGCGCCAGTTCTCCGGCCAGCAGGATGCGGGCCGCGCTGTGCGGCGCCTCATCGACATGCACCAGGATAGTTTTGTAGGCCATGCTTGCCTCAGCGCAGCCCCGCCGTCGCTTTCTCCAGCCGGGTCTGGCAGGCGATGCACAGCGGGGCCTCCGGCCGTGCGTTCAGGCGGGAGAAGGGGATTTCATTGCCGCAGTTATCGCACAGGCCGTAACTGCCATCGTCGATCTTGGCCAGGGCGTGGCGCACACTGCTGAGCTGGGCTTGCTTGTGTTCTTCGGCCTCCAGCTCCAGCTGGTTCAGGGTGCGGTTGCTGGCGCTGTCGGCCGGTGAAGTTTCAATTTCCTCCACCGCGGGGATGCGCGCCAGTTCGCCGTCCATGCGGCCGGCCAGCTGCTGCAGCAGCGCAACCTTGCGTTGCTCCAGAGCGGCTTGCAGGGATGCAAGCTGTTCGCGCGACAGGCCCATGACGGTCTCCACGAATTCGTTGTTCGGAAGACCATTGTATGCCTGCTGCGTTATTTACGCACTCCCGTGTGTGTGGTGTGCGGCCAGTTGCCTTTTCAGGCTTTGCAGCGGCGCCACCAGGTGCTCCGGCCGCGCTGCCGCGATGGCGGCCGCCATCGCCAGCAAGTCGGCGCTGAGGCCGGCCAGCTCCTTGGCGCGTTCGATGCGGCGGATGGTGTCGCGCGCCGCGGATGCCAGCTGCAGCAGTTCCTCCAGCGTGACGCCCATGCCTTCCAGCGAGTGGCTGGCGGCATCGACGTACAGGCTGTTGGCCTGCTGGCGCAGCGCCACCTCGTTCTCGAACAGGGCCTGGGCCACGCCATGCGAAAGTGGCGGCTGCTGCTGGCGGATGCCGCGCATGATGCGCTCGTGCAGTGCGTCGGCGCTGGACGACAGGCTGTCGGCCAGGGTTTCCAGGTCGTGCGGCAGGCTGGCGGTCAGGCTCATGGCTGGGCTCCTTGTACGGTGGCGGGTGGGGCGGTGGCGGGCTGGGGATCGAGGCCCTGGACCAGGGCCGCATGGTGTTCGCGGATCTCATCGACGTGCTGGCCGGCCAGGGTGTGGCGCAGGCCAAGCAAGCGGTATTCGCGGATCTTTTCCTGCTGGTGGGCGCGCGCCAGGGCCGCCAGCAGGCGGTCGCGCGGCGCATCGGCGTAGGGGATTTCCACCTCCAGCATGCCGAGCACGATGCGCTGCTCGTTGTCGTGGTTCTTATCGAAGTAGCGCAGCAGGGTGTGCATGGCGTCGAGCGAGGTTTGCAGCGGCTCGGCGCCGTCGCGCAGCATGGCTTGCACCGCCTTGTCCTGCTCATGGCCGGTGAGGCCGCGCAGCAGTACGCGCACCAGGGCCGAGTAGGCGTTGACGTGGCGGTCGGTGAGGCCGGTTTCCGGCCAGGCCTTGATGCCTTCCGACAGCTGCTTGACCTGCTCGCCGTAATTGTAGGTTTCGCCGCCGGCCAGCGCGCCCAGCGCACGCAAGTAGGTGGTGACGGCGCCGTGCAGGGCGATGAAGTCGGGGTAGGCGTCGCGGCGCTTGCGGTCGATGGCTTGTTCGCGCTGGGCGGCCGGTGCGCTCAGATAGGGCTGCTGGCGCTGGTAGGTGTCGCGGAAGCGCTGGCTCAGGTCGCTGAAGGCTGCCAGTTTCGGCGCTTCGTCAGCCAGGGTGCGCACTTCTTTCAGGCGCGGATTGCCGGCGCAGGCGGCCAGCAGCAGGCAGAGCAGTAAGCAGGTGTAGCGTTTCATGATGGGTCTCCTCGGGCGGCAGAACCATCTTGCGCCTTGGCACGGCGGGCGCGTTTGCGCCAGCGCAAAGGTCAGGCGGGAAGGTGAGGCTTCAGCCAGCCGAGGCTGTCTTCGGTGCGGGTGCTGGGGTGGTATTCGCAGCCGATCCAGCCCTGGTAACCGAGCTCGTCTAGCAGGCGGAACAGGAAGGGGTAGTTGATTTCGCCGGTGCCCGGCTCATGGCGGCCCGGCGTATCGGCCAGCTGCATGTGGCGGATATTGGGCAGGCAGGCGCGGATGGTGTTGGCCAGTTCGCCCTCCATGCGCTGCATGTGGTAGATGTCGTACTGCAGGAACAGGTTGGGACGCGCGGCCTCGGCCAGGATATCGAGCGCCTGGCGGCTGGTGTTCAGGAAGTAGCCGGGGATATCGAAATGGTTGATCGGCTCGAGCAGCACATCGATACCGTGCGGGGCGAACTGGTCAGCGGCGTATTGCAGCGCGCGGATATAGGCCTCGCGCGCCCGCTCCGGCGCCAGGCCGCCGGGCAGGAGGCCGGCCATGCAGTGCACGCGCGGAGTGCCGAGTTCTTTCGCATATTCCAGCCCGAGGTGCACGCTATCCTGGAATTCCTCAAACCGGCGCGGATCGCAAGCCATCCCGCGTTCACCCGCCTGCCAGTCGCCGGGCGGCAGGTTATGCAGCACCAGCTGCAATTGGTGGCGCAGCAAGCGCTCCCTGATGTCATCCGCATCAAAGGCATAGGGGAACAGGAATTCGACGCCGTCAAAACCCGCCGCCCGCGCCAAGCCAAAGCGCTCGATAAACGGCGCTTCCGTGAACAGCATCGAAAGATTGGCAGCGAATCTAGGCATGCCGCAAAGTATAAATTGTCCGCCTTGGGGTCAGGAACGAATGTGGACATTTTTTTCGCGAGCGAAAGAAATGTCCACTTTTGTTCCTGACCCCAAGGCGGACAAAAGTTGCTTAGCGGGTGCGCTGGCGGGGGGCGTTGCTGCGGGGGGCGTTGCCGGTGCCGCCGCCGGGGCGGGCGTCGCGGCGGATGCCGGTTGGGGCGGCGCCGCGTGGTGCGCCGTCGCGGTTGCCGTTGGCGGCGACCCGTGGCTTGCCTTGGCCGTTCTGGCTGCGGTTGCCGCCGCCATTGCCGTTGCCGCCGCCGTTACCCTGGCGTGGTGGGCGGTTCTGGTGGCGGCCTACGCCGCTGCGCAGTTGGATCGGCTGGGCCTTGGCATTCGGGTCGGGTTCGAAACCTGGAATCACTTCGCGTGGCAGCGTTTGCTTGATCAGGCGTTCGATATCGCGCAACATGGTGTGCTCGTCCACGCAGACCAGCGAAACGGCTTCGCCCTTGGCGCCAGCGCGGCCGGTACGGCCGATGCGGTGCACATAGTCTTCCGGCACGTTCGGCAGGTCGTAGTTGACCACGTGCGGCAGCTGGTCGATGTCGATGCCGCGCGCGGCGATATCGGTGGCAACCAGGCACTGCAGAGTGCCGTCCTTGAATTCGGCCAGCGCGCGGGTACGCGCGGTCTGGCTCTTGTTGCCGTGGATGGCCATGGCCTTCACGCCATCCTTGCCCAACTGCTCAACCAGCTTGTTGGCGCCGTGCTTGGTGCGGGTGAAGACCAGCACCTGGGTCCAGGCGTGGGTGCGGATCAGGTGCGACAGCATCGGGTGCTTTTTGTCGCGGTCGACCGGGTGGATCTTCTGCGAAATGATTTCGACGGTCGAATTGCGGCGAGCGACTTCGATGGTCTTCGGGTTGTCCAGCAGGCCGTCGGCCAGGGCTTTGATCTCGTCGGAGAAGGTGGCCGAGAACAGCAGGTTCTGGCGCTTCGGCGGCAGCGCGGCCAGCACTTTGCGGATGTCGCGGATGAAGCCCATGTCGAGCATGCGGTCGGCTTCGTCCAGCACCAGGATCTCGACCTTGTCCAGGTTGACGGTGCCTTGCTGCATGTGGTCCAGCAGGCGGCCCGGGGTGGCGACCAGGATGTCGACGCCGTGCTTGAGCAATTTGATCTGCGGGTTGATGCTGACGCCGCCAAAGATCACGGCCGAATTCAGCTTGGTGTGCTTGCCGTAAGTCTTGACGCTTTCTTCCACCTGGGCCGCCAGTTCGCGGGTCGGGGTCAGCACCAGGGCGCGGATGGCGCGCGGCGCGGTGTTGTTGGCCAGCTTGCTGCCCACGGCATCAGTGGACAGGCGATGCAGCACCGGCAGCGTGAAGCCGGCGGTCTTGCCGGTGCCGGTCTGGGCGCCGGCCAGCAGGTCGCCGCCGTTCAGTACGGCAGGGATGGCCTGGCTTTGGATCGGGGTAGGGGCTGTATAGCCGGTTTCGGCTACCGCGCGCACGATGGCATCTGACAGGCCGAGATCGGAGAAGGACATATGAGTAGTTATTCTATAAATTTTGTGAAAATTATTGCCGTACGGAAACCTCGGCGCTGAGCGAAGTATAGCAGCAAAGCCTCACTGCTTGACGCACGGAAACAATAAAAAAGGCCCCGGAGGGCCTCTTTTGTAGTGAATCTGGGCTTAACTTTATGCAAACTCTGCCAGCAGGCCAACCATTTGGCCGAAGATTTTCGGCGAACCGGCAATAATGTGGCCGGTATTCATATAGTTGGATTCGCCGTTGAACTCGCCGGCGATGCCGCCCGCTTCCGTCACCAGCAGGGCGCCGGCGGCGATATCCCAGGGTTTCAGGTTCTTTTCGTAGTAGCCGTCCAGGCGGCCGCAAGCCACGTAGGCCAGGTCCAGGGCGGCGGAGCCGGCGCGGCGGATGCCGTGCGAGCGCTCGGCCATGATGGTGAACATCTTGGCGAATTCGGCGATGGCGGCTGGCGAGCCTGGCTTGTAGCCGGAGGCCAGCAGGGCGCCGCTGATGCGGTCCAGCTTATTGACGCGGATGCGCTTTTCGTTCAGGTAGGCGCCGGCGCCTTTGGTGGCGGTGAACAGGTCGTTGTGCACCGGGTCGTAGACCACAGCCTGCGTCACGACACCACGCTGCTGCAGGGCGATGGAGATGGCGTACTGTGGGAAGCCGTGCATGAAGTTGGTGGTGCCGTCCAGTGGATCGATGATCCACACGTATTCGCTCTCGTCATTTACGGTGCCGGTGATGCCGGATTCTTCGGCAAAGATGGCGTGGTCCGGGTAAGCCTTCAGCAGCACTTCGATGATTGCCTGTTCAGCAGCCTGGTCCACGTCGGTGACGAAGTCGTTGTGTTGCTTTTCAGTTACGTTTACGCGGTCCAGATCGAAGGAGGCGCGGTTGATCACAGCGGCGCCACGGCGCGCGGCCTTGATGGCCGTATTCAGCATTGGGTGCATACTAGCTTCCGTAAAATAGCCATTGCCGCCCGCGGAAACGCTTCGCGCATCCGGCAGCGGAAATGATGACAAGATTGAAAAAGAGCGGCGCGTTGTGCAGGCGGAGTAAAATGCACGCCCAACGCAGAATCCCGCGATTATAAATGAAGCAGACCGAATCCGCACCTTCCGCCTTCCAACGACTTCGGGTAATCCTGGTCGAGACCAGCCGCCCGGGCAATATCGGCTCGGTGGCGCGCGCCATGAAAACCATGGGTTTTTCCGACCTGGTGCTGGTCAATCCGCGCTTTGAAGGGGCGTGCGAGCACGAGGAGGCGGTGGCCTTTGCTTCCGGCGCGCTGGATATCCTGCAATCGGCGCGCGTGGTGCACAGCATGGCGGAGGCGCTGGAGGGCATCAACTTTACCGCGGCCGTGTCGGCGCGCCTGCGCGAGTTCTCGCCGCCGGTGGTGACGCCGCGCGAATTCGCCGGCCAGCTGGTGGCGGGCGCGGACCTGCACGCGGCCCTGATCTTTGGTAACGAGCGCTTCGGCCTGCCGAATGAGATTGTGGAGCCGTGCAATGTGCTGGTGAATATCCCGGCCAACCCCGACTATTCCTCGCTTAACCTGGCGCAGGCGGCGCAGGTGCTGGTGTACGAGTGCCGCATGGCCGCGCTGGACGGCCAGCGTGCGGACAGCCCGGTCGGTTTCCATGGCGAGGCGGCCAGCGCGGCGGCGGTGGAGGGCATGTATGTGCACCTGGAGCAGGCGCTGGTCGAAATCGGCTTCCTCGATGCGAACAATCCGCGCAAGCTGATGCCGCGCCTGAAGCGCATGTTTGCCCGCGCCGGGCTGGAGGCCGAGGAAGTCAATATCCTGCGCGGTATTGCGCGCCAAATGACACGCGGCCGCAAGGATTAGAGCCCAGGCTCTAGCCGTAGCCCGCCTGCATCCTTAGAATCCTCTTTATAACAAGAGGAGACACGATGCAACGCAGGACATTCTTAAAAGCGGGGCTGCTGGGCGGCCTGGCGCTGGCCGCCGGTGGCGCCGTCTACCGCCAATTCCGCCCGCCGGTCGCTGAACGATTCGCGCTGGACGCCCAGGGCCGCACCATGCTGGCGGCGCTGGTGCCTGCCATTACGGGCGTGACGCCGCAGCCGGCGGCGCTCAACGCGGGCATCGACCGCGTGGCGGGCGCGATTGCGTCGCTGCCGCTGCGTGTGCAGAAAGAAATCAGCGACCTGTTTGGCCTGCTCACCATGGCGCCCACGCGGCGCCTGCTGGCGGGCGTGCCGGCATGGGAGGAGGCCGCACCGGCCGAAGTGGCGGCTTTCCTGCAAAGCTGGCGCACCCACCGCACCGAGATGCTGCAAACCGCTTACCACGGCCTGCATGACCTGGTCATCGGCGCCTGGTATGCCGATCCTTCCACCTGGGCTGCCGTCGGCTACCCGGGCCCGATGAAGGAGCTGAGCGCATGAGCAGCCCAATCCCGGATCCAATCCAGGCCGGCATCGCCGCCGGCTGGCATGTCATCGACGCCTCGAGCCTGGCGCAAGACCGCAGTTTCGACGCCGACGTGGTAATCGTCGGCACCGGCGCGGGCGGCGGCGTGACGGCGGAAATCCTCGCCAACGCGGGCCTGAAAGTGCTGATGGTGGAAGAGGGCGCGCTGAAGTCGTCCAAGGACTTCAAGATGCGCGAGGCCGATGCCTACCCATCGCTGTACCAGGACTCGGCGGCGCGCAAGACCGCCGACAAGGCCATCAACATCCTGCAAGGACGTACCGTTGGCGGCTCGACCACGGTGAACTGGACTTCAAGCTTCCGCACACCGGCCGATACGCTGGCCTGGTGGCAGTCCCGGTACGGCCTGAAAGACTACGGCGTGGAGGCGATGGCGCCCTGGTTCCAGAAAATGGAAGAGCGCCTGCATATCAGCGACTGGCCGACGCCACCGAATGAAAACAATGACCTGCTGCGCCGCGGCGCCGAGAAGCTGGGCATCACCACCGGCCTGATCCGCCGCAACGTGAACGGCTGTTGGAACCTGGGCTATTGCGGCATGGGCTGCCCGACGAACGCCAAGCAGTCGATGCTGGTCACCACCATCCCGGCCGCGCTGGAAAAGGGCGCGGTGCTGCTGACGCGTGCCCGCGCCGAGCGCTTCACGCTGGCCGGCGGGCAGGCCACCTCGCTGGAGTGCGTGGCGCTGACGGCGGATGGCCTGGAGCAGACCGGCCGCCGCATCACGCTCAGGGCGCGCCACTTCGTGGTTGCCGGTGGCGCGATCAACTCGCCGGCGCTGCTGCTGCGCTCCGGCGCGCCCGACCCGCACCAACTGCTCGGCCAGCGCACCTTCCTGCATCCGGTGGTGCTGTCGATCGGCGAATACCGGCAGCCGGTGGAGGCTTTCAACGGCGCGCCGCAGACGGTCTATTCGGACCACTTCCTGCACACGCAGCCGGTCGATGGCCCCATGGGCTACAAGCTGGAAGTGGGCCCGCTGCACCCGGTGCTGGCGGGTACCACGGTATCGGCCTTCGGCCCGGCGCACGCGAACCTGATGCGGCGCCTGCCGCACGTGCAAGGCCTGCTGGCGCTGCTGCGCGACGGCTTCCATCCGGAAGCGGCGGGCGGCCGGGTGACGCTGCGCAGCGACGGTTCGCCGCAGCTGGACTACGCGCTCACGCCTTATTTCTGGGACGGCGCGCGGCGTGCGCTGCTGACCATGGCCGAAATCCAGTTCGCGTCCGGCGCCGAAGGGGTGCTTCCGGTGCACGAGTTGGTGGCGCAGCCGTACAAGAGCTGGGCCGAAGCCAAACAGGCTATCGCGACCCTGCCGATGCAAAAGCTGTTGACGCGCGTGGTGTCGGCGCACGTGATGGGCGGTTGCGCCATGACGGGCGATGCGGCGACCGGTGTGGTCACGCCGGACGGCCTGTATCGCGGCATCGGCAACTTGTCGGTACACGACGGCTCGCTGTTCCCGACGTCGATCGGCGCCAACCCCCAGCTCTCGATCTACGGCGTGACTGCCCGACTGGCGAGCGGCCTGGCGCAGCGGCTGGCCACCCGGAGCTGACCAATGGTAAAGCGGCTGCTGCTGTTGGTGATGGCCTTGCAAGTGACTGCCGCTTGCGCCATCGCCTGGCTGCTGTCGCGCCTTGTTCCGGCCGATGTGGCCCTGCTGCTGGCGGTAATCGTTGTACTGTTGGTACGGATGGCGATCGCCGCCAACAATTTCCGAATGGCCGCGCGGCCGCTGCCGCAGGAGGCGCGGCTGGACTGGCGGCAGCGCCTGCAGCTGTTCTTCCACGAGTATGTATCGACCATGGCGGCGACGTCCTGGCATATGCTGCGCCACCGCCCGCGCCTGCACCTGGCCAGTGCGCCGCGCGGCTTGCCGGTGCTGCTGGTGCACGGTTATGGCGCCAATGGCGGCTTCTGGGTGCACCTGGCCGCGCAGCTCGAGGCGCAAGGCTTCAGCCACGCCACGGTGGACCTGGAGCCGGTATTTGGCGACATCGACGGCTATGCGGCGCAGCTGGAGCAGGCGGTGCAGGCGCTGTGCGCCGCCAGCGGCAGCGAGCGCATCATCATCGTGGCGCACAGCATGGGCGGACTGGTGGCGCGCGCCTGGCTGCGCCGTTTCGGTGCGTCGCGCGCGGCGCGCATCATCACGCTTGGCACGCCGCACCACGGCACCGACCTGGCGCAGATGGGCGTGGGCGACAACGCGCGCCAGATGCGGCGCAATGCCGCATGGCTGGCGCAGCTCGATGCCGATGACCGCAAGCTGCGTGGCCTGATTACTTCGATCTACTCCTACCACGACAACATCATCGCGCCGCAGGATTCCTGCCATTTGCCCGGTGCGCGCAATATCGCTTTGCCCGGCGTGGGCCATGTCGCCATGGGCCGCCATCCCGAAATCACCAAGCGCATTCTTGCGGAGATTATAGGGATCACTTAGACTGTCTTGAGGCTAAGCAAGAAGCGCTGCTGTACGGGATGTGAAATTCTGTGAGTTTCATTCAGAAAGCTGGACGATGGCGACCGACTTCGGCAAGATCGATCATCTGGACACCCGGGACGCCGAAGAACGCTTCGGTAGCCTGTTCGAATCCATGCCGGATGCGATGGTCATGGCGAATCCGTATGGCCGCATTGTGCTGGCCAACCACCAGGCTGCGGAGCTGTTCGGCTATGCGCCGATGGAATTGCGCGGCATGGCCCTTGAGCGGCTGCTGCCCGCCGGCGCTGCAAACCTTGGCTTGCGCAAGGGCGGTATAGAATTTCCCGTGGAGGCGCGGCGCAGCATCATGCAGGGCGCCAACGGGGCGTTGCAGGTTTATGCGATCCGCGACATCAGTGAGCTGGTAAAGGCCAGCCAGGCCAAGGACCGTTTCCTGGCCAGCATGTCGCATGAATTGCGCACGCCGCTGAATGCCATCATCGGATTTACCGGCACCATGCTGATGCAGCTGCCCGGCCCTTTGAATGAAGAACAGGAGAAGCAGCTGCGTACCGTGCAATCGAGCGCACGCCACCTGCTGTCGCTGATTAACGATTTGCTGGACCTGACCAAACTCGGTTCGGGTAAAGTGGAACTGCATCCGGAACCGCTGAACTGCCGCACCATCATCGAGGAGCTGGCGCTGCTGTTCCGGCCGCAAGTGAGGCAGAAAGGCCTGGTGCTGCAGTTCCGCGCCCCGCCCGAAGCGCTGATGCTGCGCACCGACCGGCGCGCCTTGCAGCAGATTTTGATGAACCTTATGAATAATGCGATCAAATTTACCGATCGCGGTGAAATTAATATCAGCCTTGAACGCAGCTATCTGGAGGGTCGGCCGGTAGTGCAGGTGAGTGTGAGTGATACCGGAGAAGGTGTCACGGAAGACAGCCTGCAGCAGTTGGGCATCCATTTGAGCCACAAGCTGGCTGCATTATTGAATGGGTCGATCCGGTATTTCGACAAACCGGGCAATGGCAGCATATTTGTGCTCTCACTTCCCCTGGAATAGCGGATACTAGAGGCGACACATTGACAGGAGTACCAATGTCAGCACGCATCCTGATAATCGAAGATAACCCCACCAATATGGAGCTGATGGTGTATCTGCTCCGTGCGTTCGGCTACCAGCCGCTGCTTGCGCATAACGGCGAAGAGGGCGTGGAGGCGGCGCGGCGTGAAGTACCCGACCTTATCATCTGCGACGTGCACCTGCCAAAGCTGGATGGCTATGGCGTGGTGGCGCAGCTGAAGCAGGATCCGGCGCTGAAAGACATCCCGACGCTGGCCGTGACGGCGCTGGCCATGGTCGGCGACCGCGAAAAGCTGCTGGCTGCGGGCTTTGACGGCTATATCGGCAAACCGATCGAACCCGACACCTTCGTCACCCAGATCGAGTCTTTTTTGCCCGGGGAGATGTCGCCCCGCGATGAGAACGACATCGCGACGATCCTGATCGTCGATGACCATGTATTAAACCGGGAGTTCCTGATGACGCTCCTCGGTTACAGCGGCCACCGCCTGCTGGAAGCTTCCAGCGGCGTCGAGGGCCTGAAAGTGATGGAGAGCGAGAAGCCGGACCTGGTGATCTCGGACATCCTGATGCCGAACATGGACGGCTATGAGTTCGTCAACCGCATGCGCAGCCAGCCGGAGCTGGCCAGCGTGCCGATCATTTTTTACACCGCCACCTACCGCGAGCGTGAGGCGATGGCCGTGGCGGAAGCCTGCGGCGTGCGCTGGGTGCTGCCCAAGCCTTCCGACCCGGACGTGATCCTGAAAACGGTGCACCAGGCGCTGGGCAAGTCGGGCCAGGAAGAGGCGCTGCCAGCGTTTGCGCCGGAACCGCCCAGCCAGGGCCGCCTGTTCGATATCGAGCATAAGGTGGCCGAGTATATCGACGAGGTGGAGTCGAGCAGCCAGCTGATCACCCGCATTGCCAATAACGGCGAGTCGGAAGAGGGCGAGCCGGAACACCTGAACCAGATGACCGAACGCCTGTCGCGCTCCCTCTCCAGCCTGCAGGCGGTGAGCCTGCGCCTGACCGCGCTGATCGAGCTTGGCATCGAACTAGGTGCGGAACGCGACCCGCAGGCGCTGGTGGAGATCGGCGTGCGCGTGGCGCAGAATATTTGCGTATCGCGCTTTGCCTGCATCGGCGTGCTGGAACAGGAGGCGCAGGAGGCCAGCTATTTCGCGTCCTGCGGCGTGGGTGAACAGGCGCAGGTGGCGGCTTCCGAGCCGCGCGCCGGCATCCTCGACAGCCTGCTGAAACAGCGGCAGCCGGTGCGCATGAGCCGTTTGAGCGGCGACCCGCGCGAGATCGGGCTGCCGGCCGGGCATCCGCCTATCCATTCGTTCCTGGGCGTGCCGATCGCCTCGCGCGAACGCGTGCACGGCTGGCTGTACCTGGTCGATAAGCTCGGCTCGGAGGAATTCAACGAGGTCGACGAGCGCGTGGCGGTGACGGTGGCGGCGCAGATTTCGGTCGCTTACGAAAACCTGCTGCTGTATGAGGAAATCCGGCGCCACCATGCGCAGCTCCAACTGGATATGAACGCGCGCATCCGGCTGGACGAGGATCTTCGCCGCTTCCGCCTGGCGATGGATGCCACGGCCGACGCCATCTTCCTGGTCGACCGCGCCAACAGCTGCTTCATCGACGTGAACGTGACGGCGTGCCGCATGTTGGGCTTTGCGCGCGAGGATTTCCTGAAGGTGGGGCCGGACCGCGAACGCGACCACGGCTTGCAGCCCTTGCAGGACCTGTACGACAAACTGCTGGCGGGCGACCAGAGCGGGGCAATGGCGGAGCTGCTGCTGCAATGTAAGGACGGCAGCAACCTGTCGGTGGAAGTGCAGCGCCGCACGCTGCGTTCAGGCCAGAACTGGATACTGGTGGCGGTGGCGCGCGACATTACCGAGCGCAAAGAGGCGGAGCGGCGCCTGCTTAAGCTGGCCCACTTCGACACGCTGACCAACCTGCCGAACCGCAGCCAGTTCTACGATTCGCTGACCTTGTCGCTGAAGCAGGCCAGCGAGCATGGCTGGGCGCTGGCGGTGCTGTTCCTCGATATGGACCGCTTCAAGAACATCAACGACACGCTGGGCCACACCATCGGCGACGAGCTGCTGCGCCAGTTCTCCAGCCGCCTGGTGGAGTGCCTGCGCGTGCGCGATACCATCGGCCGTTTCGGCGGCGACGAGTTTGCGGCGATCCTGATGCTGCAGGAGGGCGCGCAGAATGCCATTGCGGTGGTGGACAAGATCCGCGAGGCGATGCGCCAGCCGTTCGATTTGAAGGGGCACGAGGTGACGGTGACGGCCAGTATCGGCATTTCCGTTTTCCCGGACGATGGCAATGACCCGGATACGCTGATCCAGTATGCCGATACGGCGATGTACCGCGCCAAGGAGGCGGGGCGCGATGCCTTCCGTTTCTTCACAGCGGAGATGAATGCGCAATCTTTGGCGCGGCTGGATATGGAAAATGCGCTGCGGCGTGCTATCGACAACAACGAGTTCGTGCTGTTCTACCAGCCCAAGGTGCATATCGCGACGGGCCGCATCAGCGGCGCCGAAGTGCTGCTGCGCTGGAACCGTCCGGGGCATGGCATGGTGTCGCCGGCGCTGTTCATCCCGCTGCTGGAGGAAACCGGCTTGATCGTGCGGGTCGGCACCTGGGTGCTGCAGGAGTCGTGCCGCAAGATTTCGGAATGGGGCAAGAGCCAGGTTGGGGCGGTGCACCTTTCGGTCAACGTGTCGGGTATCCAGTTCTTTGTCGGCGGCCTTGAAGAAGAGGTGCTGAAGGCGATCAAGGAGAACGATATTGCGCCGGAGCTGCTGGAGCTGGAGCTGACCGAGAGCTCGCTGATGTCGAATGCGGAGGAAACCATCACCGTGCTGCAGAACCTGAAGGCGCTGGGGGTGAAGATTTCGATCGATGATTTCGGCACCGGCTATTCTTCGCTGGCTTACCTGAAGCGCTTCCCGATCGATAAGCTGAAGATCGATATCGCCTTCGTGCGCGAGGTGACCAGCAATCCGGACGATGCGGCGATTGTGCTGGCCATTATCAATATGGCGCACAGCCTGAAGCTGAAGGTGATTGCGGAAGGGGTGGAGAAGGATGCGCAGCTGTCCTACCTGCGCCGCCATGATTGCGATGAGATGCAGGGCTATTATTTCAGCCGTCCGCTGCAGGAGATCGATTTCGTGCAGATGCTGCGCGAAGGGCGGCACCTGCAGGCGCCATCCGACGACAATATCGTCGACCAGCAAACCTTGCTGATTGTCGACGATGACGCCTTCATGCTGGATGTGCTGAGCGATTTCCTGGCGCAGGATGGCTACCGGATCCTCACTGCGCAGACGGCGGCGGAGGGCTTTGACGTGCTGGCGCGGCACCGGGTGCAGGTCATCCTGTGCGACCAGTGCATGCCGATGATGACGGGCACGGAGTTCATGGAGCGGGTCAAGAACCTGGCGCCGGATACCTTCCGTATCATGCTGTCGGCCTATGCGGACCTGACGCCGATCATGGCGGCCATCAACCATGGGGCGATTGACCGCTTCTATACCAAGCCGTGGAAGGGGGCGGTGCTGCGGGAGAATATCCGCGAGGGCTTCCGCTTGCATTCGCAGCTGCGGGCGCCGCAGTTGCATTAGTCCGGTGCGAGCTGGCCAAGGGCGGCGAAATGCAGCACCCAGCGTCCCTCGGGCGCCTTGACCAGCTGGGCGGCTTCTTCGTCGTAGAAGGCGCCGACGGGGCAGGCGCCCAGTCCGCGTGCCACTGCGCCCAGTAGCCAGCGTTCGCCCATTAAACCCGCTTCCAGGAAGGCCATGCGGTAGCCGCGCGCGCCGTTTCTCAGCGCCTGGCCGCTGTCGGCCGATAGGATCAGTACCACAGCGGCATCGCCGATGACGTCCTGGTCCAGCGCGGCATTGCGTGCGTTGGTGGCGAAGTCGCCTAGTGCGACCGGCTGCAGCGCGTGCTGGGCGGGGAGGTAGCGGTAGACGCCCGCTCGTACGCCGTCCACGCGACTAATCACCAGGTCGGCGTGCAATGCGCCGGAGAGCAGGGGCGGTTGCGCCATTTCGGCCAGTAACGATGCCAATTGCTGCAGCGGCACCGGCTGCGCCGTGAACCGCCGCTGGCTGCGACGCTGCAGAATCGCGCGCGCCAGGTCCATCGCCGCCGCCTCGCCTCGCGGCAGCACAACCAGCCCGCCGCCGCCGCCCGATTGGGCGCCGCGCCCCGCCGCACCATCGCCAGCCTTGCCGCCGCCCGCCACGCGTCCGCGCGACGTGGCTGCGTGGACTTCACCGGTGACGCCAAGGCCGCTGCTACCGGCGTGGGCCGCAGGAGTCGGCGGCGTGTCGGAAGCGCGCGAATATGCCACGACCGCCAGCACACCTTCCTGCCCGCCATCCAGCCCGAAGTCCCGCGCCAGCGCCATCTCATCGAACTCGTCGAGCAGAACACTCCGGGCCCCAACGTAATGTCCCGCAAGCCGCGCATTTTCAAGCAGATGCCCAAGATCCGCCGCCACATAGCGATAAGCGCGATTACGGTATTTGTAGCCAGTACGCTGAAACACCGCCGCAACGACAAGAGACAAGTCGGCCCCATCGCCCGCGCCATGCGCAGCCGGCAACTCCCCCAAACGCGCCAGGCGATGCCGTTCAGCGTCAAAATGGTACAGGCCGGCCTGCAGACCCTCCACCCGCCGCGCAACAAGGTAAAGCTCTGCGGGAAAGAGAGCGCCGGAAGAGGGCGCCGCGCGTAGCGACAGGCCGCCGCGCCGCGCGGTAACGCCAGCCGTTAAATGCAGCAAGCGCCCCACGGCAGCCAGGTCAAGCGCAGCCGGTGCGGACGGCCCAGACAGCATGGCACCCACACTGCGCGCCTCCCCGTCGCCCGCTACAGCGCGTGGCAATTCAACTTGCGGGGCAGCGGGATAAGTCTTGAACGGCGCTGGCTGGTCGCCCCAATCCACCACCGGCGCACGCCCAAACACCGCACTGCGGGAAGAGGAGGACGCGGCATGGTAGCGCAAGACCGTCGCGATATCCCCCGCCGGCCCGGCGTCAGGCCCGGCCGCAGCAGGCAGCGCAGGTCCCGCGCTGCGCCCGCCCCAATGCGTCCCTACAGCAAAGGCCAGCAGCACCACGCCCACCGCCGCCGCCGCCCGCACAACTTGGCGCGCGCGGCCCGGCTTGCGTCCAGCGCCAGGTAGCGCACCGGGCGGCGTGGCGGCGGGATGACGCTGCCGCAGCCAGCGCCAGGCAACAGGCAGGTTGAAAAACAGGTGCAAGCACACCAGCAGCAGCGTTGTATAGCCAAACAGATAGTGCCAGTCAAACACCGGCAACTGCTGGTTGGCCACCCAGAACAGCCCCAACCCCGCAGTAGTGAGCAGATAAGCCATCAACAGCAGGCTGCTGTGGACATTCAAGGCCAGGCGCGACGGCGCCTTCCCGCGCCACACCAGCGCGAGCAGGGCGGCATACACCGCCAACGGCAGCAGCACCCACAGGATTTTCGGCCCCATGCGGCCATTGTAGATCGCATTAGAAGCCCAGTTCTAGAGTGCGCGCCTACAATGACATTAAAACAATTATCGGAGCCGCCGCCATGGGTAAGAAGAGCAAATCGTTTGAGGAGAGCGAGGAAAAGCTGACCAAGGCAGTACGCGAATCGGCGCAGGAAATCTGGAAAGCCGGACTGGGCGCCTTCACCGACCTGCAAAAACGCGCCCGCGCCATGGAAGGCGACCGCGCCGGCCATGTGCGCGAAACGGTCGATACGCTGGAAAAGGTGTTTGAAGAACGGGTAACCCGGGCGCTGCACTCGATCGGCGTCCCCATGCGGCAGGACATCAACGCCCTGATCGACCGGGTAGAGGAGTTAAGCCGCCAGGTGCAGGAATTGCAGGCCGGGGCCAAAAAGCCCGTCAAAAAGGCTACAACGAAAAAAGCGTAACTTCTGGAAAACTTCTAATAGTGATATCCTTGCAGGGGAATCAATAGAGCTTCCCCTTTTATGCTACAAAAAGCGCCAAGACGAACTCGCGAACGCATCCTGGAACTCTCGCTGCGCTTGTTCAACGAGTTCGGCGAGCCCAATATCACGACCACTGTTATCGCCGAGGAGATGAATATCTCCCCGGGGAACCTCTATTACCATTTCCGGAACAAGGACGATATCGTCAATTCCATCTTCGTCCAGTTCAAGGCCGAAGCGGAACGCATGCTGCAGGTGCCGAGCGGCCGCCGCTCGAATATCGAGGACGTGTGGCTGTACCTGCACCTGATGTTTGAACTGATCTGGCGCTATCGCTTCTTCTACCGCGACCTGAACGACCTGCTGTCGCGCAACCGCAAGCTGGAACTGGAATTCAAGGAACTGCTGGCCCACAAGATCAAAGTGGCGCGCAACCTGTGCCTGGACCTGCGCAGCGAAGGCTCGCTGGAGGCGCACGATATGGCGATCGACGCCATGTCGGTGAATATGGTGGTGGTGGCGACGTACTGGCTGTCCTACGAGTACGTGCGCAACCCGCGCAAATACTCCGAGCAGCAGTCGATGGCCGATGCGCTGGCGCGCGGCTGCTACCAGGTGCTGTCCCAGGTGGGTCCTTACCTGCGCGGCGAAACCAGCCTGCTGTTCCAGAAACTGTCCGAAGAATATCTGAAGAAGCTCAAATGAAATCGATTTGCGTATATTGCGGCGCCAACGCCGGCGTCTCGCCCCGTTACGCCGAACAGGCGCGTGCGCTCGCCGCGGCGCTGGTGGAGCAGAACCTGGCGCTGGTCTACGGCGGCGGCAATGTGGGGCTGATGGGCATCATCGCCGATGAAGTGCTGCGCCTGGGCGGCGAAGTGACGGGCGTGATCCCGACCGCCCTGGTCGAACGCGAGGTCGGCCACACCGGCCTGACGCGCCAGTTCATCGTCAAGGATATGCACGAGCGCAAGGCCATGATGGCGCAGCTGTCGGATGGCTTTATCGCCATGCCGGGCGGCATGGGCACGCTGGAAGAATTGTTCGAGATGCTGACCTGGTCGCAGCTGGGCATCCACAGCAAGCCAGTCGGCCTGCTGAACGTGGACGGCTTTTACGATAAGCTGATCGGCTTTATCGATCACGCCCGGGACGAAGGCTTCATCAAGCCGCAGCACGCGGCCCTGGTGCGCGTGAACGCCGTGCCGGCGGAGCTGGTACGCAGCCTGAAGTGAGCGATAAGGAAAAGGCCATCGCAGCCGGCGACGAGCTGCTGCAGTCGGTCCGCGCCGCGCGCCCGCGGCACATGACAGCCCGTGCCCCGCAGTGGCTGTGGCTGCGCCTGGTCCCAGAGCTTGGGAAGCTGGAAACGCAGCAGATGCACGATGCCGTTGGCGCGGCAATGATGGATGCGGTTCCGACCCGGGCGTTCAAATTCACAGCGCTGGTTGGGTTGCTGTCGATATTGGTCATGGTGTTTTTGCTGGAGGCCAGCTTGGCCTGGTGTGTGGTGCCGGCCATCCTGAATTCGGTGGTAAAGCGGTGGCTGGCGGTGCGCATCCTGAAAGCCCGCTTGCCAGGGCTTCTGGCTAATGGAGAACATGCATGAATCGCCAACGAGCCGAAGCAAAAGGAGATGACATCGTGCGTGATGCGCGCGCCCAGTTGCGCCGCAATAATCCGCCGATAAACCTCATGCCCCTGTACTACCGCATTTGTCCGGAACTCAAACAGTTCAGTCATCTGGAGGCGTTTGCCATCGTGCGCGCAGCCAACCGCGTTGTCGCGAGCAGGTATGGCACGTTGATCGGAGTAGCGGTGGGAGTCCTGGCCGGCAGACTGGCGACCGGCAATCTTGCCCAATTGGCTTGGTTTGTGCCCGTCATGCTCCTATGGATGGGGTATGACATCTGGCGGGTGCGCCGTGAAGTCAAGGCGCTATGCGCCGAACGCTTACCAGAGCTTCTGGCCGCTGGCGTCGAGGTGGGTGAGGTATAGGCGCAGGTCGAACTCGTACTGGTGGTAGTTCGGCTCCATGTACGTGCACAGCTTGTAGAACGCCTTATCGTGCTGTTTCTCTTTTACGTGGGCCAGCTCGTGCACCGCGATCATGCGCAGGAATTCCAGCGGCACTTCCCTGAACATCGTGGCCACGCGGATTTCATGCTTGGCCTTCAGCTTGCCGCCCTGGACGCGTGAAATGGCCGTATGCAGGCCAAGCGCATGGTTGATCACGTGGATCTTGCTGTCGAACGCCACCTTGTCGATCGGCGCGGCGTTGCGCAGGTGTTCGGCGCGCAGCTCCTGGACGTAGTCGTACAGTGCACGGTCGGTGCGGATATCGTGAGCTTTTGGATAACGTTTCGCCAGCACCTCGCCAAGGCGGCCCTGTTCCATCACCTGGCGGACCTGGGAAAGTGTCTGTTCTGAGTAAGCGCTGAGGTATTTCATGACGGGCCGAATGGTATCATGAGCGCATGCGCACCCACGTCAATTCGGTGGGACTGCTGGTGGTCAGCGACCCCGTATTGAACTTCAGCTATCCCGCCCACATCCCCCGAGAATGCATCGATGCCTTGCCTTCGCTTCCGGGCATTTACATTTTCCGCGACGCTGATGGCACGCCGGTTTATATCGGCAAGAGCGTGAATATCCGCACCCGCGTGCTGTCGCATATGCGCACGGCGGAAGAGATGCAGATGCTGGCGCGCGCGGCGACCATCGACTTTGAGCGCACCGGCGGCGAGATCGGTGCCTTGCTGCGCGAGTCGGAGCTGGTCAAACTGCACCAGCCGGTCTTCAACTCCAAGCTGCGCCGCCAGCGCGAGATGTGCTCGATCAGCATGGCAGGCGACGTGCCGGAAATCGTGTTTGCGCGCGATGTCGATTTCGCGCGCGCGCAGCAGTTGTATGGCCTGTTTGGCAGCAAGAAGGCCGCCATTGAGACTCTGCGCGATGTCGCCCATGTGCGCGGCTTGTGCACGGTGGCGACGGGGCTGGAGAGGGGCGCACCGGGACGGCCATGCTTCGCGCGGCAGGTGGCGCGCTGCAAGGGCGCCTGCACCGGCGAGGAATCTGCCGCCGACCACGCGGCGCGGGTGCGGCTGGCGCTGGAGCCTCTGCGGGTGACGTGCTGGCCGTTCGCCGGCGCGGTGGCGATTGTCGAAGAATCCTCTGGGCTGCGCCAGCGCGCCATCGTCGACCGCTGGTGCTACCTTGGCGGCGCTGGGGCGCCTGCACCGGCAAGGCGCGGCGCGAAGGCGCGCACGGCGGCGCAGGTCCGCTTCGATATCGATGTGTACAATATCCTCGTGCGCCCGCTGGCGTCGGGCGCCTTACGCATCGAGGAGCTATGAAATGGCTTTCAAGTTCAATGTGTTCGGCACGCGCGTGGGCGCCCTGGAGGCGCGGCCCAGCCATCCTGAAGTAGTCAGGGTGGCGTGAGATGGGCGCCGCCTTGGTGTTGGCCGCACTGGCCGCGCAGTGGGTGGTGGAGCCGATACAGCCGATGGCGATAGCGCGGGCCGTGCACCAGGCGGCGCTGGTCGGCGACGGCCGGCTGCTAGTGATCGGCGGCTGCGCGGCCAATAGCTGCGATTCCCTGCAATCTTCCAACGAGTTTTACGATATCGCGCAGCGGCGCTTCCGGCCTGGACCGGCGATGCGCATTGCGCGCGTCAGCCATTCAATTGCGCCGCTGCCTGATGGCGGCTTGCTCGTGGTGGGCGGCTGGAGCGGCCGTGGCGCGACGGCGTCGACTGAAATTTTCGATGCCCGCGCATCGGCTTTCGTCGCCGGCCCGGCGATGGCCGTGCCGCGGCTCGATGCTGCGGTGGTTGCGCTCGGGAGTGGCCGTGTTCTGGTCGCAGGCGGTGCGTCCGCCCTGAACCAGCCGGTGGCCAGCGCGGAAATTTACGACGTGGCGGCGAAGCGCTTTGCGCCTGCCGCGCCGCTGACGGTGCCGCGCAACAGCTTTGCAGCGGTGCGCCTGGCGGATGGCCGTGTGCTGCTGGCTGGCGGCCTGCGCGCGAAGGGCACGCCAATCGCCTCGGCAGAAGTGTTCGATCCGCGCAGCGGCAGGTTCACTGCGGTGGCAGGGATGTCCAGCGCTCGCTACAAGCATGCAGCGGTGCTGCTGCGCGATGGCCGTGTGCTGGTGATCGGCGGTTCTGCCGGCGGCGACGAACGTCAGCAACTGGCCAGCACCGAATTGTTCGACCCGAAGACGAATACGTTCTCGCCGGGACCGCAGCTGCTGGAAGCGCGCTACAAGATTCCCTCGTCAGCGGTAGTGCTGGCGGATGGCTCGGTGATGATTGCCGGTGGTGCGGGCGATGTGGAAGTGTGGCGGCCGGGTGCGCGCGGCTTCGAACGTGCGGCCGGTTCGCTGGGCGCCGCCTGGCAGTTCGGGACGGCGACGGCACTGCCGTCGGGCGAAGTGCTGGTGCTGGGCGGCTACGACCAGGCCATTACGCCAACGCGCAAGGCCTGGCTGGTGCGCCGCCAGTAGCGGGCTTTCAACGTTTTACGCGTCGGCGTCGCGCGCGGACTCGAAGCGGGCGCGCGTGATGTCTTCGTCGCGTTCACCGAACGCGTAATTCGCCTCCAGCCACATGACGTTGATGATGGCGGCGAACACGGCGACGCAGATGCCGAGAATCCAGGTGAAATACCACATGTCTCTATCCTTTCAGTAGGCGGTGTGCTGGTTTTCTTCGATGTGCGCGGCGGTGACCTTGCCGCGTACCACGCGGTACACCCAGCTGGTGTACATCACGATAATCGGCAGCATGACCACCACCACCCAGAACATGACGGCCAGCGTCTTGTGGCTGGAGGCCGAATCCCATGCAGTCAGGCTGTGCGCAGGCACCAGTGACGACGGTAGCACGAAGGGGAACATGGCGCCGCCTGCCGTGAGCAGGATGCCGGCCACGCTCATGCCGCTGGCGAGGAAGGCCGCCACCGTACGGCGTGCGGCGCTGAGGGCGAGCACCAGCAGCGCGCCGACAAAGGCTGCGGCCGGGAAGGCCATTGTCAGCGGCCAGCGCACGTAATTGTCCATCCATGCGCCGGCGGCGACGGCAACCGTCTTGGCGGGCGGCATGAATGCGCTGCCGGTATCCGGCATGGCGGTGATGCGGTAGCCGGGCAGGGATGTGGCGACCCAGGCGCCCGCCAGCGCGAACAGGACGATGGTCAGCACGGCAGCGCCAATCGCCATGCGGCGCGCGCGTTCTGCGATTACGCCTTCCGTTTTCTGGTGCAGGAAGGTGGCGCCGTGCATGGCCAGCATGGCCACCGCCAGCACGCCGGACAGCAGCCCGAATGGGTTCAGCAGCTGGAAGAAGGTGCCGGTGTATTCCAGCCGCAGCAAGTCGTCATAGCGGAACGGTACGCCCTGCAGCACATTGCCCATGGCGATGCCGAAGATCAGCGGTGGCACAAAGCCGCCGATGAACAGCCCCCAGTCCCAGGTGCTGCGCCAGCGCGGGTCGGCGATCTTGCTGCGGTAGTCGAAGCCGACCGGGCGGAAGAACAGCGCAAACAGGGCCAGCATCAGCGCCAGGTAGAATCCTGAGAAGGCTGCGGCGTACACCAGCGGCCAGGCGGCAAACAAGGTGCCGCCGGCGGCGATGAACCAGGTCTGGTTGCCTTCCCAGGTAGGGCCGATGGTGTTGATGATGACGCGCCGCTCGGTGTCGTCCTTGCCGAGGAAGGGCAGCGACATGCCGACGCCGAAGTCGAAGCCGTCGGTCAGTGCAAAGCCGAGCAGCAGCACGGCGACGAAGCACCACCAGATCACTTTATAGGTTGCGTAGTCGAAGATCATGCTTGCTGCTCCCAGTGATATTTGCCAGTGTGCAGGGCGCTCGGGCCGAGGCGGGCGTACTTGAACATCAGCGCCATCTCGACGACCAGCAGCACGGTGTAGAACAAGGCGAAGCCGGCCAGGCTGAAATACAGGCTGGATGGCGGCACGTTGGAGGCCGACAGGTGGGTCGGCAGGATGCCTGCTATGGTCCACGGCTGGCGGCCGTATTCAGCGACAATCCAGCCCAGTTCCGCTGCGATCCACGGCAGCGGGATTGCGAACACGGCCAGCTTGAGCAGCCAGCGCTGCGGCGCCAGGCGTTTGCGGATCAGGAAGTAGAACGATGCGCTGAAGATGAACAGGAAGCTGATGCCCAGCCCCACCATGCCGCGGAAGGCCCAGAACAATGGGGCGACGTTGGGGATGGTGTCATCTACCGCCATCTGGATTTGCGCCTCGCTGGCATCGACCACGTTTGGGGTGTACTTTTTCAGCAGCAGGCCGTAGCCAAGATCCACTTGCAACGCTTTGAAGGCCGCCACCGCCTCCGGCGATTTGTCGCCCGACTTCAGGCGCGTCAGCGCGGCGTAGGCCTTCATGCCGTTGCGGATGCGCGCTTCGTGCTCCTTCTTCAGGTCCTGGATGCCGGTGACCTGCTTGTCGACCGAGCGGGTGGCGATCAGGCCCAGTACGTAGGGGATCTTCACCGCATAATCGGTTCGTTCTTCCTTCTGGTTCGGCATGCCGAATACTGTGATGCCTGCCGGCGCGGGAGCCGTGTGCCATTCGGCTTCAATGGCCGCCAGCTTTACTTTATTGACTTCGCCAGCGGTGTAGCCGGATTCGTCGCCGAGCACGATGACCGACAGCGTGGAGGCCAGGCCAAAGCCGGCAGCAATCGCGAAGGAACGCAGGGCGAAGGCCACGTCGCGCGCCTTCAGCAGGTACCAGGCGGAGACCCCCAGCACGAACATGGAGGCGGTGACATAGCCCGCCGCCACGGTATGCACGAATTTGACCTGCGCGACCGGGTTGAAGATCACGTCGCTGATGCTGGTCAGCTCCATGCGCATGGTCTCGTAATTGAATTCCGCGCCGACCGGATTGTTCATCCAGCCGTTGGCGATCAGGATCCACAGCGCGGACAGGCTGGAGCCCAGCGCGACGAGGAAGGTGACGAACAGGTGCTGGCGCTTGGACAGCTTGTTCCAGCCGAAGAAGAACAGGCCGACAAAAGTGGATTCGAGGAAGAAGGCCATCATGCCTTCGATTGCCAGCGGCGTGCCGAAGATATCGCCCACATAGTGCGAGTAGTAGGCCCAGTTGGTGCCGAACTGGAATTCCAGCGTGATGCCGGTGGTGACGCCCATGGCGAAGTTAATGCCGAACAGCTTGCCCCAGAACTTGGTCATGTCGCGATAGATCTCGCGGCCGGTCATGACGTAGACCGACTCCATGATGACCAGGATCCAGGACAGTCCCAGTGTCAGCGGGACAAACAGGAAATGGTAAAGCGCCGTGAGCCCGAACTGCAGCCGGGACAGGGCAACAACTTCATCGACGGGTGCCATCTTTCACCTTTTCGGTAGGGGTTGGTACGGGGAGCGGAGTGGCGAGCAGCTGTCGTTCCACCAGCGCGGTCGGCATCCGCATTTTCTTGGTTTGGGGTTGGGAGAAGAAGGCCGTTTTCAGGCCGAACAAAATCAGCACCTTGACCGCCAGCGCTATCGCGATGGAGAGCGCGAGCGAGCGGCGGCTGGGGATCTTCACTGCGCGTCCTCTTCGGTTTCGCTGCGGCTGGAGCGGAACTTGCCGCGCACCGCGCCGCCCACGTCGAGCAGTTTCTTGACGGTGGAGCCCATCTTCATCAGCGAGGCCAGGGTGTCGGGCGACAGGCGCTGCACGTCGTCGAACCAGGAGCTGGACATTTCGATCAGCTCATACATTTCGCGCATGCGCTGCTGGGCGTAGCGGTCTTCCTCGGTGGCGGCGGATTCCAGCAGGGCGTCGCGCAGCATCGACAGGGTAGGCTCCACTTCGCGGCGGCGGCGTTCCTCCAGCAGGGCTTTGAAGATGTCCCACACGTCTTTGGGCGGCTCGAAGTATTCGCGGCGGTCGTTCGGCTGGTGCAGCAGTTTGACCAGGCGCCAGGATTGCAGCTCCTTCAGGCCCATGGAGACATTGGAGCGCGAGAACTCCAGATGCTCAGCGATTTCGTCGGCATTCAGCGGGCGGTTGCTCACGTAGAGCAGGGCGTAGATTTGGCCGACAGTGCGGTTGATTCCCCAGCGGCTGCCCATTTCGCCGAAGTGAAGGATGAATTTCTGCGCCAGGGGGCTCAGGTTTACCATTTTTTGATCCAGTTCCTTGAGTTTTTGAATTTTCAGGATTTCCTGAAATTATAGGATGAATCAAAAAAGTTTGCGCTATATAATTCCGTATATTGCGCTTTTGGAAAGGAATGCTGGTGAAACGTATCACTGCTGTCTTGCTGTCCCTGGCTGCGGCAGGCCCGGCTGTGGCTGCCGATATCACGGTTTCCGCCGCTGCCAGCCTGAGCAACGCCTTCCGCGAGGCCGCCGCCGCCTATGAGGCGGGCCGCCCAGGCGACAAGGTGCGTTTGAATTTTGGCGCATCCGATGCACTGGTAGCGCAAATTTCCAAGGGCGCGCCGGTCGACGTGTTCGCCTCCGCCGACCAGGAGGCGATGGATAAGGCCGAGCCCTTTTTGGCGCAAGGAACGCGCCGCGATTTCGCCAGCAACCGGCTGGTGGTCGCCGTGCCCGCCTCCAGCACCCTGCAATTCCGCACTCTTGCCGACCTGGGACAGGCGGGCGTCAAGCGCCTGACCACAGGCAATCCCGCCAGCGTTCCGGCGGGCCGCTACGCCAAGGCCGCGCTTGAGAAGGCTGGCCAATGGCCCGCGCTGCAGGCCAAATTCGTCTTCGCCTCCAATGTGCGCCAGGCCCTGGATTACGTGGCGCGCGGCGAAGCGGAGGCGGGCTTTGTCTACCAGACCGACGTGGCTGCGCAGGTCGACAAGGTGCGGTCGGTGCTGGCTGTGCCCACCGCGACGCCGATCACTTACCCGGTGGCGGTGATGAAGGACGCGCCAAATGCAGCCGGCGCGCGCGCGTTTGCGGAGTTCATCATGTCCGCCGGCGGCCAGGCGATCCTGGCCCGTCACGGCTTCGGCAAACCGTAAGGGGGTTGCGCATGGACGCCGCACTGGTCGCGCTGGGCCTGTCGCTGAAGGTCGCCCTGTGGGCGACGGCCATCGACCTTGTGCTGGGCGTCGGCTTGGGCTACCTGCTTGCGCGCGGCCGCTTTGTAGGGCGCGATGTGCTGGACGCATTGCTGACGCTGCCGATGGTGATGCCGCCGACGGTGTTGGGCTACTACTTGCTGGTGCTGATCGGCCGCAACGGCCCAATCGGGCACTGGCTGCAGCAGACATTCGGCATCAACCTGATTTTCACCTGGCAGGGCGCGGTTATCGCAGCGGCGGTGGTGGCATTCCCGCTGGTACTGAAGGGCGCGCGCTCGGCGTTCGAGGCGGTGGACGTGCAACTGGAGCAGGCCGCGCGCGTGCTCGGCGTGTCGCCGGCCGGCGTGTTCCTGCGTGTGAGCCTGCCGCTGGCTTGGCGCGGCGTGCTGGCCGGCACCCTGCTGGCTTTCGCACGCTCGATGGGCGAGTTTGGCGCCACGCTGATGGTGGCTGGCAGCATTCCCGGCAAGACGCAAACGCTGTCGATAGCGGTCTACGAAGCGGTGCAGGCGGGCCAGGACGATACCGCCAACCTGCTGGTGCTGATTACTTCGGTTACCTGCATTATTGTGCTGGTGGCGGCCAACCGTCTGACGCCTGCCCGGGAGCCGGCGCTATGACGATCCGCGTGGACATCCGCAAGACCCTGCGGGCCGGCGCGCGCTGCTTCCAGCTGGATGCCCAGTTCCAGTCGGCGAGCAAGCGCGTGGTGATCTACGGCGCGTCTGGCGCGGGCAAGAGCCAGATGCTGAAGGCCATTGCCGGCCTGTCGCGGCCCGACAGCGGCGTGATCGAGCTCGATGGACGGCGTTTGTTCGACAGCGGCGCGGGCGTCAACGTACCGGCGCAACGGCGGCGCGTGGGCTACTTGTTCCAGGACTACGCGCTGTTCCCGCACCTGAATGTGAGGCAGAACATCAGCTTCGGCCTGCAGCGCGGCTGGTTCAATCCATCGCCGCGTGGCGAGCCGGAAGCGGTGCGCTACTGGCTGGAGGCCTTCGGCCTGGCTGAAGTGGCGCACCAGCGGCCGGCGGAACTTTCCGGCGGCCAGCGGCAGCGGGTGGCGCTGGCGCGCGCCGTGGTGTCCGAGCCGGCGGCCCTCTTGCTGGACGAGCCGTTTGCCGCGCTCGACCCGGCATTGCGCGTGCGCATGCGCAGCGAGCTCGATGCGCTGCAGCGCCGGCTGGATATCCCGATGCTGCTGATCACGCACGACCCGGACGATGCGGCGACTTTCGGCGGCCATGTATTGACGATGGCCGACGGCCGCGTGACAGGGGAGGAAAGCCAGTGAGCAAAGCCGTAGCATTGCAAGGCGAAGTCTGGATCACGCTGGACGGGCAAAGCTTCGGCGGCCACCAGCGCGTGGCCTTGCTGGCCAGCATCGCCGAACATGGTTCGATCACGCAGGGCGCCAAAGCCATCGGCATGAGCTACAAGGCAGCCTGGGATGCCATCGACGCCATGAACAACCTGGCCGGCGAGCCGCTGCTGGAGCGATCTGCCGGCGGCAAAGGTGGCGGCGGCACGCGGCTGACCCAGCGCGGCGCGCAGCTGGTGTCGAACTTCCGCCGCATTGAACACGAACACAGCATGTTCATGCAACATTTGAGCCGCCAGGCGCAAGCTCTGGCCGACGATTTCCTCCTGCTGCAGACGATGAAGATGAAAACCAGTGCACGCAACCAGTTCGCCGGTACCGTGGCGTCCATCAAGCCCGGCGCCGTCAATGACGAAATCCTGCTGCGCATTGTCGGCGGGCAGGAGATCGTTGCCATCATCACCCATGAGAGTACGGCAGCGCTTGGCCTGCGCGAAGGCGGCGATGCGTTTGCACTGGTGAAAGCTTCCTCGATCATCCTGGCGACGGGCGAGGGTGGGCGCGTGTCGGCACGCAACCAGCTGCGCGGCACGATCTGCCGCGTGCAGCCGGGCGCAGTGAACTCGGAAGTCACTATCGCCTTGCCTGGCGGCGGCACCATTGCCGCCACCGTCACGCGCGACAGTGAGCAGTCGATGGAACTGGACGTGGGCATGGAGGCAACGGCGCTGTTCAAGGCGTCCAGCGTCATCATCGGCGTGCCCGAGTAAGGTCAGCTCGGTTCCTCCTTGCCGCCCTGGGCGTTGCCGTTGCGTGCGGTCTGGCGGCTTTCGCCGCCTTTGCGCCCGATTTCCGCCATGTGTTCGCGGTTACGGCTGACGACCTCGCCGCCTTTCTGTCCGGCCCGGCGCGCTTCTTCCGATGTGAATTCGTGCGCCGTGCCTTTCTGGTGGGCCGCCTGGCCGCCTTTGCTGGCGATCATGCGCTGGGTTTCCTTGTCCATCGCCGCGAAGCCGCGCTTGCCGCTGCCGGTCCTGGCCTGCTCGTCTTGTGTAGCCATCATCGTCCTCCCTCAAAAGCCCAAAACCGGGCACGGGCCCGGGCCGGAAGCAGCGCCGTGGCTGCTTCTTAGGCTTTGAGGAGCGGTCGGCGGTAAAGTTCAAACTATTTTTTTGGCCCGTTACGAACCGGCCTGGCCGGTGGCGGAGCGCTCGCCTTCCGCTTCGGGTGTATTGTTGCCACGCACCGGGGCGGCCCCGAAGTCGTGCTCCAGTTCCTCCTTGCGGTCCTTGAGCTGGGCGCACAGCTCCGCCAGGTCGGCATCGCTTTGCCGCACTTTCGGGAACATTTCCTGCTCTTCTTCCGTGACGTGGTGCTCGACGCACTCACGCAATTTCTGCACCGTGCCGGCCAGTTCGCCGTCGCCTGTGGCCATGCCGCGGATGCGTCCGACCAGCTCCTTGATGGTGCCGTGTTCTTCCAGCGCTTCGTCGACTTGCTGCTCGTCGCCCGTTTCGGCACGGACGGCGGGGTAGAAGATTTCTTCTTCGATGGTGGCGTGGATGGTCAGGTCCATGCAGATCTGCTGCGCCAGGTCATGCTTCAAGCCCTGGTGCGCGGCATCGCATTTCTCGAATTCACGGAACAGGCTTTTGACCTTGTCGTGATCGGAGGTGAGTAGTGCCACGGCGTCGTTGGCCGTGGCGTTGGGATTTTGCTGGCTCATGCTGGCTCCTAATTGCGTCGGTTAGGCCGCGCAACAGGAGCCGCAAGGGGAGGGGATCAGGCGACTTGCAGGACCAGCTTGCCGAAGTTCTTGCCTTCGAACAGCATGTTCAGCGCCTGCGGGAAATTCTCGATGCCGCGCACCACGTCTTCCCGGCTCTTGATCTTGCCTTCCTGCAGCCATTTGCCGAGCGCGGCAACGGCAACGTGGTAGCGGTCGGCGTAGTCGAAGACGACCATGCCTTCCATGCGCGCGCGGTTGACCAGCAGGGCCAGGTAATTGGCAGGTCCCTTGACCGGCGTCGTGTTGTTGTATTGCGAGATCGCGCCACAAATGACGATACGGGCCTTCAGGTTGATGCGCGTGAGAACGGTGTCGAGGATATCGCCACCAACGTTGTCGAAGTATACGTCAACGCCATTTGGGCAGTGTTCCTTCAGGCCGGCGCGCACGTCGCCGCCCTTGTAGTCGATGCAGGCGTCGAAGCCGAGCTCGTTTACCACGAAGTCGCACTTGTCCTTGCCGCCGGCAATGCCGACCACGCGGCAGCCGAGCTGCTTGGCGACCTGGCCGACAGTCTGGCCGACCGCGCCGGCCGCGCCGGACACGACCACGGTTTCGCCGGCTTGCGGCTGGCCCACTTCCAGCAGGCCGAAGTAGGCGGTCATGCCGGGCATGCCGAGCGTGTTGAGCCAGGTGGTGGCGGGAGCCAACCGGGTGTCCACCTTGACCAGGGCGGCGCTGCGGTCATCGGCGGCGCCGATCCAGTATCGCTGCACGCCGAGGCCGCCGGCCACATGGTCGCCCACGGCAAAGCGCGGCGACTTGGAGGCCACCACTTCACCCAGGCCGCCGGCGCGCATCACTTCGCCGATCGCCACCGGGCGGATGTAGGACTTGGCGTCATTCATCCAGCCGCGCATGGCGGGGTCGAGCGACAGGTAGAGGGTCTTGACCAGCACTTCACCGTCGGCCAGCTCGCGCACGGTTTCGGTGGTGATTTGCCAATCGCTATCCTTGGTCATGCCGACCGGACGGGCGGCGAGGCGGAACTGGGTGTTCTCCATAACGACTCCTTTTTTAAAATAGTACGGTCATTCTATTCCGTATTTTCCCAGACGTGGCAATGTTCATGCGACAATATTGACCCGCCCATGACCTGAAAGTGCCATGAATCACCCAGAATACATCCTCACGCTCTCCTGCCACGACCAGCGCGGCATCGTCCATCGCGTATCCGGATTCCTGGCTGAGCATGGTTGCAATATCATCGATTCCGCCCAGTTTGGTGACGCGGAAACGCAACGTTTCTTCATGCGCGTGCACTTTGCGCGCGAAGACGAGGCGTTCAGCGATGCATTGCTGCGCGAGGACTTTGCCGCAATTGCCGCCGCCATGGGCATGGACTGGGCGCTGCACGATGCGCACGTCAAGCCGCGCGTCATGCTGATGGTGTCCAAGATCGGCCACTGCCTGAACGACCTGCTGTTCCGCTATAAGAGCGGGCTGCTGCCGGTCGAGATTCCGGCCATCGTGTCCAACCATATGGACTTCTACCAGCTGGCGGCCAGTTACAATATCCCCTTCCACCACCTGCCGCTGGCAACCGGCGCGCCGGAATCGGCCAAACTGGCCCAGGAAGCGCGCGTCGCGGAGCTGATTGAAACCCATAATGTGGACCTGGTGGTGCTGGCGCGCTATATGCAAATCCTGTCGCCGTCGATGTGCGAGCGCCTGAAAGGGAAGGCGATCAATATCCACCACTCCTTCCTGCCAAGCTTCAAGGGTGCCAAGCCGTATGCCCAGGCCCATAAGCGCGGCGTAAAGCTGATCGGCGCCACCGCCCACTTCGTGACCGGCGACCTGGATGAAGGCCCGATCATCGAGCAGGACGTGGAACGCGTGGACCACGCCATGGATTCGGATGCGCTGACCGCTATCGGCCGCGACGTCGAGTGCGTGGTGCTGGCGCGTGCGGTGAAGTGGTTCACCGAGCATCGCATCCTGTTGAACGGGCACCGAACTGTAATTTTCAAGTAATTAGTAATGGCTCTTAAATCTACGATCTACAAAGCGGAACTGTCCATCGCGGACATGGACCGCAACTACTACGCAACCCATTCGCTGACGCTGGCGCGCCATCCGTCCGAGACCGATGAACGCCTGATGATCCGCATCGTGGCCTTTGCCATCCACGCCGACGAGGCGCTGGTGAACGCCAAAGGCATCTCCGACACCGAAGAACCGGACCTATGGCAGATGGACCTGACCGGCGCGATCCAGCTGTGGATCGAAGTCGGCCAGCCGGACGAGCGCCGCCTGCTGAAGGCGGCCGGCCGTTCGGAAAAAGTGATGGTGTACTCGTACAGCTCCGCTTCCCACGTGTGGTGGAAGCAGCTGGCCAGCAAGGTTGACCGCGCCAAGAACCTGACCGTGGTGAACATCGATGCCGAAGCCAGCGCCCAGCTGGAAAAGATGGCGCAGCGCTCCATGCAGCTGCAATGCACCATCCAGGACGGCCAGATCTGGCTGACCGACGGCGAAACCACCGTCGAAATCCCGCGCGAGGTCTGGAAGGCCTGATATGGGCGCGTCCGCCGCGACTGCCTCCGCCATCGCGCTAGCAGCATCGTTGCTGTGCGGTGCAGGGGCAGCGCAGGCCGAGGGGCGCCGCGTGACGCAAGAGCAGGTCATGGCCGGTGCCGCCAAGCTTTACGAAGAGCAGTTAACGCGGCTGCGCGCATCGCAGCGGCTTGACGACAACCCGCGCTTCAATGCACGCGTGACGGCCATCGCCGGGCGGCTGATCGAACAGGCCAGGCGCGATTACCCGGAGTCGGCTGCCTGGGCCTGGGAGCTGCACACCACCTCTGACGAAGAGGAAAATGCGTTCGCCATGGCGGGCGGTAAGCTGCTGGTCAGCTCCGCCTTTGTGGATCGGCTGACGCTGAATGAGGCCGAAATCGCCATGCTGCTGGCGCATGAAATCTGCCACGCAGTCCTGCTGCACAATCTGCGCGAGCATCAGGAAGCCATGCGGCTCGAGCCGCATTGGGCAGAGCGTCCCTACGAAGAGCTGGAATACGCCACCGACCATGATTTCGCGCTGATGCGCAAGCTGGCGCCTTCCAATTCCCTGCAAGAGGAGGAAGCTGACCGCGAGGGCATGCGCCTTGCCGCGCGCGCTGGCTGGAAGCCGTTGGAGCTGGCTGGTTTCTTCCGTAAGCTGGCGCGCAGCAGCCATTCGCCCAATTTCCGCAGCATTTACCACCCCGCGCCGGCACTGCGCGCCCGGGCTGCGCTTGACCTGGCCCGCGAGCTGGAAGGTGCCCGCTAGGCTATAATGCCGCCCATGCAAATGAAATCGTCTACCCGCCTGCGCTGGATCTGGATTGCGTGCTTCGCCATCCTGATGAACGCGCTCGCCCCGGCGATTTCGCACGCCGTCAACGGCAAGCCCCGCACCTGGGAGATTTGCCTGAACGACGGCACCCGCGTCAGCGGTGTCGGAGAGCTGGATTACGCCACCTTCGTCGCTGTGACCGACCGCAGCAAACCGCAGCCTGTCGCGCATGCCGACATGGAGGATTGTTCCTACTGCTTGCCGCACGCGGGCTGGTTCGGACTGCCGCCAGCCGCGCTGGCCTTGCCGCTTCCGCTGGATGGCGCAGCCCTGCGGCCATACCTGTTCTACCAGTCGCCACATCCGCTGCCGGTGTGGTCTGCTTCCAATCCGCGAGGACCGCCCGCACACGCCTGATTCCGACCCCATTTAACGAATCAAGGAGTGAAAAATGAAAAAGCAGTTCTTCGCGTTGGCCATGTCCTTCGCAGTTGCCGCATCTGCTGCGGCACAAGTTTCGGTGCGCGAGCCCTGGATCCGCGCAACGGTGCCCGCTGGCCAGGCTACCGGCGCCTTCATGCAATTGCAATCCGCCCAGGACGTGCGCCTGGTCGAGGTGCGCACGCCGGTGGCGGGCATCGTTGAGATCCACAAGATGGCCATGCAGGGCGACCGCATGATGATGTCGGCCGTCGACTACATCGACCTCCCGGCCGGTAAACCCGTGGCGCTGGCCTCCGGCGGCTACCACATCATGATGATGGATCTGAAGCGCCAGATGAAAGAGGGCGAGTCCGTCCCTATGACCCTGGTGTTTGAGAAGAAGGACAAGAAGCGCGAGACGGTGGAAGTAAAAGTGCCGGTCAAACCGCTGTCCTACACCGCTCCCAAGCAGCACTAAGGAGCAGAAGCAATGAAGAAAATCATGATTGCCGCAGCGCTGCTGGCGGCGACGTCCGCACATGCCCATATCTCGCTTGAGCAGCGAGAATTCGCGGCTGGCAGTTACCAGAAGCTGGTGTTCCGCGTTGGCCATGGCTGCAGCGGCAGTGCCACCACCGCAGTTTCTGTTCGCCTGCCGGAAGGCTTCGCGGCGATGCGTCCGATGCCCAAGAACGGCTGGCAAGTCGAACGCAGTGCCGGCAGTCTGATTTGGCGCGGCGGCCCCTTGCCTGACGACTTCTACGAGGAATTCGTCATGTTCGGCAAATTGCCGGCGGCGGGCAGCCATACCTTCAAGATCATCCAGTCCTGCCAGGCCGGCAGCGCCAACTGGGAATCGACCCTCGAAACGCGCTAAGGACTGAAATGAATATGCAATGTAAACCGCTGGCGGTGGCGCTGGCGGCGATGGGCTTCGCCTGCACGGCGCAGGCGGACCATACTGTGACAATCAACGGCGGCCGTCCGACCTCGCTGCCGACGCAAATCCCGACCACGATTGAAGGCATCACCGGCGCGCAGATTGAGGACCGCATCAACGCTTTCGACAGTGAGGATGCGCTGAAATACCTGCCAAGCCTGAATGTGCGCAAACGCTTCATCGGCGACTACGACCATGCGGTGCTGGCCAGCCGCGCCTCTGGCACCGGCAACAGCGCCCGTTCGATGGTGTTCGCCGACGGCATCCAGCTATCCAACCTGCTTGGCAACGGCGCGACCTATACGCCGCGCTGGGGCCTGGTGACGCCGGAGGAAATTGAACGGGTCGACGTGCTGTACGGCCCGTTCTCGGCTGCCTACGCCGGTAACTCGGTTGGCGCCGTGGTGGACTTCCAGACCCGCATGCCAAGCAGGCTGGAGGCGCACGCCAAGCTGTCCTGGGAGGGCCAGGATTTCCAGCAATACTCGACCGACTCGCGCCACACCGGCCGCCAGGCCAGCGCCTCGCTGGGCGACCGAACCGGCGCGCTGTCGTGGTGGGTGAACCTGTCGCGCCTTGATAGCGACGGCCAGCCGATCGGTTTCGCCAACAAGCTGCTTTCGGCAGGCGTAGCGCCGAAGCCGGGCGAGGCGGGCGGCGTGCCGGTGGCCGGCGCTGTTTCCGACCGCAACCCTGCGGGCAAGGAGTGGTACATCCTTGGCAGCACGGGTCAGGTGAATACGGTGCAGGACCACGCCAAGGTCAAGCTGGCCTACGATTTTTCGCCAGCGCTGCGCGCCAGCTATACGCTGGGATGGTGGCAGAACGATGTCGTGCGCAGCGTCGAGTCCTACCTGCGCGACGCGGCAGGCGCACCGGTCACCAGCGGCGCGGTCAATATTGGCGGCAAGCGCTTTACGCTGTCCCCCTCCGATTTCGCCGGCGCGCGCGCCGACCTGGAGCATCTGATGCATGGCCTGTCGCTGAAGACGCATGGGCGCGGAAGCTTCAACTGGGAGATCGCCGCCAGCGCGTACGATTACGCGCGCGACCTGGCCCGCGTGCCGACCACCGCGCAGTCGGCTGGGCCGGGTAATGTCACCAACATGGGCGGCAGCGGCTGGAACACTTTGTCCCTGCGCGGGAACTGGCGCGCAGGCTCTGCACACCAAGTGGATTTTGGCGCCCAGCGCGACAACGCCAAGCTGCGCACGCACGTCACCAGCGTGGCCGACTGGATGGCAGGCGAGGGCGGCAAGCACGTCTCCACCTTCAATGGCAACACGCGCCTGGAAAGCCTGTACGCGCAGGATACCTGGCGCTTCGCACCGGAATGGAAGGCGACGCTCGGTATGCGCCACGAAACCTGGCAAGCGTATGGCGGCGAGATTTCCGGCTCCGCGGGAAAGCTGCTGCCATTCGTCGAGCGCCGCGAGCGCGCGTGGTCGCCGAAAGCCGCGCTGGCCTGGCGCGTCGACGATCTCTGGACGCTGAAGGCTTCCGCCGGCCGCGCAGTACGCAATCCGACGGCGGCGGAGCTGTTCCAGGGCTCGATTGTTGACGACAAGATCGTCAACACCGATCCAAACCTGCGCGCGGAAAAATCGTGGACCAGCGAGCTGAGCGCCGAACGCACCACCTCGCAAGGCAGCCTGCGCGCCACGCTGTTCGGTGAGATGACACGCGACGCGCTGTATTCCCAGCCGCTGACGGCCACCGTCAACACGGTGCAAAACGTCGGCAAGATCCGCACGCGCGGACTGGAACTCTCGCATCAGCAGGACGACGCTTTCCTGCGCGGGCTGACGCTGCAAAGCAGTCTGACTTATGCGGACTCCGAGATCCTGGCGAATGCCGCCATGCCGGCCAGCATCGGCAAGCAGCAGCCGCGCGTGCCGAAGTGGCGCGCCAATGCGCTGGCGTCCTACCACGTTGGCGAACATTGGACCGGCACGCTTGGCGTACGCTATAGCGGCAAGCAGTTTGGCACGCTGGATAACAGCGACCCGAATGGCGCGACGTATATGGGTGTGTCGGACTATCTGGTCGCTGATGTGCGCGTGCGCTACCGCTTCAACCGGCAGTGGACAGCCTCGGTCGGCATTGACAACCTGAACGGCGAGAAGTACTGGGCCTTTCATCCCTACGCTCAACGCACCGTGAGCGCCGACCTGAAATTCGACCTCTAAAGCGCGCCAGCGCTGACGTCCCCCGCCGGGGCGTCTTTCTTTGCGCTGCGCCAAAGTGTTAATCCGGCAGCTTCCTACAATCGGAGCATGCCCTTCCAACACGATACTGCCTGCAGGCGCCTGTTTGCCCACCCGGAGCTGGTGCGGGCGTTGCTTGCGCTTGTGCCCGATTGTCCCGCCGAGAACGCCAGCGGCTTCGCCCGCATGAATTGCGACTTTGTCAGTAATTCCGCGAGGCAGCGAATGGGGGATATGGTTTGGCGGGTCTATTGCGGAGGTGACACGTTTTATCTGCTTTTGGAGTTCCAATCGACAATTGAGCGCCTAATGGAGCAGCGAATGCGCGTATATGCGGGGCTCTTCTCCCAAGACCTCCATGCCCAGCATAAAGCGAAGGAACCTTTAAACCTCTTGCCGGTCGTAGTCTATTCGGGACGGCGGAAATGGCGTTTCGCTGTCGAGGGTGGCTTGCCTTGGCTTAAACCTTTGCGGGAGGGGCAGGTGTTCATCCTGATTGACGAGGAGTCGGCTGGTGATTCCATCATTGGCGATGTCATCCGATTGGTGCGTGCCGATAGCCTTGCGGATGTGCTGCAAGCCCATAATGCGTTGCAAAAGTGGCCGATGGCAAGTGAGGGACTATTGCAAGAGGTGGGGGAAATCGCAGTTGAACGTATTGCTTTTCTTGGCGTTAAACAGGAGGAAATCATGAGTAAAGGAAATCATGCAGTAATGACGCGGGAGCTTACTGATGAAGAGAGGGATCTTTTGACTGACATGATTCTTGGGATATGGAGGGTGTGGAAGGATGTTCCCGAAGTTCGGCGCTTCCTTGAGGCGAGAGCCGAAGCTCGACGCGAAGGTTCGCAAGAGGGGCGGCAAGAGGGACGGCAAGAGGGACGGCAAGAGGGGCGCGCGGAAATGCAGCGTGAACTGCTCGCGGCTGCATTTGTCCACCAAGGACTCAGCGGCGCATCTGAAGCGATTGCCAACGCGGATGAAACGCAATTGGCTCATTGGACTGAACAGCTAGTGAAGGGTGAGGACTTGAAAGTGATATTGGGGGAGAGTGGCCCGTGAAGCCAGAGCGACACGGGCCGAGGGAGACTTGAAATCAGTTAAGGAGTGCCAGCCAGGCGCTTGACGCTGCCGGAGCCCATCACGCTCTTGGTGACCTGCGGTTCGCCGTAATAGCTCACATCACCCGAGCCCGCCACGCTGACGGTCAGCGATTGCTTCGCCCACACCACCGCCTGGCCCGAGCCGCCGATACTCACCGTGGCATCCTTGGTCGCCAGCTGGCCAGTGCTGACCTTGCCCGAGCCGCCGATCGACACCTTCAGCTTTTCGGCCGAGCCGGAAGCCTTTAGGTTGCCGCTGCCGCCCAGCGAAACGGTGATGGAATCGCCTTCGATATTGCGCAAGCTCATAGAGCCCGAGCCGCCCACATCAAACGACAGTTTGCCGCCACGGATGCCTTCCGCATCAACCGAACCCGAACCGCCGACCGAGATGCGCTCGATCTTGCGGGCTGTCACAACCACTTTCAGGTTGCGTGTATCGAGTTGCAGATTGCGGCGGACAGGACGGATTTTCAGGGTGCCGTCTTCCACCACGGTTTCAATCAGCGGCAGGATATTGTCGTCCGACTCAATGGTTACGCTTTCGGCATTGCCCATGCGAACTTCCACATTGCCAGGCAGGCCCAGGCCGAGGGCGTCGAAGTTAGAGACTTCGCGGGTCTGCTTGGCGATATTGCCATTGCCCTGGACCCGCTCACCGGCAAACCAGCCCAGCGGGCCGGCGGAAACGGTGGCGACTGGGGCGGCGGCCGCGAAAACGGAAGCGGCAATCAGCGCATTGCGCACTGCAGCAGACAATTTCATCTTGTTCTCCTCTGTGTTACGAATTTTCGATGGTTGAATCGTACCCGAGCCGCTTGCAAGGCGCCTGTCCAATGCGACAGGGTGCATACAGCCGGGAATAGAATGCATTTCCCGGGGATGGGACGCCGCTCCTGTATCATTTCGCCCATGCTTACCATCATCATCAAACAAGGCAAGGAGAAGTCGATTCTTGCCGGCGACCCCTATATTTACCTGTCCGCCATCGAACGTGTGGACGGACGTCCTGCCGAGAAGAACAAGCCCGGCGCCACGGCGACCGTCGTGACTTCCTCGCGCAAATTCCTGGCCCGCGCGGCCTACAACGCCAAGTCGCAGATTGCGGCACGCGTCTGGACCCTGCGCGAGGATGAGCCGGTTGATCACGCCATGGTCAAGCGCCGCGTGCGCGCAGCCATTTCCCGCCGCATGCATTCTTTGCAATCCGCCCGTCCGGACGAGCTGGTGCCGATCGTGCTGGGCGACGAAGACGGCTTGTCCGGCCTGCTGGTGCAGAGCTATGGCGGCAAGGAAGGCTACTTGGTGTGCCAGTTCCAGTCCGCTGCCGTAGAGGCCTGGAAAATCGGCATCGTGCAGGCGTTGATTGCGGAAACCGGTTGCCAAAACGTCTATGAACGCGCCGACAAACTGATCCGTGAAGGCGAGGGCTTGCATGTAAAGTCGCGCGCCCTGGCTGGCGAAGAACCTCCGCCGCGCCTGACGGTCACCGAGCGCGGCCGCAGTTTTCCCTATGACATCCGCACCGGCTTTGAGTATCCGAAATAAATGTTGTACATCAGCCACTTACCTTCCTTGAGGCAAATGCAATAGAATCGTGCGAACCTATCTGGAGAGCACAGGCACATGGAACACTCGCAAATTCGCACCCTTTCCTACATCGAGAACGAAGACCACCCGGTTTTCGGCACCCTCGTCGAGCAAATCCTGCACCTGCTGAACTCCAAACTGGTTTTCTCCGATATTTTGATCCACCAGAACAGCCCCTTGCTGCTGCGTCAGCCAAAAGGCCTGGTGGCTGTCACCGATTCCCCGATTACCCGCGAAGAGCTGGAAGAGTTCTTTGAGGTGGTGGAGCCGAACTGGCGCGAACGCATCCAGGACCGCGCTTTCGATCGCGCGATCGACCTGCACACCGCCCGTATCCGCGCCAACTGCTTCAGCTTCCAGGGCAAGAAACGCCTGGGCTGCGTGATCCGCCGCTTCCCGAAGGAGCCGCTGGTGCTGTCGACCCTGGGCCTGCGCCCGGCGGAAGAAAAGTTCGCCCAGCTGTCGAGCGGCCTGGTGCTGATCATTGGCGACACTTGCCAGGGCAAGTCGACCACCATCGCCTCCATGCTGGACGAGATCAACAAGAACCGCTCCGGCCACATCATCACCATTGAAGACCCGGTGGAGACCCTGATCCCGCAGCGCAAATGTGTGATTACCCAGCGCGAAGTTGGCTATGACGGCGACGTCGAATCCTTCGACCTGGGCGCCAAGGATGCGCTGCGTGAGCGGCCGGACGTGATCGTGATTGGTGAGATCCGCGATGCCGAAACCGCCCACGAAGCGCTGGCGCTGGCCGAATCCGGCCCGCTGGTACTGGCGTCCCTGCACGCCCGCTCGACCGAGCTGGGCCTGCAAAAGATGATCCGCCTGCTGGGCAATACCGAACCCCAGCGCCAGGCCCTGGCGCACGCCCTGCGCGGCGTGCTGTGCCAGGCGCTGATGCCGGCGCTGGATGGCGACCGTTACTATTTGGCTACCGAAAGCCTGACCGTCAATCCGGAAGTAGCAGCTGTGATCGAAAGCGGCAATGTCGCCGACCTGCGCAACATCATGGAACACAAGGCGGCACCAGGCTGCCACACCATGAACGAATGCCTGCGCAAGCTGCTGGCCGAAAAGAAGGTCAGCCTCGAAGACGCCCGCCACGCCACCACCGACCGCCTCGGCTTCGCCGACACCCATTAACGGCTGACTTCGTGTCCCACCTTGGGGTCACACCCTAACCGGGACACGAACTCTGCCGATACACAGTAGAGCCCGTGTCTCACTTGGGGTGTGACCCCATGGTGGGACACGGGCTCGGCTGTTATTCGAGGGGGACGTTGCGGTAGCGGTTGACGGTGGTGCTGTCTACCGGTGGGGCGTTGTTGCCCCAGGAGGCGCGGAGGTAGGAGACTACCTGGGCCACTTCCACATCATTCAATGAGTGGCTGAACGGAGGCATGCCGTAAGGGCGCGGGTTGCCTGCGGTGCCGGGGGCGAAGCCGCCGTTCAATACGATGCGGATCGGGTTGACCGCTTCATCCATCGTCAATGCGCGGTTGCCGGCCAGGGGCGGGTAGTGCGGGGCGATGCCTTCGCCTTTTTCGCCGTGGCAGTCCATGCATTGCTTGCGGTAGATCTCCTGGCCCGCGGCGAGGAAGGCTTTGGCTTCCGGCTCTTTTGATGGTTCGTATGGCTCGCGGGTACCGGCCTCATTCGGTAATGACTTCAAATACACCGCCATGGCGCGTGCATCTTCGTCGCTCAGGTGTTGCAGGCTTTCACGCACCACTTCAGCCATCGGACCGAATACGGTGGCGCGCTGCGAGATGCCGGTTTTCAGCAGGTCGGTTATATCCTTGATCTCCCAGTCGCCCAGGCCGGCCTCGCGGTCGGATGTGAGGGAGGGCGCGTACCAGCCCAGAACGGGAATCAGGCCGCCCGACAGGCCTTTGTCGCTGGCGCCGAGTGCATTGCGTTCGCTGTGGCAGGCGATGCAGTGGCCGGGACCCTGCACCAGGTAGGCGCCGCGGTTCCATTCTGCGGACTTGCTGGCGTCAGGTGTGTACACGGCGGGTTTGAAGTACAGCGCGCGCCATACGGCCAGCAAGGCTTGCTGGTTGTAGGGGAAGCGCAGTTCGTGCGGGCGGCTGGCCTGCTTCACCGGTGCGATGGTCTGGAAGTAGGCGTACATCGCGTCCGAATCGTCGCGCGTCATCGCGGTGTAGTTCGTGTACGGGAAGGCGGGATAGAGCAGGCGGCCGTCTTTGGCCTTGCCGTTGTGGAGGGCGTTCCAGAAGTCGTCGGCGCTCCAGTTGCCGATGCCGGTTTCCTTGTCGGGCGTGATATTGGGCGACACTACGCTGCCGAACGGCGTTTGCAGGGCGCGCCCGCCGGCATAGGCGGCGCCGTCGCGCGTCGTGTGGCAGGCCATGCAGTCGGCGGCCTTGGCGAGATAGGCGCCGCGTGCGACTTTCTCGGCTTGCGGCATGTTCTGCGAGGCGGCGCTTGGCGCGGGCCCAGAGTCGTGTTTGGGCCAGATGAAGCCTACTGCTGCGATGACCAGCAGCAGTGGGGCGGCGATGGCAATTTTTGTGTTGCGGTTCATGATGTGCTGTTTTTATTTGGGGAGACCGCCGCATTCCATCGGCAGGGGCTTGGGCAGCGAGGTGGCTGGGCGCATGTTCGGGTCGGCCGGTTGCGCGGCCAGCCAGCCGGATACGGCGGCGACGTCGGCTTCGCTCAGGCGGTTGGCCACGTCGGCCATGCAGTCGGGCGCATGGGCCCTGCGCTTCTGGTTGCGCCAGGCGCCGAATTGGGCGTTGATGTAGTCGCGCGGCAGGCCGATCAGGCCGGGAATGGCGGGGGCGACGCCGGTCATCGTCTCGCCGTGGCAGGCCACGCAGGCGGGCACCTTGCGCGACGGGTCGCCCTGGTGTACCAGCACGCGGCCTCGTTCGATCATCTGCGGCGTGGCGCTGCTGGCGGCCGGCGGCGGGTAGGGTGCGTGCTGTTCGGAGAAGTACTGCGCGATCTCGCGCAGGTAGGCGTCCGGCAGCTGTTCGACCATGTAGGTCATCATCGGGTAGTTGCGGCGGCCCTGCTTGAAATTGAGCAGCTGGTTGTACAGGTAGGTGGCGGGCTTGCCGGCGATGCGCGGGAAGAAGGCGTCGCCTTGCTCATTGGCCTTGTGGCAGGCGATGCAGGCAGCGACGCGCTGCTCCACTGTGTCGGGCAGGCTGGCCGGTGCCGCCAGGGCGGGGCCGGCTAGGAGCGCGGCGAAAATGCATGAGAAAATGCGCATGATGAATCCGTTTTTCTTGTGATGCATCAAGGATACGCCTGCATGGCGCGGAATAACAGGCTCAGTTTAGCCGGAGAAAGAGGATATCAGTTTGAAGCTGTACGAGGCGCTGGCGGACGAATTGGCGGAGTTGATGGCGAGCGGGGTGCTGCGGCCGGGCGAGAAACTGCCATCGGTGCGCCAGCAGCAGGAGCGCCGCGGCGTCAGTCCGTCGACGGTATTCGAGGCCTATTACCAGCTGGAGGCGCGCGGCCTGATCGAGTCCCGCCCTCGCTCGGGCTATTACGTGGCTGCGCGGCGTTTTGCTGCGACGCCGGAGCCGGAGGTGTCTCGGCCCGACGCGGCATCCACCCTGGTCGATGTCAGCGAGCTGGTATTCCAGGTGCTGGAGACCAGCCGCGCGCCGGGCAATGTGCCCTTTGGCTCGGCCTTTCCCAGCCCTTTGCTGTTCCCGCTCGATAAGCTGGGCCGGGCGGTCGCCAACAGCATGCGCCATATCGACCCATGGAGCACGGTGGCCGACCTGCCGCCGGGGAATGCGGAATTGCGGCGCCAGATCGCCTTGCGCTACCAGCTCGATGGCGTTCAGGTCTCGCCGGAGGACATCGTGATCACCAACGGCGCGCTGGAGGCGCTGAACCTGTGCCTGCAGGCGGTGACGCGGCCGGGCGATACGGTGCTGGTGGAGTCGCCCAGCTTCTACGCCGCTTTGCAGGCGCTGGAGCGTATTGGGTTGAAGGCGGTGGAGGTGGCGACGCATCCGCGCGAGGGCATCGATCTGGGCGCGCTTGCTGCGGCTTTGGAGCAGCACAAGCCGCGTGCCTGCTGGCTGATGACCAGTTTCCAGAATCCGTTGGGCAGCCTGATGCCGCCCGAGAAAAAGCAGGCGCTGGTCGAACTGCTGGCGGCACACGACGTGCCGCTGATTGAGGATGACGTGTACGGCGAGCTGTATTTCGGTGCGCAGCGTCCGGCGCTGGCCAAGCGCTTCGACAGCAAGGGCATCGTCATGCATTGCAGCTCATTTTCGAAGTGCCTGGCGCCGGGCTTCCGCGTGGGCTGGGCGGCGGCGGGGCGCTTTGCGCGGCAGGTCGAGCGGCTCAAACTGACCACCAGCCTGGCGGCAGCCATGCCATCGCAGCTGGCGCTGGCGGAGTACCTGGGGCAGGGTGGCTATGAGCGCCATTTGCGCCAGCTGCGCAGCGCGCTCGCGGGCCAGCAGCAGAAAATGCTGGCGGCGATCGAGGCGCACTTCCCGTCGGGCACGCGCGTTACCCAGCCGCAGGGCGGCTATTTTCTGTGGGTGGTGCTGCCGGAGTCAGTGGATGCGCTGGAGCTGCACCGGCAGGCACTGGCGCAAGGCATCAGCATCGCGCCGGGGCCGATGTTCAGCGCCAAGCGCGCGTTCAGGAACTGCATCCGCCTGAACTACGGACATATCTGGGATGAGCGGCAGGCTGCCGCTGTGGCTACGCTCGGGGCGCTGGCGCGCGCTGCGGCTTAGGGGCGCGCGGTGGCTTGGGTGGTTTGATCGGCGGCAGCACATTGCCCTGGGCGATCCAGTGGCGGAACACACGCAGGGCCACTTGCGCGTCGTCAGCCGCGTAAAGGATCTGCTTTTCGTTCAGGCGCGGCGCGGCCCAGTTGGTGGTCGAAATCTTCTTGGACTTGGTGAGCGACTGGCCGAAGTATTTGGCGACGGCGCTCTTGGCGCCCAGGTCGTTCTTCTGGCCCGGCACGCGCAGTACCACGCCCAGGTCGACTACCTTGAGCGGTTCGATGCCCAGTTTGGCGCGCACGCGCTTGACGTCGTCCGACAGGCCGAAGCCGATCTTCAGCGTCATATCCGATTCCAGGATGGCTTTCACCGTGGCGGTGTGCGCAAAGCCGTCGCCGACCTGGAACAGCCAGGCCTGGCGGTCGTCCGCGAACTGGATCAGGTGCGGGCCGTCCGAGCTTTCGCCCTTGACAAAGGTGGGTTTGGATTCGGTGTCGAAGCCGATGGCATCCGCCGCCAGCAGGGCCGCTTGCGCAGCCTCCGCATCGGCGGCGGTTTTCACGAGACGCACATTGGCCAGCCGGATGCCTTCGTACGGCGGCAACTCGGGTGCGGCTTCTGGTGCGTCGCCGCTCATTACTTCTTGGAGAACTTGGCGGTCAGCGCCTGCAGCTTTTCCGCGCGGCGGCGGGTTGCTTCCTCGGCGGCTGCAGCTTCGCGCTCGGCGGCGCGTTCGGCCTTGCGGCGTTCCATTTCTTTCTTATGGCGCTCGGCCAGGGTTTCCCTGGCGTGCTTGCGGTGTTCGTCGGTCACCTCGGCGCCGGTGCTGCCATCCAGGTTGTAGCGCACGGTGGCTTTTTCCATGGCGCGCAGGTAGCGCTGCGAGGAAGTGTGGATGCCCAGGGCAGCGCGCATCAGCTTGCGGTTGATTTCCGGCTGTGCGGCGATCAGCTGCTTGTCGATACCGATCGACAGCGGCAGGCTGTCGCGGAAGGGGGCAAACTGTTGCTGCAATTGCTTGAGCAGGGCACGTGCGGAATTTGGGGCGGCAGAGGCGGCGGCAGTGGTTTCTTCGGCCGGCTGCTGAGGGGTGAGGCTAGTGTTCATCGACTTCGTTGGTTAAGCAAGAGCCGCCAGCATACCACGACGCGCCCCCTCAGGGCATTGTGTTTCCCATATTGATGTTGTTTTGCTATCGATTTATCGCGTGCGGCCGGACCCAAAAGCTTGTATAATGACAGACGCACTAATTGCAGGACAGTGCGAATTCAGATTGGTAAAGAGTTTTCGGCCGGGGCCGCGCTGCCCTGTGTAGACCAGTTCCAGGGCATGTGCCCTCTCTAATCACTGAATCATCGGAAGCAAGCCCGGTCAAGCGGGCTTTTTCTTTTCCCGATTATCCCTGAACAACCGAGCCTTTGACTAAGCGTGCCCCCGGGCATGCGCAGAGAGATATTGAATGACGAAACCTAAGACCCTGACGTTGTCCGCCAAGAAATCCACTGGTTCTGCCACCACCAGCGCTCCGCTGGCCGTGCCGAAGACCAGCCTTTCGTATGTGATCGACAACGCTCAAGAGGAAGCAGGCAAAGTCACCGTTGTAAAGAAAACCCGTTCCCGTCTGGCCGCCGTGCCGGCTGCGGAAGCGCCGGTGGCAGCTGCGGCCGAACCGGTCGTCAAGACCCGCGCCCGCAAGACTGCGGAAGCCAAGCCGGTGTCGCTGGCCGTCGTTGCTGAAGAAGCACCGGTCGTCGCGCCGAAGCCGCGCGGCCGCAAGCCGAAGGCCGCTGCTGCAGCTGATCCTGCGCCGGTGACCGTGACCACCGGCCCAGCCGCCGTGACCGAAGTGCGCGACGCGGCCGTGCTGGCCGCCATCGACACCTCCGGCTACCTGCTGCCGCAAGTGAAGGTGCCGGGCCGCCGTGGCCGCAAGCCAAGCGAATTCACCCCGGAAAACGATGAAGTGGCGGCACTGAACGCCGTGGAACGCGCCGAACTGAAGGCCGCGTCCAAGGCGCGCGAGCGCAAGGCCAAGGGCCTGGACGCTTTCGGCATGAACGATGGCGCCAACGCGGAGGAGCTGGAAAAGCGCCGCACCCAGTTCAAGAACCTGATCAACCTGGGCAAGGACCGCGGCTACCTGACTTACGCAGAAATCAACGACCACCTGCCGGAAAACATCGTCGATCCGGAAGCGATCGAAGGCATCATCGCGACCTTCAACGACATGGGCATCGCCGTGTACGAGCGCGCGCCGGATGCGGAAGCGCTGCTGCTGTCCGATAACGTGCCGACCGCCGCCAGCGACGATGAAGTGGAAGCCGCTGCCGCCACCGCGCTGTCGACCGTCGATTCCGATTTCGGCCGTACCACCGACCCGGTCCGCATGTATATGCGTGAAATGGGCGCTGTGGCGCTGCTGACCCGCGAAGGCGAGATCGAGATCGCCAAGCGTATCGAAGGCGGCCTGCGCGACATGATCCAGGCGATTTCCGCTTGCCCGACCACCATCTCCGAGATCCTGGCCCTGGCCGAGAAGATCGAAAAGGACGAGATGAAGGTGGACGACGTGGTGGACGGTTTCGTCGACCTGAACGAAGACGCACCGACCCCAGCGCCGGTGAAGGCTCCTGCTGCCGCTTCCGATGATGAGGAAGACGACGAAGAGCTGGAGGAAGAGGAAGAAGACGGCGACGTCAATGGCGGCGCCGCCGGCTACTCGACCGAACAGCTGGCGCAGCTGAAAGAAGACGCGCTGGCCAAGTTCGCCCTGATCTCGACCCAGTTCGACAAGATGCGCAAGGCCGCTTACGGCAATGCTGCTTATGTGAAGGCGCAGGACATCATCTCCAACGAGCTGCTGGGCATCCGATTCACTGCCAAGGTGGTGGAAAAGCTGTGCGACACCCTGCGCGGCCAGATGGAGCAGGTGCGTTCGATCGAGCGTTCCGTGCTGGAGCTGTGCGTGAACCGCTGCGGTATGCCGCGCGCGCACTTCATCAAGGTCTTCCCTGGCAATGAAACCAACCTGGATTGGGTGGACGGCGAAGTGTCGGGCGGCCTGCCTTACAGCGCTGTGCTGGGTCGTAACGTGCCGGCCATCAAGGAACTGCAGAACAAGATGATCGACCTGCAGGAGCGCGTGGCGCTGCCGCTGGCCGACCTGCGCAAGATCAACAAGCAGATGGCTGCCGGCGAAAAGCGTGCGCGTACCGCGAAGCGCGAAATGACCGTGGCCAACCTGCGTCTGGTGATCTCGATCGCGAAGAAGTACATCAACCGCGGCCTGCAGTTCCTGGACCTGATCCAGGAAGGCAATATCGGTCTGCTGAAGGCGGTCGACAAGTTCGAATACCGCCGCGGCTACAAGTTCTCGACCTACGCGACCTGGTGGATTCGCCAGGCGATCACCCGCTCCATCGCGGACATGGCCCGTACCATCCGTGTGCCGGTGCACATGATCGAGACCATCAACAAGATGAACCGCATCTCGCGCCAGATCATGCAGGAAACCGGTTCCGAGCCGGATATGGCTACCCTGGCGGTGAAGATGGAAATGCCGGAATCCAAAGTGCGCGAGATCATGAAGATCGCCAAGGAGCCGATTTCCATGGAAACCCCGATGGGCGAGGACGGCGATTCCCAGCTGGGCGACTTCATCGAAGACAACACCACGCTGGCGCCGCTGGACGCCGCGCTGCACGCTTCGATGCGCAACGTGATCAAGGAAGTGCTGGACTCCCTGACTCCGCGCGAAGCCAAGGTGCTGCGTATGCGTTACGGCGTTGAGATGTCGAACGACCACACCCTGGAAGAAGTGGGCAAGCAGTTCGACGTGACTCGCGAACGTATCCGCCAGATCGAAGCCAAGGCAATGAGCAAACTGCGCCAGCCTTCGCGTTCGGACAAGCTGAAGACGTTCCTGACGGAGAAATAAAATAAAAAGGGAGGCAGATGCCTCCCTTTTTTTTCGTCAGTACTTGGCGGGGACGCCGGCGGCCGGCAGCGCCTTCTGGATGAAGTCGCGCAGGTCGTCGTTGGATTTCACCAGGTCTTCCGCGCGCAGGTACATCATGTGCCCGCTGCGGTAGCCTTCAAAGCGCATGCGGTCCTTCATGCGGCCGCTCGGGTCGAGCTGCCACATGGTGTACTTGGCGTCGAAGTAGGTGGTGGCGCCGTCGAAGTAGCCCGCTTGCACCAGCAGCTTGAGGTAAGGGTTGGCGGCCATGGCCTGGCGCAGGTTCTCGCCGGTGTTGTCGTCCTTGTTGTCCCACGGGTGGACGTTGCCGAACATGTTGTAGGTCAGGTCGGTCTTGTAGCCCAGCACATCGCGCAGGTAGTAGTTGATGGCCGGGGTGAAGGAGTGCAGCCAGGAGGTCAGCTCGGCGTTGTAATCGACCTTGTCGCCGGCATCCTTCTTATCGATGCCCAGATAGCGCGAATCGAGGCGGCCGATGGTGTAGCCCTTGTCGCGCATCAGCTCTTTCCAGTAGGTGCCGACCGGGACGCTCAGGTTGTGCTGCATGACGATTTTTTCCGACAGGCCGGCGTAGCGCGCAACCTTGGCGGCCACCGCGCTGCGCTGCTGCGGTGGCAGGAAGCCGCCTTGCGCCAGCGCCGGCATCAATTCGTTGACCGCGAAGGCTTCGGCCTCGGGCAGCACGTCTTTCAAATCCTTCTGCTGCAGGTCGGCCGGCAGGGCTTTCTGGTACCAGGCCGCTGCGGTGTAGTAGGGCAGGGACAGCGCCTGGCCGACCGGGCCTTCGCGCTTCAGGCCAAGGCCGGTCGGGGACACCAGCACCACGCCGTTCAAATACATCCAATGGGCATTCTGCAGCTCCAGCGCCAGGCCGGAGACGCGCGCGGTGCCATAGCTTTCGCCGATCAGGAACTTGGGCGAGGTCCAGCGGCCTTCACGCGAGACGAAGGCTTGCAGCCAGTCGGCCAGGTATTTGATGTCGGCATTCACGCCGAAGAAAAGGGCGCGGTCGGCTTTCGGGTCCAGCACGCGCGAGAAGCCGGTGTTGACCGGATCGATGTAGAGAATGTCCGCCACGTCCAGGATGGAGTGCGGATTATCCTTCACGCCGTAGGGCTGCACCGGATAGCCTTCGGAATCGACGTTCAGCACTTTTGGACCGGTGTAGGCGATGTGCATCCACACCGAGGCCGAGCCTGGACCACCGTTAAACGACAGCACCAGCGGGCGGCGCGATTTGTCGCCGGCATCGGTGCGCTGGTAGTAGGTGTAAAACAGGGACGCAACGACTTTTCCATCCTTGTCCCAGACCGGTTGGGTGCCGGCGGTGACCTTGTAGGGCACTTGCTTGCCCTTGATGGTGACGGTGCTGGTCTTGGTGACGGCAGATTCGGCCTTCAGGACGCGGTCGTAGGCTTTGGTGTCGGCAGGGCGGTCGCCTGCAGGCTTGGCCGCGTCGGCGGCCGGCTTGTCCTGGGCCACGGCGCTGCTGGCCGCCAGCAGCAGGGCTGGGAGCAGGTATTTCTTCATTCCGAGTCTCTAATTGTAGGTTTAAGAGGCATCAGTATTCCACGGCCAAAGGCGCTAGCGGCGGCCGGGAAACATAACGTTACACGCCTCAGGCAAACGAAAGAAACTTCACGCCGAACCTTATGCCGTCGCGGAAGTGCTGGCGCAGCTTATACAGGACAAAGGTCGCCAGCACGGCGTAGAACGCATAGGTCAGCTGGTCGGCCAGTGACAGCGGGTCGAGCGAGCGGGCCTTGTCGCGCGCTACGCGGGCGGCCTGCATCTGGTGGCGGATCATGTTGGCGCCGATCACCTGGCCGTCGTCGGTGATGCGGCGCGCCAGGTCCAGCTTGCCGTAGGTATCGCGCACCTGCATCTTGCCATTGCTGTAGATGAAGGTCAGCGGATTGTCCTTGTCCGGATAGCGCACATTACCGACGATGTCGCCCCGGTTGTTGATGGCGGTCGCCATGCTGGAGCCGTTGCCGGTCATGGCGCCCAGGTCCACCGTGCGCACGCCGTCGTAGCTGAAGGCGTGCCAGGTGTGGTTCTTCATCTGCATGGTGCCGACCACCACGCCATGGTCGTTGATGCCGGTGGCGATGCTGTGGCGCTCGCCCACGTCAGGGATCTCGATCTTGCCGATGCCGGGCTTGTACACGAAGGCCAGGCGGAAGCCGTTGGCGCGGTCGGCGGCGCCCACTACCGCGCCGTGCTTGTTGATGCCGAGGGCGTAGCTGTTCTTGCCGCCGAAGGTGCCCAGGTCCAGCATACCGTCGCCATTGTCGAAGAAGGCGTGGTAATTGCCGCCGTAAGTGTCGGCATGGCCGACCACGTGGCCGTGTTCATTGATGGCGGTGCCGGTGCTGCTTTGGCCGCCCAGCGTGTCGAGCTGGCGCAGGCCGCTGTTCTTGTGGAAGCGGTAGGCGCGCCACTGGTTGCTGGCGGTCTGCGCAGAGCCGGTGACCCAGCCTGCGTCGTTGATGGCGGCGGCGATGCTTTCACGGCCGCCGAAAGTGCCAATGTCGTAGCGCAGGCCTCCGGAACGAAGAAAAGCAGTGCGGTAGCCGATATCGGTGACCGATTCGAATACCGATTCGCCTTTGCCGTTCATGTCTTTGGCGACCACCGACTCTGAGATCGAACCGCCAAACGGACCAGCCGCTACGGGGCCTGCTGCCAGCAGGGCAGCGCACAGGAGCAGCGCGCGCATCATGCCACCGACAGGAACATAAGTTTGAAATCGATGCCCTTGCGGATGCGGGCATGCGCTTTGAAGCCGGCATACACGATCAGGCTACCCAATGCCAGCAATGTAATCCAGGCGTCCCATCCAAGGCGGTGCCTCAGGCGGTCGGCATTGACCGTGCCGGACTTCAGCACGTGGCCGGTGTAGGTGGCGCCGATCACATTGCCGTCATCGGTGATATCGCGCGTGACATACAGGCTGTCCGGGCCAAAGCGCAGCTGCATGCGCCCGTTGCGGTAGATAAAGGTGTGGGGTGCGTCGTGACCCTTGATCTTGACCGTGCCAACCACGTCGCCATTGGCGTTGATGCCGTTTGCGAAGCTGGAGCCGCGCGATAGCATCGCGCCCAGGTCGATCATGCGCTTGCCGTCGTACATGAAGGCGTGCCAGCCCTGGTCGGCAGTCTCCGAGGCGCCGACCACGATGCCGGCCTCGTTGATGGCGGTGGCGACGCTGATGCGGCCGCCCAGCGTCGGCAGCTCGATCATGCCGCTGCCCGGCTTATACAGGAAGGCACGGCGGTAGCCATTCGGCAGCTGCGCGGCGCCGACCACGTAGCCATTGGAGTTGACGGCGGTGGCGTAGCTGTTCTTGCCGCCGAAGGTGCCCAGGTCCAGCATGGCGATGCCGTTGTCGACGAAGGCGTGGTAGTTGCCGTCTTCGGTATCGGCATAGCCGACGATGTGGCCTGCCTCGCTGATCGCGGTACCGACACTGCTGCTGCCGCCCAGTGTGCCGAGGTCGCGCATGCCGCGTGCTTCGTCGTAGCGGAAGGCGTGCCAGGCATTGCCGGCGGTGAGGGCGCCGCCGGTGACGGTGCCCTGGTTGTTGATGGCGTTGGCGGTGCTGTCGCTGCCGCCCAGCGTGCCGATCTCGATGCGGCGGCCTTGCGACATCAGGACGGCGCGGCGTCGGCCGTCCTCCTCCTTGATCTCGCCAACCCATTCGCCTGCCGCATTCACCCCGGTCATCGTGCTGGATTCGGTCTTGCTTTCTCCCATTGGGCCGGCGGCATGGCTTGTCCCCGTCAGGGTGAGCAAGAGGGTAAAGGCCAGTGGGGCAAGCTTCATCGGTGGCGTCTCCGGAATTAAATGAGAATTATTCCGAGACTATAACTTGAAGCTTACTAAAAAATATACATAAATTGTCACCGAGCGCCCGGTCAGACTTTGCGCACGAATTCCGATTTAAGGCTCATGGCGCCGAAACCTTCGATCTTGCAGTCGATATCGTGGTCGCTGTCGACCAGGCGGATGTTCTTTACCTTGGTGCCTTGCTTGATCACGCCGCCGGAGCCTTTTGGTTTCAGGTCCTTGATCACCGTGACGGTATCGCCGTCTTGCAGGATTGCGCCGACGGCGTCGCGGTAGACGCGCGCCACCTCGCCGGCTGCTTCGGCGGCCTGCTTCGGCCATTCGAAGGCGCATTCAGGGCAAACGTAGTTTTCACCGTCTTCGTAGGTATACTCGGACTGGCATTTTGGGCAGGTAGGTAAATTAGACATTGGATGAGACATGCAGGAATTGGAAAACCCGATCTGGGCTGCGCTGAATTCGGCGCAGCAGCATTTTAGCATTCCGACCGGCGTGGCCCGGCGTTATCCGGCCGATGTGGCGCCGTTCTGCGCGGTGGCGGAGCAGGGCGTGCCGCTGCGCGCGGAGGATCTGGCCGGCATCGCCGACGCTAGCTACTACTTCCTCGGCGCCATGCCGGCACTGCCGGAGGGCTGGACGCTGCAGCCGCTGTCCGGCGTGCTGCAGATGGTCTACCAGGGCGGCCCTGTCGCTGCGCCTGACGCCGAGGCGCTTGCCGCGATCCGCGTGCTGGCCGCCGACGATCCGGCCATGGTGGAGCTGACCGACCTCGCTTTCCCCGGATACTTCCGCAAGCGCACCGGCGCAATGGGCAAGTACGCCGGCATCCACGATGAAGGCGGCCGTCTGGTCGCGTTGAGCGGGGAGCGCATGGACCTGGGCCACATGCGCGAAGTGAGCGCCGTCTGCACGCACCCCGAATTCACAGGGCGCGGCTATGCGCGGCGGCTGGTGGAATACATTATGTACGGGATGCAGCAGCAGGGGGTAAATCCCATGCTGCACGTTGGCGCGGCCAACGCCCGTGCGCAGGCGCTGTACCGCTCGATGGGATACGTGGCAACCCGCGAGCTGCCACACGCAAGGCTTATTTGCCAGCGCTGACGCTGCCCAGGCCCGAAACCGATTTGTTGACGTGTTTCGGGTTGCCGTAGTACTTGAAGTTGCCCATGCCCTGGACCACCAGGTTCAGGGTATCGGTGGCATGCACATGGACGTCGCCCATGCCGTTGAAGTTCACGTCGGCGCGTTCGGTCACCAAGTCCTTGGTGTTGACCTCGCCCACGCCCTGGCCCTTCAGGCGCAGCAGCTTTACTTTACCGCTGGCGAACAAGGCCCCAGCGCCTTCAAAGCTCATGTCGATGCGTTCACCGGCGATGTTGTTGACGCGCGCCACGCCCGCGCCCAACACCCGGAAGCTGGTCAGTGCCGGCACGGTGATGGTGATCTTCTGGCTGTCCTTGATGGTGACGCCTTTTTCCTTCTCCGATTCGTACACCAGGCGCAGTACGCCGCCGTCCACCACGGTGTTGACGCAGCGGATGAACTCCGCGTCGCCGCTGATGGTGACACCTTGCGGCTTGCCGACTTCGACGAAAATGTTGACCGGGCCTTTTACGTTGATGCCGTAGAAGGTATCGAGCTTGCGCACCTGGTCCTCAGCGAAGGCGATGGCGGGGAGCATCAGGGCAGCAAGCAGCATCGAGCGAAACATACAAACTCCTGTTAGTGGCACACGACCCGGCGTGCGGCCGGGCCGTGCTACGGGCATCAGCCGGTATTGCGCAAGCCGGCGGCGACACCATTGATGGACAGGTGGATGCCGCGGTTGACGCGCGGGTCCGCCTTGTCCTGTTCATTACCCAGCGCGCGGCGGCGCTTGATCAGCTCTACCTGCAAGTGGTTGAGCGGGTCGAGGTAAGGGAAGCGGTTGGTGATCGATCGCGCCAGCAACGGGTTGCCAGCCAGGCGGTCTTGCGTGCCGGTGATCGACTCCAGGCATTCCAGGGTGTGATGGTACTCCTCGGTGATGCGCTTGAAAATACGTTCGCGCAGTTCCTTATCGGTTACCAGCTCCGCGTAACGGGAAGCAATCGCCAGGTCGGTCTTGGCCAGCACCATGTCCATATTCGACAGCAAGGTGGCGAAGAACGGCCAGTGCTGGAACATGTCGCGCAGTTGCGCTACACGCTCGTCGCGTGGACCGCCGGCGATCCAGGAACCGATGGCGGAGCCGAAACCGTACCAGCCCGGCAGCAGCAGGCGGCACTGGCCCCAGCTGAAGCCCCACGGAATGGCGCGCAAATCTTCGATGCGGCGCGTCGATTTGCGCGAAGCAGGGCGCGAACCGAGGTTCAGTTCAGCGATTTCCGCAATCGGGGTGGCCGAGAAGAAGTAGTCGGTGAAACCAGGAGTCTCGTACACCAGGTTGCGGTAAGCCTTGTAGGCCAGCTCGGAAATCTCGGCCATCACGGCTTCGAAACCGGCCAGGCGCGGGCCGTGGCAGGCATCGGCCGGCGGCGGCATCAGGCTCGCTTCCAGCGTGGCGGAAACCAGCAGTTCCAGGTTACGGCGGCCGATTTCGGCATTGGAGAACTTGGAGGCGATGATTTCGCCTTGCTCGGTCAGGCGCAACTGGCCGTTGACGGTGCCTTTCGGCTGCGCCAGGATCGCTTCGTGGCTTGGGCCGCCGCCGCGGCCGACGGTGCCGCCGCGGCCATGGAACAGGCGCAGCGTGACGCCGGCCTTGGCGAAGATCTCGACCAGGCCCAGTTCAGCCTTGTACAGTTCCCAGTTCGAGGTCAGGAAGCCGCCGTCCTTGTTGGAGTCGGAGTAGCCCAGCATGACTTCCTGGATCTGGCCTTGTTTGGCGATCAGAGACTTCACCAGCGGCACGGCCATCAATTCTTCCATGATGCCGGCTGCGCGCTGCAGGTCAGGGATGGTTTCGAACAGCGGGATCACCATCAGGTCCGAGGTGCGCTCGCCGTCCGCATTCACGCGCAGCAGGCCGGTTTCCTGCTGCAGCACGAACACTTCCAGCAGGTCGGACACGGTCTCGGTGTGCGAGATGATGTAGTTGCGGATGGCGCGCTTGCCATAGCGCTGGCGGATATCGCGCGCCGTGCGCAGGATGGTCAGTTCGGACGTGGTTTCGTCCGAATACTCGATATACGGCGAGTAAAGCAGTCGTGGTTGCGCTAACTCGGCCAGCAAAAGCTTGACCTTTGCCGCTTCGTCGAGCGCCGCGTAGTCGGCCTGCGCGCCAGCTTTGGCGAACAGTTCGGCCAGCACACGCTCGTGGATGTCGGACGACTGGCGCATGTCCAGCGACGCGAGGTGGAAGCCGAAGATGTCGGCGGCACGCTTCAGGGTGGTCAGGCGTGGGCGCGCCAGCACGGAGCCGTAATTGGCGTCCAGCGAGTCGATCAGCACCTGCAGGTCAGCCGAGAAGTCGGCCGGGCACTCGTAAGGCTCGGCGTGCCCCACTTCCTTGCGCAGGATGTTGGTGGCGCCCAGTGCGCGCGCGGTGCTGGCCAGGCGGGCGTAGATGCCGATCAGGGCGCGGCGGTATGGCTCGTCCGAACGGTGGTCCGACGTATCGGTGGAAGCGTCGGACAGGGCTTGCAGCTCCGGCGAGCAGCCAATCATCAGGGTCGACACCGACAGCTCGGCGCCCAGGGCGTGGGCTTCGTCGAGGTAGAAGTCGAGGATGGTGGTGGCCTGGCGTTCCAGCGCGTGCTGCATGGTGCTTGCGTTGACGTTCGGGTTGCCGTCGCGGTCACCGCCGATCCAGCTGCCCATCTGCACGTAGGACGCGTCGATGGCGGCCGGCGCGGCCTGGCCATAGTGCTCGGCGATCTCGGATTCGATATCGTCGTACAGGGCCGGCAGCTCGCGCAGGAAGGTGATGCGGTAATAGGACAGGGCGTTGTCGATTTCGTCCGCCACGGTCAGCTTGGAGTAGCGCAGCATGCGGGTCTGCCACAGCGTCGCGATGCGGGCGCGCAGCATGTGCAGGTTGGTGGCGCGCTCCTTCGGCGTCAGCGGCAGGTCGCGCTGGGCCAACAGGCGGGCGATATCGTGTTCCGCGTCCAGGATGGACTTGCGCTGCACCTCGGTCGGGTGCGCGGTCAGGACGGGGCTAATCAGGGCTTCTTTAAAGAAGCTGGTCACGGTGTCGAGTTCGACGCCGGATTCTTTCAGCTTGTCGAGCGCAAAGCTGATGCTGCCCTTTTGCGGAGCCGAGCCGGCGATCAGGTGCGCGCGGCGGCGGCGGATGTGGTGCTGGTCTTCCGCAATATTGGCCAGGTGTGAGAAATAGGAGAAAGCACGCACCACCGTAATGGTTTGCTCGCGTGTCAGGATTTTCAGCATGCCGTCCAGTTCCTTGGCCGCGCCGGCGTCGGCTTCGCGGCGGAAGCGGACTGCGGTCTGGCGGATGGTCTCTACGACGGCGAATACTTCTTCGCCTTCCTGCTCCCGCAGGACTTCGCCCAAGAGGCGGCCCAGCAGGCGGATATCTTCTTTCAACGGCGCGTCTTTATCGGCGCTCTGGTGTTCGTCTGTTGCACTTACTTGATTTGCCATAGTTAATCAGTCAAAAGATAAGAATGGTCGTGCAAAAGGCTTGTGGCCACGGTCTGCATAGGGCGCGCATGCTAAAATTTGTGGTCCTAATCATGCGCAATAAACTGGTGAACGCCGGTTTGGCGCTAGCAACAGCGAAAGAACTGGTTTTGAATACTCCTGAAATGGCCCAACAGCTCCCTTCCAAATTGGTGATCGCATCGCGCGAAAGCCGCCTCGCCATGTGGCAGGCGGAGCATGTCCGTGCGCGCTTGTCTTTATTATATCCGCAGTGCAGCATTGAGATCCTGGGCATGACAACCCGGGGTGACCAGATCCTGGATCGCGCGCTGTCCAAGGTCGGCGGCAAGGGCCTTTTTGTGAAGGAACTGGAAGTGGCGATGGAGGAGGGCCGGGCTGATTTGGCTGTCCATTCGCTGAAAGACGTGCCGATGGAGCTGCCGCAAGGTTTCGCCCTGGCGGCGGTGCTGGAGCGCGAAGACCCGCGTGATGCCTTCGTTTCCAACGATTTCGGTTCGCTGGCGGAGCTGCCGGCTGGCGCGATTGTCGGCACCAGCAGCCTGCGTCGCCAGGCGCTGATCGCGGCGCGTTACCCGCATCTGGTGATCAAGCCGCTGCGCGGCAATCTGGATACCCGTTTGGGCAAGCTGGATCGCGGTGAGTATGCGGCCATTATCCTGGCTGCCGCCGGCCTGAAGCGCCTTGGTCTGCCGCAGCGCATCAAATCGCTGCTGTCGCCGGAGGATTCGCTGCCGGCTGCAGGGCAGGGTGCGATGGCGATCGAGATCGCCGAGCGTAACGATGGCCTGGATTTGAAGGCGATCCTGGCGCCGCTGAATGACTTGCCGACCGCGCAGGCAGTTGCCGCCGAGCGCAAGGTGTCCAAGGTGTTTGGCGGGTCGTGCCAGGTGCCGCTGGCGGCCTTCGCGACCGTCGATGGCGGGCAGATGCATCTGCGCGCCATGGTTGCCACCCCTGACGGCACCCGTGTTGCGCGCGCTGAGATTAATGGCGCCGCTGCCGATGCGGAGTCGCTGGGTGCGGCAGTCGCCGAGCAGCTGCGCGCGCAGGATGCGGAGGCCATTCTCGCTGTCTGCCTGACCGAGCAGGCTGACGGTATGAATCCGAACGCTGCGCCGTCGGCGTAAGTGCCGCGTTTGTGCCGGCTAACCCATTAAAACCGGTAAACCAGGGTCAGACCCAAGGGTCTGACCCTGATGTGCTGATGTCGCGGCCAGTCGTTCTTACCCGTCCGATCGCGCAGGCCGAGCCGCTGGCTGGGCGTATCCGCGCGCTTGGGCGTGCGGTGGAGGTGCTGCCGCTGCTGGAAATTACGCCGTTGCCGGACCAGGCGCCCCTGCGCGCCGCCTTGGCCGGGCTGGCGGACTACCAGTTGGTCGCCTTCGTGTCGCCAAACGCTGTGGATGCGGCCTTCGCGCATATTCCTGGCTGGCCGGAAGGCTTGCGCGCCGCCGTGGTGGGCGAGGGCAGCCGCCAGGCGTTGATCGCACGCGGCGTCCCCGCGAGCCAGATCGACTGCCCCGCTGATCCCGCGCACAGCGACACCGAACACCTGCTGCAAGCGCTCGACCTGAGCGCCCTGCGCGGCGCCAGAGTCCTGATCGTGCGTGGCGAATCCGGCCGCGAGCTGATGGCCGACTCCTTCCGCGCCGCCGGCGCCGCAGTGACCGTGCTGCCCGCCTACCGCCGCGCCGTGCCGCAGCTGACGCCCGAACTGGCCGCCCGCCTGCGAGCCCTGATCGACGCCGACGCCGAATGGATCATCACCAGCTCCGAAGCCCTGCGCGGCCTTATCGGCTTGCTACAACAATTAAATAATGTGAAAATCGTTGCATCATTGCAACATCAGCACCTGATCGTCCCCCATTCGCGCATTGCCGACACCGCACGCGAATTGGGATGCCAGAATGTGACCCTGACAGGTTCAGGCGACGAACGGGTGCTCGCCGCGTTACAATCACGTCCATGAACGATTTGCCTAATCAAACTGACAATAAAGACGTCCCGCCAACTCCGCAGAACGCGCCGGCCGTCGAACCTTCCCCAGCCGCTCCTGCCGCGCCAGCGACCCCGCCGGCCGCGGAGCGTGACGCGCTGCGCCAGCCGCTGACGATTGCGGTGGTGGTGCTTGGCATCCTGCTGGCCGCGCAAGCCTTCTATTCCAAGAACCAGGTGTTCCGCCTGCGTGAGGAGATGGCGCGCCGCCTGCAGCAGGGCGATTCGCTGAACGGCCAGACCAGCCAGCTGGCCAAGGGCGTGCAGGAAACCACCAAGGAGCTCCAGCTCAAATTGGGCGTGCTGGAAAACCGCCAGCAGGAAGCCCAGGCGCAGCAGATGGCGCTGGAGCAGCTGTACCAGGACATGTCGAAGAACCGCGACGAGTGGGCGCTGGCCGAAATCGAGCAAGTGCTGTCCACCGCCAGCCAGCAGCTGCAACTGGCCGGCAACGTGCCGGGCGCGCTGATCGCGCTGCAGAACGCCGACCGCAGCCTGTCGCGTTCCGACAAGCCGCAATTCATCACGATCCGCCGCGCCATCGCGAAGGATATCGAACGCCTGAAGGCGCTGCCGAACGTCGATTCGGTCGGCCTGGCGGTGCGCCTGGATAACGTGATCGCCCAGGTCGACGGCCTGCCGATGATGTCCGACGCCAAGCCAACTCCCGCCGCGCCGCCGGTGCGCAAGGCCCATGTGCCAGCGCACGGCAAAGTCAAAGCCAAGGATGCCGCCTCCGCGCCGGCCGCCGAGGAAGAGGGCTGGGGCAGCCGCGCCAAGGCGGTCTGGCAAGAGTGGAGCAGCGATATGTGGACCGAGTTCACGACCCTGATCCGCGTGCGCCGCGTCGACAACCCGGACGCCATCATGATGGCGCCGGAAGAAGCCTACTTCCTGCGCGAGAACCTGAAACTGCGCCTGCTGAACGCCCGCATGGCCCTGTTGTCGCGCAACGAAGCCGCCTTCCGCGCCGACCTGCTGGCCGCCCAGGAATCGCTGGCCCGCTATTTCGACACCAAGGCGGCGCAGACCAAGACCGCGCAGCAGCTGCTACGCCAGCTGCAGGGCAGCAACCTGTCGATCGAAATGCCGACCCTGGCCGACAGCCTGAACGCCGTGCGTAACTACAAGGCGAAGCCATAATGCGATTCTTCATTTGGCTCGTTTTGATGATGGCAGCCGCCATCGGTATCGCCGTGACTGCCCGCTTCAACCCGGGCAATGTGGTGCTGTTCTACCCGCCGTACCGCGTCGACCTGTCGCTCAATTTCTTCATGGTGCTGCTGGTGGCGGCCTTCATGGTGGTGTATTTCCTGGTGCGCGCGTTCAACGCTACCGTGGATATGCCGCGCAAAGTCGCCGCCTACCGCCAGCATAAGCGCGAGCGCGATGGCAATAAAGGCCTGCGCGATGCGCTGAAAGCCCTGTTCGAAGGCCGCTTCGGCCACGCCGAAAAGGCAGCCCTGCGCGCCGCCGAACTGCCGGAGAACGCCGGTGTCGCCGCCCTGATCGGCGCCCGCGCTGCCCACCGCATGCGCCAGCAGGCCCGCCGCGACCAGTGGCTGGCCCGCATCGCCAGCGACAACAGCATGAAAACCGCGCGCCTGATGACCGTCACCGAACTGCTGGTCGACGACCACCAGCCGGAAGCGGCGCTGGAAGCGGTGCGGGAGCTGAATGCCAGCGGCACCCGCCATATCCACGCCCTGCAATGGTCGCTGAAGGCCGAGCAGCAGGCCAAGAACTGGCCGGAAGTACTGCGCCTGGTGCGCCTGCTGGACAAGCATAAGGCGCTGCATCCGGCACTGTCCGCCCGCCTGCGCGAACTGGCCTATGACGACCTGCTGAACGATAACGCGCACGATGCCGAGTCGCTGCAGCGCGTCTGGGCCACCATCCCGACGGCTGACCGCCTGAAGCCATTTGTCGCCTGCCGTGCCGCCACCGCCCTCAACGCACGCGGCCTGCACGACGACGCCCGCGTGGTGTGCGAAGAAGCGCTGGCCGCCAATTGGGACGACCGTGTGGTGCGCGCCTACCGCGAAGCCGCCGCGCCGAGTGGTTCCGCTGCACTGCTGGTGCAAATCGAACACTGTGAAGGCTGGGTACGCGAGCGCCCGAACGACGCCGAACTGACGCTGACCCTGGGTTCCCTGTGCCTGAAGCAGAAATTGTGGGGCAAGGCCCAGCGCTACCTGGAGCAAGCCCTGTCCGACGCCTCCGAACCGCGCATGGTGCGCGAATCCCACCTCAAGCTGGCGCAGATGCATGAAGCGCTGTCCCAGCCGGAAGAAGCGGCGAACCACTATCGCCAGTGCGCATTGGCGACTATCCTGTAAAACGGGTGCTGCGCCGCACAAGCGGCGCGCACTTCGTTATAATTGCAAGGTTAGACTGTTCCAAATTGCAATAATCCGAGGAAAAACATGAGCCTGAACAAAGTACCGGCTGGTAAAGACCTGCCGAACGATTTCAACGTCATTATCGAGATCCCGATGAACGCGGATCCGATCAAGTACGAAGTGGACAAAGAATCCGGCGCCATCTTCGTCGACCGCTTCATGGGTACTGCCATGCACTACCCATGCAACTACGGCTACATCCCGAACACCCTGTCCAACGACGGCGATCCGGTTGACGTGCTGGTGATCACCCCATTCCCGCTGATCCCGGGCGTGGTGGTGCGTTGCCGCGCTATCGGCGTGCTGAAGATGACCGACGAATCCGGCGAAGACGCGAAAGTGCTGGCGGTACCGGTCGACAAGATCCTGCCGATCTACAAGCACTGGCAGAAGCCGGAAGACCTGCAGGACCTGCGCCTGCAGCAGATCCAGCACTTCTTCGAGCACTACAAAGACCTGGAGCCAGGCAAGTGGGTGAAAGTGGACGGCTGGTACGGCCCGGAAGAAGCCAAGAAGGAAATCCTGCACGGCGTAGAGCAAGCCAAGAAGCAGTAATCGCGATACAAAAAAGGCGCCCAGGCGCCTTTTTATTTTCCCGCTGCCGCCAGCACGCTTTCCAGCCAGGCTTCTGCGGCGGCATAGCTGGTGAAGTCCCGCACCGGGATGCCGTAGGACGCATAGATCGCCGCATAGCGCGGAAACATCAGGCCAAAGCCATCGCATCCTTCTTCGTCCACTGCGGCGACGGCAGCGCTGAGTATCCCGTCTGCGCGCAGGTTCTCGATCATGCGCCTGAGCGCCGCTTCGAGATCCATGCTGAACAGGGCGCTTTCGTGGACGCGTATCAGTTGCACGTAAGGGCCATTGGGCGGGCAGGCTGCGAGCAGGTCGCGAATGGTCAGCTCGGAGGCCTCAATATGTTCGGCATTGAATGGGCCGGTGGATTCGGCACGCATGCTCCGTCCGTCGAAAGTGACATCAGCGTTGCCGTGCTGCCTGAAGCGGCTGCGTTCGAGTTCCGTCGTGTTGCGGTGGGCGCACATGATGCAGCTCCTTGTGGCGGCCATGGGGCCTCGCCTAAGTGTACACTAGCGCCGCCGCAGCAAACATTAACTGCGGAATGGCGTGCGCTCGTTTAGTTCGTCGAGGTAGGCGTCGATACCGCCCGCTTCGCGCTCCAGGAAGCGCTCGACCGCATCGCTGAAGGCAGGGTGGGCCAGCCAGTGTGCTGACCAGGTCTTCTGCGGCAGGAAACCGCGCGCCATCTTGTGCTCGCCCTGGGCGCCGCCTTCAAACGTGCCGATGCCGTTGGCGATGCAGAATTCAAGCGGCTGGTAATAGGCGGTCTCGAAGTGCAGGCAGGGGATGTGTTCCATTGCGCCCCAATAGCGGCCATAGAGCGTGTCGCTGGTATAGACCACCAGCGAGGAAGCGACCGGCTGGCCATTGCGTTCGGCCAGGACCAGCAGCAGGTGCTGCGGCATGCTGCGGGCCAGGCGCAGCCAGAAATCCAGGTTCAGGTAGGGCGAGGAGCGGTGCTCGGCGTAGGTGTTGCTGTAGCAGCGGTGGAAGAAGCGCCAGTCCGCCTCGGTCGCCTCGCTGCCACGCAGCTGGCGCATGGTGATGCCGGCCTCCTGCACCTTGCGGCGTTCGGCGCGGATGTTTTTGCGTTTTTTGTGTTCCAGCGTTTGCAGGAACTGATCGAAGTTCTGATAGCCCTGATTCAGCCAATGGAATTGCACGCCACTGCGCAGCATGAAGCCGGCAGCCGCCAGTTGCTCGGCTTCCTCCTGCGGCGGATACAGGATGTGGGTGGAGGACATGGCGGCCGCCAGCTGCTGCTCGCACAGGAAGGCCAGCAAGGCCGCACGCGCTTGCGGATCGCGCGCCATCAGGCGGGTGCCGGTGACCGGCGTGAAAGGGATGGCCGATAGCAGCTTGGGGTAGTACTCGATGCCGTTGCGGTGGTAGGCATCGGCCCAGGCCCAGTCGAACACATACTCGCCGTACGAATGCGATTTGACGTAGAGCGGCATGGCGGCCACCAGCTCCCCGCCGGCATGGACGGCCAAAAACTGCGGCTGCCAGCCGGTTTCCGCCGCCGCGCTGCCGGATTCGTGCAGGGCGTGCAGGAAAGCATGCGACAGGAAGGGGTTGCCCTCCGCCAGCCGATCCCACTCGGCCGGCGCGACATCTGAAAGCGACGATATGACGCTGGTACGGTATTCCATCCGGCCATTCTAGCGACATTGGGGTCAGGAACGAAAGTGGACAAATTTTGCTGTGGCGGAAGAAATGTCCATATTTGTTCCTGACCCCACAATGGACATTTCTGGCAATGTTAAAATCTTCGCCATCACTATTGGCTTGGCTCAGCTATGACGCACTCGTTCCATAATTTGTACCACCATGATTTTGCCCGGGTGGCGGTTGGCGTGCCGCGCTGCCGGGTGGCTGATCCGCTGTTTAATGCGGCGCAGACTATTGCGCTGGCGGAGCAGGCGGCGGCGAAGGGGGCGCTGCTAGTGGCGTTCCCGGAGCTGGGGCTGTCGGCCTATTGCTGCGATGACTTGTTCCACCAGCGGGCGCTGTTGGATACCGTGCTACAGGGGCTGGCGGCGGTGGTTGAGGCGTCGCGCCGGATTCCGGCGGCGATGGTGGTGGGGGCGCCGCTGCGCGTGGACCATCAGCTGTTTAATTGCGCCATTGTGGTGGCGGGCGGCGCGATCCGCGGCGCAGTGCCCAAGTCCTATCTGCCGAACTATAGCGAGTTCTATGAGGCGCGCCAGTTCAGCGCGGCCGATGAGGCGGTGTCCACCGAGGTCACGCTGCTGGGCCAACAGGTGCCGTTCGGCGCCAACCAGCTGTTTGAGCTGGAAAACCTGCCGCTGTTTAAATTCCATGTCGAGATCTGCGAGGACGTGTGGGTGCCGATCCCGCCGTCGTCCTTCGCCGCCCTGGCCGGGGCGACGGTGCTGGTGAACCTGTCCGCTTCCAATGTCCTGGTCGGCAAGTCCGATTACCGCCACCAGCTGGTGGGCCAGCAGTCGGCGCGCTGCATCGCGGCTTACCTGTATTCTTCGGCCGGCCGCGGCGAATCGACCACCGACCTGGCCTGGGATGGTCAGGCCCTCATATACGAAAACGGCGAAATGCTAGCCGAGTCCGAGCGCTTTGCCGATGAATCGCACATGATCTTTGCGGATGTGGACCTGGAGCGCATGTCGCGCGAGCGCATGCGCACCACGACTTTCGGCCACTCCATGCGCCGCCACAAGAACGAAGCGAGCCAGTTCCGCACCGTACGCTTCCCGGTCGATCTGCCAACGCACCGCGTGCTGCCGTTGGAGCGCAATGTGGCGCGCTTCCCTTACGTGCCATCCAACCCGGCGCTGCGCGACAAGCGCTGCATGGAGGTATACAACATCCAGGTCAGCGCGCTGGTGCAGCGCCTGTCCTCGTCGGGCATCAAGAAGGTGGTGATCGGCGTCTCGGGCGGCCTGGATTCGACCCATGCGTTGCTGGTCTGCGCTAAGGCGATGGACCGTCTCGGCCTGCCGCGCGCGAATATCATCGCCGCCACCATGCCGGGCTTCGCGACCAGCACCCGCACGCTGGACCAGGCGCGGGCGCTGATGCAGTTCGTCGGCTGCACGGCGCTGGAGATCGATATCCGCCCAAGCTGCATCCAGATGATGAAGGATATCGGCCACCCGTACAGCGAAGGCAAGGAAGAATACGACATCACTTTCGAAAACGTGCAGGCGGGCGAGCGCACCAACCACCTGTTCCGCATGGCGAACCACCACAACGGCATCGTGATCGGCACCGGCGATTTGAGCGAGCTGGCGCTGGGCTGGTGCACTTACGGCGTGGGCGACCACATGTCCCACTACAACGTGAACGCCAGCGTGCCGAAGACCCTGATCACGCACCTGGTGCGTTGGGTGGCCGAGAGCAAGCAGTTCGGCGACGTCAATTCCAGCGTGCTGCTGGCGGTGGTGAACACGGAAATCAGCCCCGAGCTGGTGCCGGGCAAGGCGGGCGACGAAGCGCCAGCGCAAATCACGCAGAACGTGATCGGTCCGTACGAGCTGCAGGACTTTAACCTTTACTACACGCTGCGTTTCGGCTTTGCGCCGGCCAAGGTGGCTTTCCTTGCGCACCATGCCTGGAAGGACCGCGACGTCGGCCTGTGGCCGGAAGACGAGCATGTCGCGCGTAACCAGTACGAACTGAAAGATATCAAGCATAACCTGGGCATTTTCCTGAAGCGTTTCTTCCAGACTTCGCAGTTCAAGCGTACTTGCGTGCCGAATGCGCCGAAGGTCGGCGGCGGTGGTTCGCTGTCGCCGCGTGGCGACTGGCGTGCCCCGAGCGATTCGGAGGCCGCTGCCTGGCTGGAAAACCTGAAGACTGTGCCCGACGCCTAACCACTATAAGGAGAACGCAATGAAGCAAATTACCGCCATCATCAAGCCATTCAAGCTGGACGAAGTGCGCGAATCGCTGGCCGAAGTCAATGTGACCGGCCTGACCGTGACTGAAGTGAAGGGCTTTGGCCGCCAGAAGGGCCATACCGAGCTGTATCGCGGCGCGGAATACGTGGTCGATTTCCTGCCGAAGGTGAAGGTGGAAGTGGTGGTGGATGACAGCGTGGTCGATACCGCCGTGGACGCGATCATCAAGGCCGCCCGCACCGGCAAGATCGGCGACGGCAAGATCTTCGTGCAGAACATTGAGCAGGTGATCCGCATCCGCACCGGCGAAACCGGCGCCGACGCGGTCTAAGTCAACCGCACCGAACGCAGTCGCGCCCTTCGTTTTTGGCGCCGTACAGCGCGCGGTCGGCACGCAGCAGCAGCGACTCCGAGCCGGTGTCGCTGTCTTCCAGGCTGGCCACACCCACGCTGATGGTGAGGCGTCCATGTGGCAGCGGCAGCTGGCTGGCGCCTTCCCGCAGCCGTTCGGCGATCAGCTGCGCTTCCTCCATGCTGCTGTGCGGCAGCAGCAGTCCGAATTCTTCCCCACCCAGGCGGCCGGCGACATCGCTGGCGCGGCAGGCTTTCATACAATGCCGGGCCATCGCGACGATGGCCTGGTCGCCTGCCGCGTGGCCATGACGGTCGTTGATCGCCTTGAAGCGGTCGACATCAAGCATCAGCAAAGCCAGCGGCGTGCCATGGCGGCGCGCGCGTGAGATTTCCTGTTCGGCGCGGGCCAGGAACTCGCGGCGGTTCGGCATCCCGGTCAGGAAGTCGGTAGTGGCCAGCTTGCGCAATTCCTCGTTGCGTTGGCGGATGGTCTGCTCCAGCTGCTGGCTTTCCCTTTCCAGCCCGCAGGCCCAGGCCTGCAAGGCGCGGCGGCTGTTATCGCTTTCTACGCTGAACTGGACGCCGATAATCAAAATGGCGCTGGCGCCGCGCAGCATCAAGGTCAGAACCTGTTCCGGCCCTTGCTGGAAGAAGTTCGCGATGGGTACGTCGCCAGCCAGGCTTGCCGCGCGTAGCAGGTGCCAGGCCGCATCGGTGACGAGCAGGGCGATCAGCGCGCGGCGGCCTTCCAGTGCGGGCGTACGCCAAAGCAGGACAATGGCGGGAATCAGCAGGGCGGTGCGCACCAGGGATGTGAGGATGAGGCGCGCGCTGATGTCGGGTTGCCAGTAGGTGAACCAGGCGACCGGCAGCAGCTGCAGCAGGAGCAGCACCAGCCAGGCCAGTGGATGCACCGCGCGGCGTGTTCCGGTAAAGCCTTCCGTACCGAGGTAGAGGAGGATGGCGGAGACGGTCGCCAGGACACTGACCAGCAAGATGGACAGCACATCCGGTATCTGGCCGCGCAGGCCGACCAAGATCCAGGCCAGTCCCTGGGCGGCCGCCGCCATGCTCCAGTTGGAACCAGCGGAGCGGCCATCGCGTACCGTGCGCAGGCCGAGATAAGCCAGTCCGATCGCCAGGCAGCCAATGCCCATGGTCAGCGCGCAGGTGCTAACGTGCAGCGTAATCATGTGCTCACCACGCGGTTGCGGCCCGTCTGCTTTGCCAGGTAGAGCGCCTGGTCGGCGCGCGCCAGCAGGGCTTCCAGTGCGGTCTCGCTGCCTTGCAGGACGGCAACGCCAATGCTGGCGGTGATGGCGCGCGTGATGCCGTGCGCGGCCAGGTCGAGGTCCGCGATCTTGCGGCGCAAACGCTCGGCTGCCAGCTGTGCGGCTATGGCGTTGGTTTCTGGTAGCAGTACTGCGAATTCTTCGCCGCCAATGCGGCCGGCCAGGTCGCTGCCGCGCCCCGAGGTGCGGCAGGCATTGGCCACTGCCGCGATCACTTTGTCGCCAGCAGGGTGGCCGAAGTTGTCGTTGATTTCCTTGAAGTGGTCGATATCGAGCAGCAGCATGGCCAGCGGCTGCCGATAGCGGCGCGCGCGGCTGACTTCCCGGCTGCCGTGTTCCATGAAGTGGCGGCGGTTGGCCAGCCCGGTCAGGCTGTCGGTATTGGCCAGGCGGCTTTGTTCGGCCGTGCGTTCGAGCACGATGGCGTGCAGCTCGTCGCGCTGTGCGGTGAGGCGGCTGGCGCGTCCGGCCAGTTCGTCGCAAATCCGTTCGCTGGCAAGCCGGAACTGGAAGGCATTGATCAAAACGTTCAGGATGCCGCCAATTGCTGCCATGACGGCGAACGAGGTGCCGGCGCGCAGGAACTGCGTGCTATCGGCGTCGGTCGCCATGGCCACCGCCAGACGCATGATGTTCCAGGCGCAGGCCATTGCCAGGATGGCTGCCAGGTAGCGGGCACCGAAGGGCAGGTCGGGACGGGCCAGCAGCAGTAGCGTGGCGCAGCAGAAGCCGGCGCGTGCCAGCGCGACGATGGCGATGCGGATCTCCAATTGGGGCTGGATCAGGCCAAACCAGGCGAAGGCCAGTGTGCTTACCGCCAGGGCGGCGCAGTAGGCGCGGTCCGGCGGCGGCACGCCGATAAAGATGGCCATGCCGCGATGGACGAAGACCAGGCAGGCAATCGACAGCACATTGTCGGCCACGGTCGTGAACAGCGGCGGCAGGCCGGCCCCGAATGTGGTCAGGAAGGCTGCCGCTGCACCCAGCAGGGCCGACAGGGCCCATTGCCCGCTGGCGCTGCCGTCCAGGAAGTGCGTGCCGGGGCCGCGGAAGGCGCATGCAATCAGCAGGGAGAGGAAGCCGATCAGGAAAGTCGCGGTTGCAACGTCAAAGGTAAACAATGGTGGGCCGGCTGTAGTGTTTTTTGCCGATTATAGGCAGCAGGCGGCGTAACTTAAGTTCAACTATTCGAACATTCGCGAATTGTCCACACTATGGGCGGCCCAGTTTCAGGTCGAAGCGCCAGGCCACCAGGCGCATCACGGTGATCAGGGCAGCGCTGGACCACAGGGCCACGTCGTCCGATACGGTGGTGTATTGCAGCGCGATGTAGAACCAGCAGCCGAAGAAGGCGCACAGCGCGTATGGTTTGCCGTCGCGGAAGACCATCGGCACTTCGTTACAGATAATGTCGCGCAGCACGCCGCCGAAAATGCCGGTGATAACGCCCATCATCACCGCCACGAAGATCGGCATGTCCGCCGCCAGCGCGGTCGATACGCTAGCCACGGCGAACAGGCCCAGGCCGACCGCGTCGGCAATCACGATCAGTCGCTCGGAAACGATGTGGCGGATCTGCTTGACGAAAGGCGCTGCCACCAGCGCCACCACGAACAGCAGGATAGTGTATTCCTGGTGCGCGACCCAGAACAGGGGGCGGCGGTCGAGCAGGATGTCGCGGATGGTGCCGCCGCCGAACGCGGTGATGAACGCCACGATGAACACGCCCACAATATCCATGCGCTTGCGGCGCGCTTCGATAAAGCCGGAAAAGGCCCCAACCAGGATTGCCACGACCTCGATGATGGTGATGAGGGAGACGGCGGGGACAATTTTCATGTTCTTCTGGGTGGCGAGAGGGAGGCCAAAGGTTAGCATTGCACTAGCAAAAACTGCAAGTCGACCGCAGCTTGGCAGCCTCTTTATGGGGTTGTAAAATCCGCAATATGCTTAAACTACTCCTGGCCGCCACCGCCCAGGCGGCCACCGCCGGCGCCCACGCTGCGCCGCTGCCATGCCAGCCACAGACCCTGCTGGACCCTGCCACAATCCGGGAACGCGTGATCCTGGTGGGCGAACTGCATGGCACCAATGAGATGCCTGCCTTTGTGTCCGGCCTTGCCTGCAGCTTGCTGTCACAGGGACGCAAGGTGGTGCTGGCGCTGGAAATTTCGAGCGATGCACAGCCGGAGCTTGACGACTATCTGGTTTCAGATGGGGGCGAGACGGTGCGCCACCCCCTGTTGGCCAGCGCTTTCGGCAAGATGAAGGATGGACGCGGCAGCGAGGCCATGATGGCAGTGATTGAACAGGCGCGCGTGCTGCGCAAGGCGGGCGCGCCTCTCATTCTGGCCGCGATGGACATGCGCCGCAGCCAGTTTGCCGTGCCGCCTGGCGAGAAATGGAACCCAGCCACGCGTGACCGCATCATGGCCGAGAATGTGGCAGCGCTGGCGCGCAGTAATCCGGATGCGGTGGTGCTCAGCCTGACCGGCAACCTGCACGCCACCAAACAGACGAAGCTGTCCTACCCGCCAATGGGATATCTGTTGTCGCAGCAGATGCCGGCCTTTTCATTGGGCCTTGCACATAGCGGCGGCTCGGCATGGGTATGCATGGGCGTAGTGGATGGAAAACTGCAGTGCGGCGAGACGAAGATGAGCGGCGTGAGCGGCGGTATCGATGTGGGCGGCTTTGACCGTGAGGTGCGGCTGGGCGGCATTACTGCCTCGCCGCCCGCCCGCGAGGGTAAATCAGCGCTGGGGAACCAGGGCGGCGCGCAGTAGCACCATGATGGCGCCTTCGCCGCCTTCTTCGGCGCGGGCCTGGCAGAAGGCGATTACGCCGTCGGTCTGCACCAGCCAGGAGTGGACCATGGACTTCAGTACCGGCTCGCCGCCGCGCGAGCCGAAGCCGCGGCCGTAGATCACGCACACGCAGCGGTAATTGCGGCGCATGGCTTTCAGCAGGAAGTCGTCGACCGCCTGGCGCGCCTCGTCGCGGCGCTTGCCATGCAGGTCCAGTTCATCCTGCACCGGCCAGTGGCCCTTGCGCATCTTCTTCATCACGTCCGGACCGATGCCGGGCGCGCTGTAGTTCAGCGCCGGGTCTTCCTCCATATAGTGCTCGACGTCGAACAGGTCCGACAGCATGGATTCCTGCAGCACTTTCGCATCGTCTGCCGCCTGTTCTTCCGCCGTCAGCGGACCGCGCTTGGCGGAAGGGGCAGGGCGGCCCGCCACGACCGGCGCCTTCACAGGCGGCACATAGCGGTCGGACGGCTTCATTTTCTGCACGCCGGCCATCGAGGACTGGAACACATTGGCTGCGGCGGCAGCGGCCTTGGCTTGCTTGGCGCGCTCCCTCTCCTCAACCTCGCGCTGCTCTTGCTGTTCCTTGAGCTGCTTGCCCAGGCCTTTCAGGTCGGCGAAACTTTTCACTCTTGCGCTTCCAGATAGCGTTGCGCGTCCAGTGCGGCCATGCAGCCGGTACCGGCGCTGGTGATGGCCTGGCGGTAGATGTGGTCCTGCACGTCGCCGGCGGCAAACACGCCCGGTACGGAGGTGGCGGTCGCCATGCCTTCGGTGCCGGTACGGGTCTTGATGTAGCCGTCCTTCATTTCCAGCTGGCCTTCGAAGATGCCGGTGTTCGGCTTGTGGCCGATGGCGATGAACAGGCCGTGCACGGCGATCTGTTCCAGCTCACCGTTGTTATGCTTGATTTCGATGCCGGTCACGCCGGACTGCTCGCCCTTCACTTCATGCAGGTTGGCGTTCAGCTTCAGCACGATCTTGCCCTCGGCGACCTTGGCCATCAGGCGGTCCACCAGGATAGGCTCGGCGCGGAACTTGTCGCGGCGGTGCACCAGGGTGACCTTGGTGGCGATGTTCGACAGGTACAGCGCTTCCTCCACGGCGGTGTTGCCGCCGCCAACCACGGCCACTTCCTGGCCACGGTAGAAGAAACCGTCGCAGGTGGCGCAGGCGGACACGCCACGGCCCATGAACTCCTGCTCCGATGGCAGGCCCAGATACTGGGCCGACGCGCCGGTGGAGATGATCAGCGTGTCGCAGGTGTAGACATTGCTGTCGCCGATCAGGCGGATCGGTTTTTCGTTCAGGTGGGTGGTGTGGATGTGGTCAAACACGATCTCGGTCTTGAAGCGCTCCGCGTGCTGCAGGAAGCGCTGCATCAGGTCCGGACCCTGGACGCCCATCGGGTCGGCTGGCCAGTTTTCCACGTCGGTGGTGGTCATCAGCTGGCCGCCTTGTTCGACGCCGGTCACCAGCATCGGGTTCAGGTTGGCGCGGGCGGCGTAGATTGCGGCGCTGTAGCCTGCAGGACCGGAGCCAAGAATCAGGACTTTGGCGTGTTTGGTAGTAGTCATGGCGGATTCTTTACTTAGTTAGTGTATGTCTCTATATGGGGTGGCGCATGGATGCTACAAGTCTGCCTCCCCGGGCAAACCGAGATTATAAGCGAACACCCATTGGGCCACTAATAGCTTAGAATAAGCGCAATATGGAATTTTTGCCTCTAAGCAACGAGTAAATGAGTAAGAAGAGTCAAGAGACAACTTCTGGTTACACTCGCAATGTCACCGAACGCCAGCCCTTACCGAACCGGCTGGTCCGCCTGCTGTCCGAAGCGCGATTTTTCGCGCTTTTCGTCGTTTGCCTGTATTTCGTCCTGATTTTGGCCAGCTACAACCGGCATGATCCGGGCTGGTCGCACAATAATGTGGTGAGCCAGGTGTATAACCTGGGCGGCCGTGGCGGCGCCTGGCTGTCCGACCTGATGCTGTTCATCTTCGGTTTTTCCGCCTGGTGGTGGTGCATTTATATGCTGCGCGTGGTGTGGCAGGGCTATCGCCGCCTGACCAGCAAATTCGTGCTGGAGAAGGAAGAAGACCCCGAGCACCACCAGGTCGGCATCATCCGCGTGATCGGTTTCGGCCTGATGCTGGTCGGCTCCATGGGACTGGAATTCCTGCGCATGTACACGCTGAAAGTGCAGCTGCCGCGCGCACCGGGCGGCGTGCTGGGCGAGCTGATTGGCCATGGCGCCCACGTGGGCCTGGGCTTTACCGGCGCTACCCTGGTGCTGCTGCTCCTGTTCGGCATTGGTTTCAGCCTGTTCTTCCACGTGTCGTGGATGTCGGTGGCCGAGAAGATCGGTGAATGGATTGAGCTGGGCATCGACTGGTTCCGCGCCCGCATGGAAATGCGCGAAGACCGCCGCCAGGGCGACGTGGCCGTGGTGCAGCGCGAGGAGAAAGTCGTCAAGGAACGCGTCAAGCACGAAGAAAAGCATCCGAAGCCGCTCGATATGCCGCCGGAAGCGCCGCCTCCGCCTATCGTCAAGATCGAGCCGCAGGTTACCCAGGTGGTGCAATCCGAACGCGCCATCAAGGAAAAGCAGGGCGCCCTGTTCCAGGAAATCGAAAATACCGACCTGCCGCCGCTGTCGCTGCTGGACGACGCGCCGCCGCAGCAGGAAACCGTGGCCGTGGAAACGCTGGAGTTCACCAGCCGCCTGATCGAGAAGAAGCTGTCCGACTTCGGCGTGGAAGCCAAGGTCGTTGCCGCCTATCCGGGCCCGGTCGTGACCCGCTACGAGATCGAGCCGGCGACCGGCGTGAAGGGTAGCCAGATCGTCAACCTGGCGCGCGACCTGGCGCGTTCGCTGTCGCTGACGTCGATCCGCGTGGTCGAGACCATCCCAGGCAAGAACTACATGGCGCTGGAGCTGCCTAATCCAAAGCGCCAGATCGTGCGCCTGACCGAGATCCTCGGCTCCAAAGTCTATAACGACAACCACTCGCCGCTGACCGTGGCGCTGGGCAAGGACATCGCCGGCAAGCCGGTGGTAGCCGACCTGGCCAAGATGCCGCACCTGCTGGTGGCGGGTACCACCGGCTCCGGTAAGTCCGTTGGTATTAACGCCACCATCCTGTCGCTGCTGTACAAGGCCGACCCGCATGACGTGCGCATGATCCTGATCGACCCGAAGATGCTGGAAATGTCGGTCTACGAAGGCATCCCGCACCTGCTGGCGCCGGTCGTTACCGATATGCGCCAGGCCGGCCACGCCCTGAATTGGGCGGTGAACGAGATGGAGCGCCGCTACAAGCTGATGTCCAAGCTGGGCGTGCGTAACCTGGCCGGCTACAACGCCAAGATCGCCGAAGCGGCCAAGCGCGAAGAAAAGATCCCGAACCCGTTCTCGATCACGCCTGACGCGCCGGAACCGCTGGAAAAACTGCCAACCATCGTCATCATCATCGACGAACTGGCCGACCTGATGATGGTGGTCGGCAAGAAGGTGGAAGAACTGATCGCGCGTATCGCCCAGAAAGCACGTGCGGCAGGCCTGCACTTGATTTTGGCGACCCAGCGCCCATCTGTGGACGTGATTACTGGCCTGATCAAGGCGAACATCCCGACCCGTATTGCGTTCCAGGTATCGTCCAAGATCGACTCGCGCACCATCCTTGACCAGATGGGTGCGGAAACGCTGCTTGGTATGGGCGACATGCTGTATATGCCGCCCGGTACCGGCCTGCCGATCCGCGTACACGGCGCCTTTGTCTCGGATGACGAAGTGCATCGCGTGGTGAACCACCTGAAAGCACAAGGCGAGCCGAATTACATCGAAGGCATCCTGGAAGGCGGCACGCTGGAAGAGGGCGGCGACGGCGCCGTGGCTGGCGGTGGCGGCGAGGGCGGCGGCGAAGCCGACCCAATGTACGACCAGGCCGTGCAGGTCGTGCTGAAGCACCGCAAAGCCTCGATCTCGCTGGTACAGCGCCACCTGCGCATTGGCTACAACCGTGCCGCACGCCTGCTGGAACAGATGGAAAACAGCGGCGTTGTATCGGCCATGCAGTCGAACGGCAACCGCGAGATCATCGCGCCTACCGCCTCGGCGGAATAAGGATTCATATGAAGCACACCAAAACGATGGCGGCCCTGCTGGCCGCCGGCCTGCTGTTTGCAGGCGCAGCCGGCGCCTCGGCCCTGGACCAGTTCAAGGCATTTGTCGGCAGCACCAAGGCCGCCAAGGGCGAATTTACGCAGAAGGTTGTGGCGCAGGGCAGCAAGGATAAGCAGTCGTCCGGCAGCTTTTCCTTCGCCCGCCCGGGCAAATTCATCTGGTCGTATGCCAAGCCGTACGAGCAGGTGCTGCAGGCCGATGGCGAGCAGCTGTTCATCTACGACAAGGACCTGAACCAGGTCACCGTGCGCAAGCTGGGCGATGCCCTGGGCTCGTCGCCGGCCGCCATCCTGTTCGGCTCCAACGACCTGGAAAAGAACTTCACCCTGTCCGAAGCCGGCACCCGCGATGGCCTGGAATGGCTGAAAGCCACCCCGAAAGCCAAGGATTCCAGCTTCGAGCAAATCCTGATCGGCCTGAAAAACGGCACGCCAGAGGCGATGGAACTGAAGGACAGCTTCGGCCAGACTTCCATCCTGTCGTTCAAGAAGTTTGAAAAAAATCCAGCGCTGAATGCAGCAAGCTTTAAATTTGTCATGCCAAAGGGTGCGGACGTCATCAACAATTAAGGAATCATGATGACGCAAGACCTGTTCGCCCCTGAGCCCACCCCGCCGCTGGCCGAAGCGCTGCGTCCGCACACCGTTGCGGACGTGATCGGCCAGAGCCACCTGCTGGGCGAAGGCAAGCCACTGAACCTGCTGTTCAAGTCCGGCAAGCCGCACTCCATGATCCTGTGGGGCCCGCCCGGCGTGGGCAAGACCACGCTGGCCCGCCTGTCGGCGCGCGCCTTCGACTGCGAGTTCATCGCCATTTCGGCGGTGCTGGGCGGGGTGAAGGACATCCGCGCCGCCATTGAACAGGCGGAGCAGTTTGTCGCCAATGGCAAGCAGACCATCCTGTTCATCGACGAGATCCACCGCTTCAACAAGGCGCAGCAGGATGCGCTGCTGCCGTACGTGGAATCCGGCCTGGTAACCCTGATCGGCGCCACCACCGAGAACCCATCGTTCGAGGTCAATTCCGCGCTGCTGTCGCGCGCACAGGTCTATGTGCTGAAGGCGCTCACCGAAGACGAGATGCGCCAGTTGCTGGCGCGCGCCCGCGAACGCTCCATGCCGGACCTGGAGTTCGACGAACTGGCCATCGACACCCTGATCGGCTACGCCGACGGCGACGCGCGCCGTTTCCTCAACCTGCTGGAACAGACCAAGACCGCCGCCGCCACCGCACGCACCAACAAGGTCACCGGCGACTTCGTGCAGAATGCGCTGACCCTGAACGCGCGCCGCTTCGACAAGGGCGGTGACAATTTCTACGATCAGATCTCGGCCCTGCACAAATCGGTGCGCGGCTCGAACCCGGACGGCGCCCTGTACTGGTTCTGCCGCATGATCGACGGCGGCGCCGACCCGCGCTACCTGTCGCGCCGTATCGTGCGCATGGCCTGGGAAGACATCGGCCTGGCCGACCCGCGCGCCCTGACCATGGCCAACGATGCCGCCGCCACCTACGAACGCCTCGGCTCCCCGGAAGGCGAGCTGGCGCTGGCCCAGGCTGTGATCTACCTGGCCGTCGCCGCCAAGAGCAATGCCGGCTACAACGCCTACAACGCCGCCATGGCTTTCGTCCGCCGTGACAAATCGCGCGAGGTCCCGGTCCACCTGCGCAACGCGCCGACCAAGCTGATGAAAGAGCTGGGCTACGGTCACGAATACCGTTACGCCCACGACGAGCCGGACGCCTACGCCGCCGGCGAAACCTACCTGCCGGATGGCATGGCCGAACCAGGCTGGTACCAGCCTGTCCCGCGCGGCCTGGAAACCAAGATCGCCGACAAGCTGGCCTACTTGCGCAAGCTGGACGAAGAAGCCCGAAAATCTTAATTTCTTGACATCGTAGGACGGTTGTCCTATGCTTGTCGGCATGAATAAGCCGACCACCGCTACGCGCGCCCGCATCGTCGAAACCGCCGACCGCCTGTTCTACGAGCGCGGCTATGGCCACACCAGCTTTACCGACATTGCCGCCGCAGTCGAACTATCGCGCGGCAATTTTTACTATCACTTCAAAACCAAGGATGACATCCTGGCCGCAGTCATCGAACTGCGCCGGGAGAAGACGCAAGCCATGCTCGACGCCTGGGCCGCCAGTGGCGCCACGCCCATCGAACGGATCGGCCGCTTCATTAACATGATGGTCATGAACGCCCCCGCCATCCGCCGCAACGGCTGCCCCGTCGGCACCCTGTGCACCGAACTGGCCAAGCTCGAGCACCCGGCCCGGCCGCAGGCCAATACGCTGTTTTCCCTGTTCCGCGCCTGGCTCTGCGAGCAGTTCCAGCAGCTTGGCGCAGCCGACGCCGACAGCCTGGCCATGCACCTGCTGGCCCGCAGCCAGGGCATCGCCACGCTGGCCAACGCCTTTGACGATGCGGCATTTATCCAACACGAGGTTTCGCAACTACACCAATGGCTGAAAGCCAGGGAGGAATCATGTTTGTTGTTTCGCTAAAGATAACTGGAAGCAAAGATCTGCTCGCACCGCACCTGCCAGCCCATAAGGAATGGCTGCAAGCCGGCTTCGACGACGGCATTTTCCTCGCTGCCGGCAACCTGCAGGGCCATCCGGGCGGCGGCATCCTGGTCCGGGGCATCGACGAGGCGGCACTGCAGGAACGCCTGGCGCAGGACCCGTTTGTGGCCAATGCGCTGGTGGATGTGTCGGTAATTGGTTTCACCCCGGCAAAGACTGATTCGCGATTGGAATTTCTGCGCGTAGCCTGAAATAAAAGCTGCTGCGTCAAGTATTTACATTTAAATTTCTGCCCGTTACGATGTTGTTATTGTTCTAATGGGGGCAGGAATGGCTGAGCTCATTGTTGATGGTGTAACCATCCATGTGGATGGCGCCGGTGAGAACGTCATCATGATGATTCACGGCTGGCCATATGACCGCAGCCTGTGGGACGCCCAGGTGGAGGAGTTTTCCTCCACCTACCGTTGCGTCAGGTTCAGCTTCCCGAGCCAGAGGGCGAAGGGTAGCCATACCCTGGACGAGGTCACCAAGCTCTTCGCCGATACCGTGCTGGCCGTCAATGGCGGCCGCCCGGTGATCCTGATGCTCAGCGACTGGGGCTGCATCTTTGGCTATCAATTTGCACTGCGCTACCCCGAACTGGTCAGCCGCGTGATTGCCGTCGGCATTGGGGGCTCCAGCCAGCTGACTTACCGCTCCTCGCTGAACTGGAAAACCCGCTTGCGGCTGGCCTGGGCCCATCACCGGCTGAATGCAGCCGCCAAGAACAGCCGTGCTGCGCGTGAAGCCTGCTCCCGCCTGCAGCTACCCCATGCAGTTACCTGGCTGCGCGCCGCCAGTCCCACCCAGGGCGCCTTGCCGTTCAAGCTGCGCTGGCCCATGCTTTATATCTACGGCAAGCGCAAGCCGTTTCCCTTCCACACCCGCAGCTTCGAGCAGGCCATCCAGTCCAAGCCGGACAGCAGGGTGATCGCCTTCCGCAGCGGCCATTGGGTCATGCGCGAGCAGCCGGAAGCGTTCAACAATGCGGTCATGGGCTGGCTGCAGGGCGCATAAAACGCCGTTCATTCCGTCATTTTTGCGTTTCGTCGCAAGCCCAAGGCAGGGCAGGGAGCCTTTAGGTACAGTGTAACCATGGAAGCACGGAAGCAACTTAACACTGACCTGAAGGAGAACATCATGAACGTCCTGAAAAACTTTGAAGCGATCTTCGTTGTCGCAGCCGCCCTGGGCATCGTCACCAGCTACGCAACCGCTACCACCCCAGTGCTGTACGTCGCTGCTGACCCGGTAGTCGCCAAGGCCGATACCAGCATCCCGACCGTGGTCGTCGCCGCCAAGCGCTTGACCGCAGCTGAAAAAGCCGCCCTGATCTGACAGTACAACGCCGGAGGGCGCAAAACTCAGTCGTTGTGCTGTCAACTTGGTACAATTGCCCCTTTCGATAATTTGATCGTAGCGGCACCCAAAACATGATTGACATCCAACTTCTCCGTAAAGACATTGATACTGTCGCCGCCAAACTGGCGACCCGCAAGTTCCAGCTGGACGTAGCTGGCTTCAATGCCCTGGAAGGCGAGCGTAAAGCCATCCAGATGCGTACCGAAGAACTGCAAAGCAAGCGCAACTCGCTGTCCAAGCAGATCGGTATGTTGAAGGGCAAAGGGGAAGATACCTCCGCCGTGATGGCCGAAGTGGCCGGTCTCGGCGATGAGCTGAAAAATAACGAAGCCGCACTGGCTGTCGTGCAGGAGAAAATGAGCACCTTCCTGCAGGCCGTGCCGAACTTGCCGCACGAGTCCGTGCCGACCGGCACCAATGAAACGGCCAACGTGGAAGTCCGCAAAGTCGGCACCCCACGCAGCTTCGACTTCGAAGTCAAAGACCATGCAGACGTAGGCGTCGCGCTGGGTCTGGATTTCGAAACCGCTACCAAACTCACCGGTTCCCGCTTCAGCGTCATGAAGGGCGGCATCGCACGCCTGCACCGCGCACTGGCGCAGTTCATGCTGGACACCCACACCGACAAGCACGGCTACACCGAGTGCTACACCCCTTACATGGTCAATGCCGAATCGCTGATGGGCACTGGCCAGCTGCCTAAGTTCGAAGCCGACCTGTTCTCGGTGAAAAAGGGCGGCGCGGAAGGTGAAGGCCAGAACTTCTACCTGATCCCGACTTCCGAAGTCTCGCTGACCAATATGGTGCGCGACGAGATCGTGGCGGTTGAAACGCTGCCGATCAAGGTGACCGCCCACACCCCATGCTTCCGTTCCGAAGCCGGTTCCGCCGGCCGCGACACCAAAGGCATGATCCGCCAGCACCAGTTCGACAAGGTTGAACTGGTCCAGGTGGTGCATCCTGAGAAGTCGTACGAAGCGCTGGAAGAAATGGTGGGCCAGGCTGAATTCATCCTGCAGTCCCTGGGCCTGCCATACCGCGTGATGCAGCTGTGCACCGGCGACATGGGCTTTGGCGCCGCCAAGACCTACGACCTGGAAGTGTGGCTGCCGGCGCAGAACACCTACCGTGAAATCTCCTCGTTGTCGAACTGCGAAGCCTTCCAGGCGCGCCGCATGCAGGCCCGCTTCCGCAACGCGCAAGGCAAGCCGGAACTGCTGCACACCCTGAACGGCTCCGGCCTGGCAGTGGGCCGCACCCTGGTCGCCGTGCTGGAAAACTTCCAGCAGGCTGACGGTTCGGTGGAGATTCCTGCCGTCCTGCAGCCTTATATGGGTGGCCTGACCAAGCTCGTAGCATAAAGTTGAAAATAGCCCTTCCATTTTTCGAAAGGGCTGCTATAATCTTGGCTCTCAACGGCGACCACCGTTAAGTTGCAGTACCTGGAGAGGTGGCAGAGTGGTCGAATGTACCTGACTCGAAATCAGGCGTAGGGTGTCCCCCTACCGTGGGTTCGAATCCCACCCTCTCCGCCAGAATACGAAAAAACGGCCTCGGAAACGAGGCCGTTTTTTTTCGTCCTAACGCAGGTGATGTCTAAATCAAAGTCGGAGCACTATGTTTCCTGTTGCGGCGTATTACTTGCTGGGGCTTTGGGGCTCCAAAGTGGCTTACGATAGCTTTTCGGGCGGCATCATCGATGAGCCTGTCCCTGGGTCTATCCTCTATTCATCCATCGTCACAGGCGTTGCCGAGCATTCTGGCGTCTTTATAGGTGACGGTCAGATCGTGCATTTGAATGGTGATGGGGAAATTGAATCCGTGTCCGCACAGACGTTCATGAATCGGCTAGGGGGACTGTCGACTGGCCTGGCGATTTACGTTTCATCAAATGGGACGGGCGCTGTAGGATCTGTGGTGGTTGCAGAGCGCGCCCGATCGATGATCGGCAAACGCCGTGATTATGGGCTGCTGATGGATAATTGCCACCAATTCTCCGCGGGCTGCCTGACCGGCAATTTTGAGAACGCTACAAACTTCATGTGGATGCTCAAGGATGAAGCGACGCGCGTATTAGGTACAACCAGGTGGGCGCACTGGATGTTTGACCAAAAGCGCGAAGAAAACCGGTTTGCCGCAGCCGCTCATGTTGAACGGCTTGAGACCAAGCTCGCATCTGTTCACGCCGCGCTCGAAAAAGTCGCCGCCTATCGGACTGATATTGAGGCTGGTCGCGTCACTGGCGATATCGCTGTCAGTGTGGATGAACTCCTGGAACGCGAGGCCAAGTTGAATGCTTTGACCGGCCAATTGAAGGGCTGGATCATCCGACTGCGTGCGGGCGAAGTACGCATAACTGAGTAACTCGACAAGCATTTGCTTGTCGAGATCCCGCAGCATCTGTCGTTGATCGAGGTTTTTTCTTTTTCAGACGACGCGATAGATCTCCCAGCGCGGCGTAGCTGAAACCACGTTGGGTTCAAGTTCTTTGCTCCATTGCCGGTGCGCTTCGATGGTGGCCAGCTGTTTCCAGGATCGGTCGAGGGCCGCCAAGTCTTCAATCTGAATTTCTACTTCAATGCTCGATTCCAGCGCGCCAACCGATCCGGTTGTGATGCGCACTTTGTCGAGTGTCCAGCCAATCTGTGAACCGATATCGCGATGCCATGCTTTGAGCGAGTCGATGACGGTCTGTTTGTGCCCGAAGCGGGCGTCGATATGCCAGCGTGCGATCATCATGATGTTCTCCTTCAGGGAGGCGGCGTGGGAGAGAATAGCGCGGAACGCAGCACCGCGTCAAAAAGCCTCTCGAGTAGATGCTTCCAGGTGTATTCGTTTCCGAGATGGCTTACCGGCGTTGGGCTGCCGTGCCGGTCTTCGTTCAGGGTCAGCGAGCCATCGAGGTTAAGGTAGAAGCGCCAAACCTCGTTGAGCTGCAACGCCGGGGCCCGGAACACGAACTCCACGGAGAACTCACCATACGGAGCCCGTATGACGCGCGGCGCCGCTTCCAGGCGGTGGCCAAAAACGTCCACCAACAATTTGCGGCCTTCGACGGAGAATTTCCCGGGCAGGGTTCCTTTTTGGGTATTGAGCAGGCTCGCATAGAGCTCTGCGGATTTGCACTCAAGCGCCTCGATCGATCGGTACAGCCCCAGCAAATCCCTCATTTTCGAATCAGTCATGTGATCTCCCCATGGCATCACAACGGAAAGAAGGGTAGCCACATGATAAGACTTTAGCGCTAAGGGCAGCGCGCGGTTGAGCTCACTTGGGCACGAACAGGAAATCGCCGGCGTCGCCGCCGGCGAAGCGGATGGCGCCGTAGGTGGGGCGTTGCTCGAATTTCTGGCGCCGCGCGATGTTGACGACGCGCGCGGATACTTCGCGATACAGGCGCATGCCTTCCAGTACGTCCTTGTTCTGCGATAGCACGTCGATCAGGACCGAAGCGAAGATGGAGTATTTTCCGCCGCCGCCATCCATGACGGGCGCCAGGCCGCCGCTGGTCAGGGCGGTGCGCGAGCGCGATGCGCCGATCTGCTTCAGCCAGTCCAGCCGCGCCTCGTCGCTCAGCCCTGATTCGAGCTGGCCGATGGAGGAACGGGTCAATGCGCCGGAGTAGCAGGAATCGGCCACCACCAGGATATGTTTGGCCGCCATGGCGTTCAGCATTTCCGTCAGGCTGGAGCTGGAGATCCAGTTGGCGTTGCTGGAGGGCTCCGCGTCGATCGGTAGCCAGTTGGCCAGGCCGTTGACCTGGTCGAGCTCACCGTGGCCGGCGTAGTAGATCAGCAAGTTGTCCTCCTCCGTCAGCACGCCGCGCAGCTTATTCATCTCGGTGAGGATCTGGTAGCGCGTGGCGTTCAGCAGCAGCGTGACCTTGAAACCGTAGTTGTCGCGCAGGATGGGCGCCAGGTCCTTGACGTCCGCTTCCGGCGTATCCAGCGGCGGCATCTTGCTGTACTGCTGGTTGCCGATGACCAGCGCGTAGTAGCTGCCTGAGTTCACACCGCTCATTTTTGTCGGTGCGACGGCAGTGGGCGTCGTGCTGTTGGCGTCCGGTTCGAGGAAAAACTGGAGTTGCGAGACCTTGCCGTTGCCGTCGATGGCCAGCAGCGCAACCTTGGTCTTGCCGCTTCCCAGTTCGACCATGGTCTTGAACATGCCATTGTTGTCGACCGTTTGAGCGACATTGTTGGCAGTCAGCGCGATCAGGCCCGCCGGCGCATTCACGCGCCCGGTGATTTCCCATATCCGCACGCCGCTGCGGACCTTGACGGTCATGACATCGCGCGTGACCACAACCTTCGGGTCGATGATCTGGATGGTGGGTGCGCCCGCGCCGCCGGCGGATTTGCGCGGCGGGCCTGCGGTTTCAAGCTTGGCGACTTTGCTCTCCAGCCGGTCGATACTGTCCTTCTGCCGCGCCAGTTCGGCCTCGCGTGCCTTGAGCAGAGTTTCCAGTCGCTGCTTTTCATCGGCGCTGGTGGCTTTCTGCTTTTGTTCGAGCAGGCGCCCGATCTCGCGGTTCGACTTCAAGCGCTGCTCATCGAGCTGGCGGCGCGAGTCTTCCAGTTGTTGCTTGGTACGTTCGAGCTCCTTGCGCAGGGACTCGATGTCGTCGGAGCCTTCTGCGTCCAGGTTGATGGTTCCCGCAATGCCTGTGGCCTTGCGATACAGCTGCAACGCCATCACCGGGTCCTTGGCGACGCCAAGCCCGCGCTCGTAGAGGAAGCCAAGATTGGTCAACGCGCGGCCATAGCCCTGGTCTGCCGCCAGGCGGTACCACTTGGCGGCATTGGCGTAGTCGGGCGCGGCGCCGATGCCCTTCTCATAAATCTCGCCGACGTTGGTGCGCGCCACCTGGTCGCCGGCCTCCGCCTGCGGCAACCAGACCTTGAGCGCGGTGGCGAGGTTGGCGCGGTCGTAGGCCACGTATTCGCCGCCGCGGATGGCGCAGTCGGAAGCAGTGGTCTTGGTGGGACGGCGCGGTGCCAGGTAGGTAATGCCAGTTCCAAGCTGGCGTACTTGCGCGGGGAGTGCGCAATCGACGATCAGCAGCGCATCCGCATCGCGCGCGGTGTCAGCCGGACTCGTTGTGCAAAAAAGAAGTAGTGCTGCCGCCAGCCACCATGTTTTGCTTCGGCTCATAGGCATCCTCCATGCAGATACTTTAGACGCTTCGAGGCTTCGCATGGTGGCTTCTAAAATGCTTCTGTCGGGAAATCGCAAATATCGCAATTCTTTACGCCAGCGTTGAGTTATCACATTGACTGTCAGCACTAAATGTCAAAAGATGTACTGATTACAAGGAGGGAATTCCGATGAATGCCTATCGAATGACATGTTGTGCGTGTGCTGTGATGGCTGCCTTCACAACGAACGTTTCGGCCCAGCAGATATTCGATCCCGGACCATTGCCCGGTAAATTCAACGAACTGCAGCGGCCGGTTGCGGACGGCATCCTCAAGGTCTGCGCCAACCTAGTCGGCACCCTCGGCATCCAGCCGAATCCCGATGGCACGCCGGTGCAGCGGCTGGCCCTCTCATGCAGCAAGATGGTCAGCACGGCGACGGCGGGTGCACCGCCGGGGGCGGGCTTCCTGGACCTCAAGCTGAGCGAAGGCCAGTTGGCCACTGCCATCCAGGCGCTGGCGCCGGTGCAGGCCAATGCGCAAAAGCAGATCGGTACCGAGTCGGTCAAGATGAACGCCATCGGCGCCCGCATGCTTAGCCTGCGCGGCGGAGCGCGCGGCCTGGTGCTTGGCATGAACGGGCAGAGCGTCACCGGCGGCGGCGCGGCTGCCGACGACGTGTTAGGCGGCAAGACGGGTGGCTTTATCAACGTCTCCTACAACTGGGGCACCATCGACAAGACCACGCTGCAGGATGGTTATAAGCAGCACAGCTACAACATCCTGGCCGGCGCCGACTACCGCACCAGCGATTCCTTCGTGGTTGGCGGCGCTATCAGCTATAGCGACACGTCCGCGAAATACGAGCTTGGACTGGGCCGCGTGGAAGCCAAGACGACCGGCGCAATCGGCTACGCCACCTATTATCGCGACGACTGGTATGTTGACGGCCTGGTTTCGTACAGCGACGTTGATTACGATTCCCGGCGCAATATCAATATCCCGTCGAACAACACGGCGGTAGTGCCGGGCATCTTCACCGTGGCGACCTCCAGCCCGAAGGGCGACCAATGGTCGGCCGCACTCGGGATGGGCAAGGATATCCGCTCGGACAGCTACACCATCACGCCCAGCGCGCGCCTCAATTACATCCACGTGCGCAACAAGGCGTTCTCGGAAAGCGAGCCGGTGGCGGGCCTGGGGCTGGTCGTCAACGCGCGCACAATCGAGTCGTTGCAGTCGGCGCTGGGCGCGAAGATAGGCACCACGGTCAATACTTCGTCGGCCGTGCTGGCGCCTTACTTCAGCGCGCAGTGGATGCATGAGTTCAAGGACGGCAGCCCGGCGCTCACTTCGCGCTATGTCAATGACCCGAACGGCATCCGCTTTACGATTGCGACTGCCAACCCGACCCGCAACTTCGCCATCCTGGCGATCGGCACCAGCATGACAATGCCGAACTACGTCTCCGGGTTTGCCCAGTTCAGCACTGCGGCCGGCTTGAAGGACGAGACGGGATACGCCGTCACGGCCGGCCTGCGCATGCAGTTCTGAGGTGCGCATAGGGCGCCTGGCCGGTTTGGCGCTGGCGGCCGCACTGGCCGCCTGTGCCACGCCGGCCGAACGCTTTGAGCGGCGCGCGGCGGCGCTGGGGTTTGCGTCGATGCAGCTGCAAGGGCAGGGCTTCGAGCACCGCGCCTATGCCGCGCAGGCGGGCAGGGCAGGCGGCACCCTGCATGTCTACGTCGAACATGACGGCACACCGTGGTCCAGCATCGACCGCGTCGCCGCCGACCCGACGCCGCGCACGGCCTATGCCCTCGAGCTGATGGCGAAGGACTCGGGGCCGCGCCTGTTCCTTGGGCGGCCATGCTACTTCCAGCTGCAAACGGCGCCGGAGTGCGGGCCGCTGCAATGGACCCATGAACGCTATTCGCCGCAAGTGGTGGGCAGCATGGTGGCAGCGCTGCGCCGCTACCTGGCAGCGCAGCCGCATCGCCATGTCGTCCTGGTCGGCTACAGCGGCGGCGGCACCCTGGCGTGGCTGATGGCGGCACAGATGCCGGAGGCGACAGGTGTCGTGACCATCGCCGCCAACCTCGATATCGATAGCTGGACGCGGCTGCATGGCTACAGCGCCCTGGCCGGCTCGCTCAACCCGGCAACTGCGCCGGCGCTGCCGCCAGGCGTCGCCCAGCGCCATTACGCGGGCGGGCGCGATGCCAACGTGCCGCCGGCCGTTTTGCGCTCGTTCGCGCTGCGCCACCCGCGCGCCAGCGTGGTCGAAATTGCCGAATTCGACCACACCTGCTGCTGGCTCGAACGCTGGCCCGGGCTGCTTCCTGCCGAAAAATGAGACTTTGGGTATTATTAGGGTTCTGACTTGCTACCCTGACTGCACTTAGCCTCGACATGACATCCAATACCCAAGCCGAAACCGGTCTCCCACTCGACATGATCATCTTTGGCGGGGTGGGCGACCTGGCCATGCGCAAGCTGCTGCCGGCGCTGTATATGGCGCACCTGCACGGCAACCTGCCGCCTGCGACCCGCATCATTTCCACCGGCCGCCAGGAATTCGACCGCGCAGCCTACCTGGCCTTTGTCGAGGAGCACTCGCGCGACTTCATCGCCGCCGCCAACTTCACCACCGAAGCCTGGAACAGCTTCCTGCAGCTGCTGGAATTCGTGCGGATCGACGTGCAGCAGGACAGCGCGGAAGCGCTGGCAAAAGTATCCCGCCCGGGTGCCGAGCGCGTGTTCTACCTGGCCACCGCGCCGTCGCTGTTTACCACCATCTGCGACAAGCTGGCCGCCGCCGGCCTGGTTGACCGCAATGCACGCGTGGTGCTGGAAAAGCCGCTGGGCCGCGACCTGGCGTCGGCGGTGGAAATCAACGAAGCGGTCGGCAAGCATTTCGAGGAATCGCAGATCTACCGTATCGACCATTACCTGGGCAAGGAAACCGTGCAGAACCTGATGGTGCTGCGCTTCGGTAATTCGATCCTGGAACCGCTGTGGCGTGCGCCGAATATCACCAGCGTGCAGATCACCGTGGCGGAAGAAGTGGGCGTCGGCAGCCGCGCCGGTTTCTACGACAGCGCCGGCGCCATGCGCGACATGGTGCAGAACCACCTGCTGCAATTGCTGTGCATCGTGGCGATGGAGCCGCCGGCCTCGCTGGCGCCGGACGCGGTGCGCGACGAAAAGCTTAAGGTGCTGCGCTCGCTGCGCCGTTTCAGCCTGGCCAGCATCGCGCGCGACACCGTGCGCGGCCAGTACGTACGCGGCGTCAGCGGCAACCAGGAAGTACCAGGCTATCTGGAAGAAAAGAATGTACCGGCCGACAGCAGCACCGAAACCTTCGTGGCGCTGCGCACCTATGTCGACACCTGGCGCTGGTCCAAGGTGCCGTTCTACCTGCGCACCGGCAAGCGCATGCAGCGCCGCTCGTCCAAGATCGTGATCGAGTTCGCCAATCCGCCGTTCCCGCTGTTCCCGGAAAATCCGGCCGGCGTGGCCAACCGCCTGGTGATCGAGCTGCAGCCGGAAGAAGCCATCAAGCTGCAGCTGATGGCCAAGCAGCCAGGCAGCGGCATGCAGATGCAGCAGGTGGCGCTAAACCTCGACCTGCAGTCCGCCTTCCCGCAGCGCCGCGCCGAAGCGTACGAGCGCCTGCTGATCGACGTGGTGCGCGGCCGCCTGACGCACTTCATGCGCCGCGACGAGCTGGAAGCGGCATGGGAGTGGGCCGAGCCGATCATCAATGGCTGGGAAGAACTGGCTGAGAAACCGAATACCTACGCGGCCGGCACCTGGGGCCCGTCGGAGTCGTTTGCGCTGCTGGCGCGGGATGGATTCAGCTGGGTTGAATGAAGAAATTGGTCTTGGCCCTGGCGCTGGCCTGCACCAACGCGTCTGCGGCAACGGTAATTGGGGTTTCTGATGGCGACACGCTGACGGTGCTGAACAAGGGCCGTCCGCTCAAAGTCCGCCTGGCCAACATCGATGCGCCGGAGAAGGCGCAGCCTTACGGCGCACGGTCGAAGCAAGCGCTCTCCGAGTTATGCTTTGGCCGCAACGCCACCCTGGATGGCGCAAAGAAGGACCGCTACGGCCGCACCGTGGCGGTAGTGCATTGCGACGCCATCAACGCCAATGTGGCGCAGGTGCGCAATGGCATGGCCTGGGTCTACACGCAGTACAACCACGACGCCGCTTTGCCGGCCATCGAGGCGATGGCGCGCTTTGCGCGGGTGGGCCTGTGGTCCGAGCGGCGCCCGCAGGAGCCGTGGCTGTTCAGGAAAGAGCGCAAGTCCAGAAATTCCTAGGCGCTGTGTTCCACGCGCAAGTGGCCGTAAGCCAGCAGCTCGCACAGGCGCTCGATGGGTATCGGCTTCACGAAATGGTAGTCGAAACCGGCTTGGAAAGCCTGGCTCACTTCGGAGGTCTGGCCGAAACCGGTAATGGCGATCAGCATGCGCCGCTCGCCGGATGCGCGCAGGCGCCGCGCGAGTTCGTAACCGTCCATGTCGGGCAGGCCGATGTTAAGCAGCCAGGCATCCGGCTGGTGGTGCGCGGAATAGGCGATTGCGTCGCGTGCGGTATGGACCACCGCCACCTCGTGTCCTGCGGTGCGCAGCAGGGTTGCCAGCATTTCCGCGGCGTCGGTATTGTCATCCGCCAGTAGCAGGGACCTGGCGGCTGGGATGCAGGGCGCGTTGGCGACGGGTGGTCGCGGGGATGGCGGGGCGCCACCGGCTTTGACGCGCGGCAGGCTCAAAGTCAGGGCGCAGCCTTTATCCAGACCATCGCTCGCCGCGTGGACGGTGCCGCCCTGGAGCTCGGTCAGCTTCCTGACCAGGGCGAGGCCAATGCCCACGCCGGATTGGGCTGGCAGCAGCTGGTGGCCAGCTTGCGAAAACATGTCGAAAGCCTGCTCCAGGAATTCTGGCGTCATGCCGATGCCGTTGTCGCTGACCGTGATCCTGATTTCCTCCTCCAGCACATCTATGCGCACCTCGATGCGGCCATGCTCGGGCGTGTATTTTGCGGCGTTGTTCAACAGGTTCGCCAGGATTTGCAGCAGCCGCCGTTTATCCGCCTTCACGATGGCCGGCTCCGGGCTGCACTGCACGGTGAGCGTATGGTGGCGCGCTTCGAGCAAGGGATGCGCCTGTTCCGCCGCCATGGCCACGTAATGCTTCGCGTCCAGTTCGGCCAGTTCGAGCGTGACCAGGCCGCGGCTCACGCGCGATATGTCGAGCAGGTCGTCGAGCAGTTCGGTCATATGGGCGACCTGGCGGGCCAGGACAGCGCTGGTGTGCTGGATTGCTTGATTGTCGGCGAATGCGATGCGCAATAATTCGGCCGCCGCCGAAATTGGCGCCAGCGGGTTGCGCATTTCGTGCGCCAGCACGGTCAGGAAGTCGTCCTTGCGCTTGTGCGCCTGGCGCAGTTCCTCTTCCGCAGCGACGCGGTCGCTGACATCCATCAGCGCCACCACCGCGCCGCGTGGCTTGCCGGCTTCGTCGCGGATGGGGGCGGCCGAGGTCAGGATGGATTTGCGTTGCGGCGGATCGTCGAACGTCTCGATCTCGACCAGTTCGCGCGCCAGTTCCTCGCCGCGCACGGCGCGCGCCAGCGGCCATTCCTCCGGCGCCAGCAATTGGCCCGCGCGTGGCGTGCCGCGCGCAAACCAGCCTTTCCACTCGCCGTATTCCTCAACCGTCTTCGACATGGGCAGGACGCGGCCCCAAATGCGGCGGATCTCCTCGTTGACACGGGTGATGGCGCCGTCCTGGTCGGCCACGCCGATCGCTACCGGCGCCACCTCGAGGATGGTGTTTAGCAGCGCTTCATTCTCCTTTTGCGCAGTAATATCGCGCGACAGCATGCCAATCAGCGTGCCCGGTGCCCCGATCGGGAACAGGTCGTGGTCGAACCAGCGGCCTACGCAGCTAAGCTTGCGCTGGCGATGCAGCGCCTGGCCGGATTTGGCAACCTCGCTGATGTCCTCGATCCATTCTTCTTCCACGGGTGGAAAGACTGCGCGCACACTGCGGCCGGTCGGGTCCGTGACGCCCATATGGCGCTCGAATGCAGGATTGGCTTCAAGATAGCGGAAATCGATAATCGAGCCGTCGGCGGCACGCATCGGTTCGAGCACGCTGAATGCCTGGTCGGTCGAGCTGAACAAGGCGTGGTAGGTCTGCTGGACTGTGATGTCGCTGCAAATTGCGAGCACGCCATGGACCTTCTGTTCGTCTTCAATGGGGCTCAGGCTGTAATCTTCATGCCACACGGCGCCGTGGCCCAGCATGACTTCCGCGATTTCCGGCCCGATGACCTCCGGCGGTCCTCCCCAGCAGCCAAAACCCGGCTGCCCGAGTGCCTGCGGGTCGCAGCCTGGGCCGTGGGATTTCCGGAACGCATCGTTGTAAAACTGCAGCAGATGCGGTCCCCACCAGATGAACATCGCCTAGCGCGAAGTCAGCATCAGACGCATGGCGATCTTCAGTGCGGATGGCCAGTGTTCAGCCTGGCCAAGCGGAGTCCCCCGCCAGTCGTGATGTCGGATCAGTTCCCCCATTTCGCCGCCGCCGGCGAGGAAATGCGGGGTGTAATTTTGTTCTGATCCCAATTGTTTCTCCGATTGCATGCCCCGTTTCACAATCTAGCAGAAATGTTCCTTCAGCGGTGCTACCATCGCCGGATGGAGAAAATCGTCGAAGTACTCAGGCAGCGTTTTGGGGACAATATGCAGCGGCATGCCGGCGTGGACTGGGCGCAGGTCCAGGCGCGGCTAGTGGCACACGGCGGCAAGCTGGCCGTGCTGGAGGAAATGGAGCGAACCGGTGGCGAGCCCGATGTGGTCGGCGTCGATGCCGCCAGCGGCGAGATCATTTTCTGCGACTGCGCACCGGAGAGCCCAACTGGCCGCCGCAGCCTGTGCTTCGACCAGGCGGCGCTCGATGCGCGCAGGGAAAACAAACCAGCCGGCAGCGCGGCAGCAATGGCGGCGGCAATGGGCGTGGAGCTGCTCAGCGAGGAACAGTACCGCTACTTGCAAACGCTGGGTGAATTCGACCGGAAAACTTCAAGCTGGGTCCTGACGCCGGCCGCGATCCGCAAACTGGGCGGCGCATTGTTTTGCGACCGCCGCTACGGCCAGGTATTTGTCTACCACAACGGGGCAGAATCGTATTACGCGGCGCGCGGCTTTCGCGGCCTGTTGAGGGTTTAAGGCGCTACAGTGCCGCGCCAGGCGAGGATGAACTCCTCGGCAAGTGAGTGGCCTTCGATCATGGCCGAGCGTGGGTTGGAAAACAGCGGCGTCATTTGCTCTGCCTCGCAGTTGGACGGCTTTGCCGCGCCGAAACGCTGCCAGGAGAGGTGGGCACGGAAACCGGTGCCATGGTTGACTACCCTTACCTTATACGTGTAGCCGTCCACGGAGGCGACGCTATCCGCCTCCGGATCTGCCGGGACTAATTCCTTCACGGTGTCCCTCCTTCAATCCCTATAGTTAGGACTTCATTATCGCATCCAACCGCCGGCCAGCAACTATTACATTTTGAAGTGTCAAATCCGCCACACTATGCAGCCAGATGGGCTGGACAGCATTGAGCGGGGTGCCGAAATCGCAGTTACTGACGGTTACCCGGCGCACCGGCAGGATCGGCGGCGCAGGCTGCGGGCCGTTGTAGTCGCTCGCCACCGGGCCGAGGATGGCGATGGCCTGGTAGCAGGAGCCGACGTCGCCGTCCTTGTTCACATTGCCCACCGTGACATTCTCGATGTGGACATCGGAAACTTCCGGCGGCCGGGTACGCACGCTGTCGGCAGTGGGCGCGTAATCGCAATCGAACGATATGACCGCACCGGCTGCCGTGGCCAGGCCCTTGGTCTCGATAGGGGAGCCGGGCAGCAGGGCATAGTGCGAAGGCGTGAGCTGGACGCCGTTCGGCACTTTCACGTCCTTCACGTAGAAGTGGCGCAGGAAGCCGCCACGGTTCATATTGGTTTTCAGGCGGATCGCGATATTCAGCGGATCGGTGGCCCAGTGCGCGTTCTCGAACACCAGGTTGCGCGCATAGACGTGTTCAATGCCGCCCGCCATTTCGGAGCCAAGCGTGACGGCGCCATGGCCGCTGTGCATGGTGCAGCCCTGGATCACGATATTGCGCGTCGGGCCGTACTGGATGTCGCGGTTCTTGCCGGCCTTGATGGCGATGCAGTCGTCGCCGGAGTCGAACACGCAGTCCTCCACCAGCACGTGGTCGCAGGCTTCCGGGTCAAAGCCGTCGCTGTTCGGGCCCCGGCTCTCGGCGTGTACCTTGCGGATCACCAGGTTGCGGCAGTTGACCGGGTGGTGCTGCCAGAATGGGGTGTTCTGCACGTGGTAGCCCTGCAGCAGCACATTGCTGCAGTTGATGAAATGGATCATCGGCGGACGCAGGTAGTGGCCCTTGCCGAAGACGCGCTGCTCCACCGGCACGCCGGCCTCGGACAGGGCCGGCAAGTAGCGTTCGTCGGCGCGCCACTTATCGCCTTCGCCTTCGATCAGTTTGCGCTGGGCAGCGCTGAGGCCGGGCGCCATTTCGCTGAGCGGTTTGTTCAGCGGGTTCGGCACGACCTGCGTCGGCTGGCCTTCCTTGTAGCCGGGTGCGGTGGTTTGCGACACGGCGTTCATGGTGCGGTTGCGGCCTTTCCACGACCACCAGCAGTCGCCGGCTTCGTTGAAGGCGACGCCGCCCTGGCCATCGAGTTTGCTGCTCCAGTCTTCGCCGGTCAGCGCAATATTGCGGGCGTTGAGGGCGTAGACCATCGGCGAGTAGTTCAGGCAGTCGTTGCTTTGCCAGCGCGAGAGCGTGAGCTTGCCCTTGGCGCCGCAATCGAAGTCGCCGCGGCGGGCGTAGTCGTCGGGGTATTGCGAGAACAGGATGTGGGCGCCGGCTTTCAGGTGCACGTGGACGTTGGAGCGCAGCACAATCGGTCCGGCGCAGTACCAGTGGCCTTTCGGGATCACCACGCGGCCGCCGCCCGCTGCGGCGCAGGCTTCGATCGCGGCGCGGAAGGCGCCATAGCAGTCGTGTGCGTTGTCGGCTTGGGTTGGGACCAGCTCCTGGTCGTCGTGGGTGACCCAGGCTTTGACTTGCTTAGTCCCGCAGGGCTGCGCACCGAAATCCGTCACCAGGAAGTCGCGTTTGGGGAAGCTGACCGGGGCGCGCAGTTTGGCGACGATGGCGTCGGCGCGGCGCCAGGCAGCGCGCCGGGCAGCTGCGGCCTGGCTGGCGGATGCGGTGCGGCTGCTGCCGGCCGCGGCATGCGCGGCGGCTGCGAGCCATTGCGGGGCGAGAAGGGCGGCGGCGCCGGCTTGCAGCAGGCTGCGGCGGCGCAGAAGTGGCTTATTCAAACAGTGTCTCCTATGACGAGAAAGTTCGTGTCACGCGCCCCAGGTGCGTGCGCATGGCCTTGCGCGCCGCTGGCGCATCGTGGCTGGCAATCGCCTGCAATATGGCACGGTGGTCGCTGAGGGTTTCCTTGCGCAGCTCCTCGGTCTGGAAATGCTCCTTCAGACGGTGCCAGAGATGTCCGCGCTGGTCCCAAAGAAAATTCATCACTCCCACCAGTGCGCTGTTGCCGGTGGCATTGGCGATGGCCATGTGGAAGTTGCGGTCGGCCTGCTCGTTGGTGGCTACGTCGTCATGGTCGCGTTCCATGGCCTCCACCGCGACCAGGATAGCGTCGATCGCGCGGTCGGTCGCCACCTGCGCCGCAATGGCCGCGATCTCGCATTCGATTACGCGGCGCGCCGACAGCACTTCGAACGGGCCGGGCCCAGCTTCGGGCAGGGCATGCGATGCGGCGGGACGCTCGCTGATATAGACGCCCGAATTGCTGCGCACCTCCACCACTCCGGTCAGTTCCAGTGCAATCAATCCCTCGCGCAGGGAAGCCCGGCTCACTTCCAGCCTAGTTGAAAGTTCGCGTTCCGACGGCAGGCGGTCGCCGCTAACATAGCCGTCGGCGGCGATCATCGCCTGGATCTTCTCCGCCACCTGTTTATATAGCCTTGTCTCCATGTGTGCAATTCTAAAGTGGTCAGGCCAAAACAACAATCTGGACTGGCCAGAAGTAGCTTTTTTGCCGCAAAGTCCATTTTTCGCTTGTGAAATTGGCCTAACCACTTTAGTCTGTGGTTATACCAAAATCGAAAATCGATCAAACCAATTTGATCGCACATATGGAGGAGACTCATGAATTACGTCGCAGGCCCCCAAACCAAGCGCGCCGTGCTGGCTACTTCCGTGGCACTGGCTGTGCTGCAAATGGCAAACCAGGCCGCCGCCCAAACCGCACCGGCCGCCGAGCCCATGTCATCGGTCGTGGTGACCGGCTCCCTGATCCGCCGTGTGGCGAATGAAGGCGCCACCCCGCTGGTGACCATGAAGGCCGCCGAACTCGAAGCGCGCGGCCACACCGAACTGAAAGACCTGGTGCTGGAGATGCCGCAATCGCTGGGCCTTGGCACCAACTCCGGCGCGGCCGGCCCAATGGTCAACCTGCGCGGTCTCGGTCCTATGCGTACCCTGACCCTGCTGAACGGCCGCCGCATGGCCAATGAGCCGCTGCAGGACCAGTATGTCTCCGTGAACGTGATCCCGCGCATGGCGCTGGACCGTGTGGAAACCCTGAACGGCGGCGCCGCTTCCACTTACGGCGCCGACGCGATCGGCGGCGTGCAGAACTTCCTGACCAAGCGCGGCTACCAGGGCGCGGCTGTGAAAGTGGAGTACGCGCCGACCGAAGACGGCGGCGGCGATTCCAAGAGCATTGGCGCCATCTTCGGCGCCGGCAACCTGAAAGAAGACGGATGGAACGCCTACATCGCCATCGACCACCAGAAGAAGAATGCGCTGTACCAGAGCGACCGTCCGGAGCAGCACGATCCGGCCGTCCTGCGCACCCTGGGCCTGGGCATCACGCCTGATGCGCGCAACCCGAACCCGATCGCCAATTTCGGCTTCGCCCGCAACGCCAACTCGAACTACAACCCGGCCTTTGCCACGGGCTGCGCGGCGCCGTACTCGATGCCGACCCTGGGCAACAACAGTACCGCCGCCACCCCGGTCTATGCCCCTGGCTGCGCGCGCAACCCTCTGTTCTGGACCCAGGTTTCCGATGGCAGCGAGATCACCACCGTCAGCGGCCGCGCCAGCATGAACCTGTCCGGCGGCCATAAGCTGGACCTGGACGTCCTGCATAGCAACTTCACCGTGGTCAAGCCGCGCGGCATGCAGGTGCCTGGTACCGCCAACCCGTTCACCACTTATTCGCTGGCATCGACTTCCAAATACTATCCAGGCAAGGGCATCACCCCGGCCGTCAAGGTAGTGGGCAGCAATACCGGCAGCAACACGCCGACCATGTACATCGACCCGACCAAGACCCCGGGCACGGTCAGCGACCTGAATATGAACAACCGGACCGTCTACTTCCAGTGGGGGCCTGCCGAACTTGGCCCGGCTTACCGTAACGACGAACAGACCAACGACCGCATCGTGCTGACCGCAGAAGGCGAGGTAATGGGCTGGGATTACCGTGCCGGCTTGAACTACGGCGAATCCAAGCGCGATACCCGCGCCGGCGAAGGCTACGTGTTGTACACCAAGGTGCAGGAAGGCTTCGACAAGGGCATCCTGAACCCGTTCGGCCTGCAGGACGCGGCCGGCGTCGAATATCTGAAGAGCATCCAGGCCGAGGACTACACTTACCGCCTGAACAAGGCCTTCAACCAGAGCGTGGACGTGACCGTGTCGAAAGGCCTGTGGGAACTGCCGGGCGGCCCGCTCACCCTGGCGTTCGCAGCTGAACTGCGCCGCGATGGCGCCCAGACTTTCAACGCGCCGCTGGACTACGTGCTGAAGAAAGCTGACGGCAGCTACAACATCGATGCCTCCGGCAACGTGGTGCAGACCGACCTGGTGGGCGAAACCCCGCAGGGCGTAGCGAAGAAGATCCACCGCACCATCGCATCGCTGCTGATGGAAGCGGAAGCGCCGATCACCGACACCTTCCTGTTGAACGGTGCGGTACGTGCCGACCGCTATGGCGACCTGAAGGAAACCACCATCAATCCTAAGCTGGCCGCCCGCTGGCAGCCGATGCCTCAGCTGGTGGTGCGCGGCAACGTGAACACCGGCTTCCGCGCGCCGTCGATCATGGACATCCAGAACTCGACCCCGGAAGTGCGTACCCAGCTGATGGACGACCCGGTACTGTGCCCAAGCTCGCAGCCGCTGGTGCCGGCAACCGGCACGCCAAAGACCGGCTTTGCATACGACCAGGTCTGCAACGTGACCACCGCCTACTGGACCAAGTCGCCGAACAACGACTTCCTGAAGCCGGAAAAGTCGCGCGGCTTCTCCTTCGGCTTCGCGCTGGAACCGCTCAAGGACCTGTCGTTCACGGTCGATTATTGGGGCCTGAAACTGCGTGACGTGCTGGGCGCCGTGACCATTGCGGAAATCCAGCAGAATCCGGCCAAGTACGAAGTGAACTTCGTGCGCAAGGCGGACGGCACCATCGACCACATCGTGGCCAGCCAGGCGAACCGCGGGCAGACCCGTATCCGCGGCCTGGACCTGTCGGCCAGCTACCGCTTCCCGAAGACCGCTATCGGCACCTTCGACGCGAAGCTGGACGGCACCTACATGGACAAGTACGAGTTCCAGTCCGAGAAGGATGGCGCATGGCTGAAGAACGTCGGCATCATCACCAACGATGGCCGCTACGGCGGTGCAGGTCCGAACTCCGGCCTGGCCGGCATGCCGCAGGTGAACCCGCGCTGGAAGCACACTGCCGCGGTCACCTACACCAACGGCGTCTGGGCTGCCACGCTGTCGCAGCGCTATAACACCGGCTTCAAGGACCTGACCCCGCGTGCCGGTTCCACCCTGACCGAGGTGGAAGCCTACAAGCAGTACAACCTGAACGTGCGCTACACCGGCATCAAGGGTGCGACCATCAGTTTCGGCGTGAACAACCTGACCGAGGAATGGCCACCACTGACCGCCAACACGATCTACAGTGGTGGCTACCTGACTTCGCTGGCAGATATGATGGGCCGTGTGTATCGCTTCCAGGTGGAGTATAAGTTCTAAGATGTTGCTGCATCGGCTGCTGCTGGCTTGCGTCCTGCTGTTGCCGGCAGCGGCGCAAGCGGGTGCCTGCGCCGGCGGCGCGGCCTGGTGTCGTGGACAGCCCTGGATCGTCACGCCGCCGGCAGCGCAAGCTGTCGCCGGCGAGCCGCGCCAGACGGCCCACGGCGAGGACGTCCCCGGCGGCGCCATTCCGGCGACCGGCGCCCCCAGCGGCAGCGTGGCGCTGGTATCGGCGGCGGAAGCCGCAACCGCCACAGCAGGCGCCTATTTTGTCGAAGCGCGCTTTCGCCCCATGCCTGGCGCGGTGGGGCAGGGCTATGCCATCGTGCGCTACGCCGATGACCGCAACTGGCTCGGCTTCGGTCTGGACGTCGTTTCAGGCGGTGGCCGGGTCGCGGTCAACATCGTGCGCATGGTCGACGGCCAACCCAAATTCCTGAAACAAGTCCGCACCGAACCATCCCAGGGCAACGCCTTCTACACCATCCGCCTCGACGTGGACGGCGCAGCGTTGACCGCTTACCTGAATGGCGCCCGCCTGATCGGCGTCAACGAACCCAATCCGCTCCCGCCGCGCATCGGCGTCCTCGCGCAAGGCGGCACGTTTGAAATCGACGGCCTGCGCGCCGGCGACATCACGCAACCGCCAACCAGCATCGGCCTGGTGCACCGTCACCGCCAGCTCACCCTTCAAGCCGGCGAGGCCGCGCAGCGCTATGAAGTGCGCGCCATGTCCCGCGTCGGCCTGAGCACCCTGCGTTTCAGCGCAGCCGCCAGCGACCCTGGCGTGGCCGCCGTCAGCGTGGAGGGCCACGCGCTTGTGCTGGCGCCGCGCGCCGAGGGCACATCCGCAGTCACCCTCACCGCCGCCGACGACCCTAATATCGCCGTCACGCTGGCCGTCCGCGTCGGCCCAGCATTCGCCACCTCCACGCGCCGCTACCCGCTGCCACGCCCCACCGCGCAGCCCGCAGCCCCCGCCGCCCCCGCGCCCGCCGCCTCCACACTCAGCGACCCGCTGGCGCGCACCATGGACCCGGCAGCCCCCCCCGCTGCCAGCGCTGTGCAGGCGACAACCCGCGCCGGCCCCGCATCCGCCGCCACCACTGCCTCCGCTCGCCGCGACCCGCCGGCGCATGCCGCTTTGCAGCCGGGCCCGCGCGAACGCGACGTCCCGCCAGACACCCGTCTGCAAGTCCACTTCGACAGCGCGCCCACCATCAGCGCCAACGGTTCCATCCGCATCGTGCGCGCCGCCGACGGCAAGACCGTCGACATCATCCGCCCCGGCATGGAGCTCGACGAAATCGGCGCCACGCCAGACGGCATCAAGCGGGTGGTGCGCTACCAGGCCATCACCGCCGACGGCGCCACCGTCACCATCCGCCCGCATGACGGCAAACTAGCCTACGGCACGGATTACTACATCCTGCTCGACGGTAACATCTTCAGCGGCGCCAAGCTGGCAGGCCAACAGTTCGACGGCATCGGCAAGCGTGCCGGCTGGACCTTCCGCACGCGCGACCGCGCTCCGCAAGCCACATCGCTGCGCGTCGCCCCGGCCGGCAAGGCCGACTTCCGCACCGTGCAAGGCGCCCTGAACCACGTGATGCAGCGGATTCCGCGCGCGCAGCCGGTCACGGTCACGCTGGCCAACGGCCGCCACGAAGGCCTGCTTTACCTGCGCGGCAAAGATAACTTGACCCTGCGCGGAGAATCACGCAGTGGCGCCGTCATCGCTGCCGAAAACAGCGACGGCGTGAACCCCGGCAGCGGCGCCGGACAAAGCCCGCTGGCTCCCGGCGCCGGCGGTGGCCGCTCCGTGTTCCTGGTGGAAGACGCCGACCTGCTGCGCCTCGACACGCTGACCCTCGTCAACACCACCATGCGCAGCAAGACCATCGGCGCCCAGGCCGAAGCGCTGTACTTCAACAGCGAAGGACGCCTGATCGCCAGCCAGGTCGACTTCTTCAGCGAGCAGGACACCATCCAGGTCAAAGGCTACGCCTGGTTCTATCGCAGCCTGGTAGCAGGCAATGTCGACTTCATCTGGGGCTACAACCGCGCCGCCCTGTTCGAGGAATCCGAAATCCGCTCCGTCGGCGACAGCGCCAATCCAGCCAGCGGCGGCTACCTGGTTCAGGCCCGCACCGTGGCGGAGGACGACCCCGGCTTTGTGTTCCTGAACAGCCATCTGACCCACGGACCCGGCCCGGCCGGCAACGACGTCCCAGCCGGCGCGACTTACCTGGCGCGCCCCGGCGTGGTGACGGCCTGGGACAATGTCCGCTACATCAATTGCCGCATCGGCCCGCACATCAACCCCAAAGGCTGGAGCGAGCAGCCGCGCGGCGGCAAGGGCTGGGAGGAGGCGGGCAGCACCGGCCTGTCCGGCGAACCCATTGAGCTGTCCGCACGGCGCGGCGGCCGTGTGCTTCCCGCCGCCGAAGCAGCGCGCTACGATAGCCGCGCCAAAGTATTCTCGCAGTATGACAATGGAAAAGGATGGAATCCGCAGCCATGAATAAAGAATTCAAGCACTCCCCACGCCGCCGTACGCTGTTGAAAGGCGCCGCCTCCATGGGCGCATTGGCCGCCGCTGGCGCTCCCGCGTTCGCGGCCGCCGCCGGCGTAGCCGACCCTTGGGCGCGCGCGCAGGAAATCCAGCGCCGCTTCGCTACGCCGCTCGCCTTCCCGAAGCGCGACTTCCCGATCACCGCATTTGGCGCCAAGCCATGCAAGCTGGTGAAAGTGCAAGGCTACCCGACCATCCGCAAGAAAGGTGAACTGGAAACGCAGGCCCCCGGCTCGCACGACAGCCATCCCGCCTTGCGCGCCGCGATCGAGGCCGCCCACAAGGCCGGCGGCGGCCGCGTCGTCATCCCGGCCGGTAACTGGTACCTGAAAGGCCCGATCACGCTGCTGTCCAACGTCCATGTGCATTTGCAGGCTGGCGCGCAGGTCCTGTTCAGCGCCAACCCGAACGACTACGCCCGCGACGGCGATTACGATTGCGGCAAGAGCGGCAAACTGGTGCTGTCGCGCTGGCAGGGCAACGACTGCCTGAACTTCAGCCCCCTGGTCTATGCGCGCGGCCAGAAGAACATCGCCATCACCGGCGAGGACTGGACCAGTATCCTGAACGGCCAGGCCGGCGTGCCGTTTGAAGACGGCGGCGGCAGCTGCTGGTGGGGCATGAATCCGAAAGCCGCCTTGCCCGGCGCCGTGCACCAGGGCGTGCCCAACCCTGCCAATCCAGCTTCGCTGGCGGAAGTGGCGCCGCAGCTGGACGCCGCCACGCGCGCACGCATCCAGGGTGAGGGCGAACGCTGGCGCAGCGACGAGCGTTACTTGCCAGCGCTGTCCGAAGCGGGCATCCCGCCGGAGAAGCGTATCTTCGGCCTGGGCCACACGCTGCGGCCATGCATGGTGGAATTCGTCGACTGCACCGATGTGCTGATGCAGGGCTACCTGGTCATCAACACGCCGATGTGGATCCACCATCCGGTCAATTCGCGCAATGTGCATATCAACAAAGTGCGCATGGATAGCATTGGACCGAACTCGGATGGCGTTGATCCGGAATCCTGCGACATGGTGCTGGTGAATGGCTGCGAGTTCAATACCGGCGATGACTGCATCGCCATCAAGTCCGGCAAGAACCGCGACACGCAATACGGTCCGACCCGCGATATGCTGATCCAGAACTGCGTCATGAACAGCGGTCATGGCGGCATTACGCTGGGTAGCGAGATGTCGGGTGGTATCGAACATGTCTACGCGCAGAATATCGAGTTCCGTAATGCGCACTGGGCCAGCGATCCGCTATGGACGGCGATTCGCTTGAAGAGCAATATGAATCGTGGCGGCTATTTGCGGCATCTTTATGTGCGCGATATCACGCTGCCGAATGGCGTGCAGACCACGCCGCGGCCTTATAAGCCGCTGCCAGGCACCATGCCGGCGGGGGCCAAGGCGCCATCGACAGGTGGCGGTGCGGTGCTGACCATCGACTGCGACTATGCGCCGTCGGATGATAGCGTGCGTACGCGGCCGCCGGAGGTGTCGAATGTGCACATTTCGCGTGTGCGGGCCAGTAATGTCAATGGGCCGGATGGCGCGTTTTCGTGCAACCAGATCATGGTGGTCTTGGGGCCGGTGGCGGCGGCTTTCAACGGTGTTGCCGGCACGCCGGTGCTGCCTTTGTCCGATATCTCCATCACGGACGCGGATTTCGGCACGCCGCGCAATGCGGAGGAGCCGTGGTTTGTCTATAACGTGAAGCGCCTCAAGCTGACTAACGTGCGCATCGCCGGGAAGACGATCAACACGGAGCTCAACGCATGATGCGCGCGCTGGCCGCACTGTTCGCAGCGCAGTTAGCCACGCTGGCCCTCGCGGCCGATGCACACGGCCAAACGCCGGCGGCTGCAGCGACGGTGCCCTCAGCGGGCCAGGCGGCACCATGGACGCAACTGCCAGCACTGACGCGGGCGGGCGCGCCGACACAGGCGCAGGCGGGGGAACAGGCGGCGGGCGCGGCGGGGGCGGCGACGCTGGGCGGCAGCGTGGTCGAGCGCTGGGGTACGATGGAGGTGGCGCTGGCCGGGCCGCGCGGGGGCAATCCCTTCATGGAGGTGGAGCTGTCAGCCACCTTCCGCCAGGGCGCGCGGGCGGTTGTGGTGGACGGCTTCTACGACGGCGAAGGCCAGTACAAGTTACGCTTCATGCCCGACGCCATCGGCGAATGGGAATACGAAACCCGCAGCAACCGCGCCGCGTTGAACGGCAAGCGCGGCAAGTTCACCGTCACGGCAGCGCGGGAAGGCAACCACGGCCCCGTGCAAGTAAAGGGCATCCACCACTTCGCCTACGCCGACGGCACGCCGTTCTGGCAAGTCGGCACCACCAGCTACGGCTGGACCCACCAGCCCGAAGCCACCGAACGCCAAACACTCGCCACGCTGACCGCCGGCCCATTCAACAAGCTGCGCATGCTGGTATTCCCCAACCAGGACGTCAAGCACCAGCCACCGCGCTTCCCGTTCGCGGGCACGCCCCCCAAGGGCTGGGACTTCACCCGATTTAACCCGGAATTCTTCCGCCACCTCGAACAGCGCGTGGCAGACCTGCGCGCGCTCGGCATCGAGGCTGACCTGATCCTGTTCCACCCTTACGACAAAGGCTACTGGGGCTTCGACCAGATGCCGCCCATGGTGAACGAACGCTACCTGCGCTACGTGGTCGCCCGCCTGGCCGCCTACCGCAACGTCTGGTGGTCGATGGCCAACGAATTCGACTACCTCACGAAAAAGCAGATGCCCGAATGGGACCGCTACTTCGAGATTGTGCAAGCGCGCGACCCCTACCAGCACCTGCGCTCCATCCACAACGCCATGGTGCTGTACAACCACACCAAGCCCTGGGTCACCCACGTCAGCGTACAAAGCGGCGCCATCACCGAAGACTTCGAGCGCGCCGTCCTGTTCCGCGACGTCTATATGAAGCCCGTGGTCTACGATGAAGTGAAATACGAAGGCAATATAGAGCGCCGCTGGGGCCAGCTGTCAGGGCAGGAGATGGTGCTGCGCTTCTGGATGGGCGCCATCGCCGGAACCTATGTCGGCCACAGCGAAATCTTCAAGGACCCCGGCGATATGTCCTGGCTGGGCAAGGGCGGCACCCTGCGCGGCGACAGCCCGCCACGCCTGGCCTTCTTCCGCAAGATCCTGCAAGCCAGCCCACAAGAAGGATTGGAACCGATCGACAAATGGCAAGAGCATCCCTTCGCCGGCAAGCCGGGCCATTACTACCTCGGCTACTTTGGCCGCCAGGCGCCCGCCAGCTGGCCTTTCGTCCTCGCCAAGCCAGGCCTGGCCGACGGCATGAAATTCAAGGCCGAAGCGATCGACACCTGGAACATGACCATCACCCCGGTCGATGGCGTTTTCGAAATCCGCAAGCGCGACAACTACAGCTTCGCCGACAAGGATGGCCGCAGCATCGCGCTGCCCGCGCGCCCCTATATGGCCCTGCGTATCACAAAGGTTCTCGACTAAAGTTGGCTTTTGAATAAAAATGGCGGCTGTCTTCATTGCGGGAGGTGTGATTGGACAGTTCCATTGGATATAAAGTGACGGCAGGTTTCGGCCTGACCCTGGCCGCCGTCGTCGGCTACCTGCTCTTATGGCCGGTACCGGCCGAACCGGTAGCTTGGACGCCGCAAGCCGCACCAGGCTACGTCGGTCCCCACCAGCCCAACACCCGGCTGGCCGGCTTGCAGAAGATCGACATCGGCGCCGAGCATGGTCCCGAGCACCTGGCCATGGGCCCGGATGGCAAGCTGTATGCCGCCGTCACCGGTGGCAAGATCCTGCGCATGGCGCCAGATGGCAGCCAGCGTGAAGTCTTTGCCAGCACCGGCGGCCGTGTACTGGGCTTCGATTTCGACGCCAGCGGACGCCTGATCGCCGCCGATGCGATGAAAGGCCTGCTGGCCATCGCGCCGGACGGCAAGACCACTGTACTCGCTGCACAGGTGGGGCAGGGCGATCCAATCCTGTACGCGGACGGTGTGGTGGTAGCGCAGGACGGCACGATCTACTTCACCGACGCCTCGACCCGCTTCGCACCCGCGCAATGGGGCGGCACGTTCGAAGCCAGCGTGCTCGATATCCTGGAACAGTCGGCCACTGGCCGTGTGCTGGCCTATGACCCGGCCAGCGGCAAGACGCGCGTGCTGGCCAGCGGCCTGTCTTTCGCCAACGGCATCGCCCTATCGTCCGACGGCCAGACGCTGTTCGTCAACGAGACTGGCCGCTACCGCATCTGGAAGATCGATGCCCGCAGCGGTAAGCGCGAAATCCTGTTCGACAACCTGCCGGGCTATCCCGATAACCTGATGCGCGGCCGCGATGGCAAGATCTGGGTCGGCCTGGTCAAGCCGCGCAATCCCACCATCGACAAGCTGGCGGAAAAGCCCTTCATGCGCAAGCTGACCCTGCGCCTGCCGCGCGCACTGTGGCCGGTGCCGAAAGCCTACGGCCACGTATTTGCCTTCAGCGAAGACGGCAAGGTGGTGGCCGACCTGCAGGACCCGTCGGGCGCCTACCCGGAAACCACGGCCGTGCTGGAAACCCCGGACCGGCTTTACATCCAGAGTTTGCATGCAGGCTTCATCGGGTGGATGAATCGGCCTTAAGGCGAAGCTTGCATGGCGATTGCCTAGTGCGGGGCGCGGGGCGGGATGTGTAGGACAACTCCTATGTCGTTGCCAAATTACACAACCGTAAGCCGCACAGGGAAGAGTTGTGTTTATAATTCCCTACGACAATTCGCCTACAAGCCATGAACAAGACCTCCTCGCCCTTGTTGTTGCTGGCCGCACTGTCACTCGCGCCTGCCACGCGTGCTTCAGCTATGGCGGACGGCGATATCGCCGACCTCTCGCTGGAGCAGCTCAACGAAATCGTCATCACCTCAGTCTCAAGGCATGAGGAAAAACTGAGTAATGCCGCCGCCTCGGTTTTCATCATCAGCGCCATCGATATCCGCCGCAGCGGCGTGCGCAGCCTGCCCGAAGCGCTGCGCCTGGCGCCCAACCTGGAAATTGCGCGCGTCGATGCGCGCAACTACGCCATCACCGCGCGCGGCTTCAACAGCCCGTTTGCCAACAAGCTGCTGGTGCTGATCGACGGCCGCAGCGTCTATTCGCCGTTCTTCTCCGCCGTGTTCTGGGACGCCCAGGGCGTGGTGATGGAAGATATCGAGCGCATCGAAGTCATCAGCGGCCCCGGTTCCACCTTGTGGGGCGTGAACGCGGTGAACGGCGTGATCAACATCATCACGCGGCATGCCAAGGACAGCCAGGGCACGCTGCTGTCGATAGCCGGCTCGCACCGCGAGGGCGATGCCAGCGTGCGTTTCGGCGGCCGCCTGCCGCAGGGCGGCACCTACCGTGTGTATGCCCAGGCCATGGCCTTGGAAGATACCGACGCCGCCTCCGGCGCCAACACCTTCACCGGCATGCAGCGCCGCCAGGCCGGCTTCCGTGCCGACTGGGACGCACTGCGCGGTGGCCTGACCGTATCGGGCGATGTGTACCAGGGCGATATGGGACAAACCAATACGCGCGACATCCGCATCTCCGGCGCCAACCTGGTGACGCGCTATACGCGCCAGCTGTCCGACGACATGGGCCTGCGCCTGCAGCTGAACCTGGACCACACCGAACGCAACCAGCCAATGAATTACGTGGACCGCCTGGACACGGTGGAACTGGAAGGCCAGCACGACATCCGCCTTGGCAGCCACAAGCTGTCGTGGGGCGGCGGCTACCGCTACTCGCGCGACGACAATACGCCCGGCCCGAGCTTCGGCTTCTGGCCCTACCGGCGCAATATGCATTGGGGCAGCCTGTTCGCGCAGGATGAAATCACGCTGGCGCCGGGGCTGCGCGCGACCGGCGGCCTGAAGGTCGAGCACAATACCTACACCGGGTCCGAGCTGCTGCCAACGCTGCGTGTGGCGTGGAGTCCGGACAGCCGGCAAACCCTGTGGAGCGCGATGTCGCGCACGGTTCGCGCACCGGCGCGCACCGACCGCGACTTCGTGGCGCCGCCCAAGCCCATCGTCATTGCCGGCGTGCCGCGCTTCGTCATCGGCACCAGCCCGGACTTCGAATCCGAGGTGGCCAATGTGCTGGAGCTGGGTTACCGCGCCCAGCCGGCGCAGAACTGGTCCTATTCCGTCACCGCCTGGTTTGCCGACTACAACAAGCTGCGCACGCTGGAGCCGAATTCCATCGCGGGGCCGTATCGCGGCAACATTGAATTCCGCAACCTGGCCGAGGGCCGCACTCGCGGCATCGAATTCTGGGCGCGCTGGCAACCGGCCCTGCGTTGGCGCCTGAACGCCGGCCTGGTGGTGCAGGATATCGACATCAAGCGCGACCCGGCCAGCAAGGATGTCTCTTCCGGCGGCCTGGTGATTAACGACCCCAGCAGCTACTGGCAGCTGCGCTCCTCGCACGAGCTGAGCGACCGCATGCAGCTGGACTGGACCTTGCGCTACAGCGGCAGCCTGCCCAAGCCCTATGTGCCGTCCTACCATGAGCTGGACGTCAACTGGGTGTGGAAAGTGCGCCCCAATATCGAAGTGGCGCTGGCCGGGCAGAACCTGCTGCATGCGCGCCACACCGAGCACGGCGCACTGCCCGGGCGCAGTGAATTCGAGCGGCGCGCGGTCCTTAAGCTGACCATGCGATACTAACAGGATGGTAAGCGCCAGCCTTACATCATTCGCCCTTGTGCCAGGGTTTGCCAAGGGCTGGAAGACTCGCCTCCTGCTGTTGGCGATGCTTCTGTTCGCCCTTAGCTGTATGGCGACCGGCTCCCAGCTCGGCGGCCCAACGCCCGTGCTGGAGCGCAGCGTCAAGGCGGCCTTCCTGTATAAATTCCTCGGTTACATGGAGTTTCCGTCCGATCCCGGCCCGACCCTGGTGGTGGGTGTGCTGGGCGCGGACGAGCTGGCGGCGGAACTGGTCCAGATCACCAGCGGCCGCAACGTCGGCAACCGCGCGATCAGCGTGCGCAACCTGCGCGACGGCGATTCGCTGGCCGGCCTGCACGTGTTGTTCGTCGGCGCAGACGCCGCTCAGCCAGGCTCAGCGCTGCGTGCGGCGGAGAAGAACGGCACTGTCACCGTCACCGAGCAGGACGATGGCCTGCAAACGGGCAGCGTCATCAATTTCCGGGTGGTCGACCAGCGCGTACGATTCGAAGTGTCGCTGCCGGCCGCCGAGCGCTGTAACGTGCGGCTGAGTTCGCGGCTGCTGTCCGTCGCCTACCATGTGCAGAAAGGCGGGCAGTGATGTTAGGCACGGCGGCAGGATCAGTGCGGTTCAAACTGATCCTGACGGCACTGGCAACCACATTTGTCGCGCTGGTGGTCACCACGGTGGCCATGCTGTATTACGACCTGAAAAGTTTCCAGCAGGGCTGGGTGGACGACCTGACCACGCAAGCCGAGCTGATTGCCACCATCTCGGCGCCCGCCATCTCCTTCAACGACCCGCGCACCGCGCGGCAGAACCTGGGCTTGCTGCGCGTGCGGCCGCAAATCCTGGCCGGCGCCATTTACACCGCCAATGGCCAGCTGTTCGCTTCTTATGCGCATACGCCGGTCGATATGCCGGCCTTGCCGCGTCAGCCCGGCGCGGTCGGCTATGCGATCGAAGGCGGGCAAATGGTAGTAAACCATCCCATTGTCGAGGCGGGCGAGCGCGTCGGCACGGTCTACCTGGCCGCGTCCTACCGCCTGCTGGACCGCCTGCAAAGCTATGCCCTGATCCTGCTGGGCGTGATGCTGTTCAGCCTGCTGCTGGCGGCTTTCGTGGCGCAGCGTCTGCAGGCCGGCATCACGCGCCCGCTGCTGGCGGTCACCGACGTGGCGCGCAATGTGATGCAGCGGCGCGATTATTCGCTGCGGGTGGAAGAACGCGCCAGCGGCGAGGTCGGCACCCTGATCGATGCCTTCAACGATATGCTGGCCGAAATCGGGCGGCGCGCCAATGCGCTGCAGGAAGCCAACCGCACGCTGGAACATGAGATGACGGTGCGTCAGGGCGCCGAGCGCGCCTTGCTGCTGGCCGACCGCCGCAAGGATGAATTCCTGGCCACGCTGGCGCACGAGCTGCGCAATCCGCTGGCGCCGATCCGCACCGGGCTCGACATCATGCGCGTCAACGCCAACGACCAGGCCGCCGGCGAGCGGGCGCGCGCCATCATGGAGCGCCAGCTGAAGCAGATGGTGCGGCTGGTGGACGACCTGCTCGATGTGTCCCGCATCAATACCGGCAAGCTGACCATCCGCCGCGAGCAGGTGCGGTTGCAGGACGTGGTCAACGACGCTCTGGAATTGTCGCGCCCCTTCATCGCCGCCCAGGGCCACCAGCTGGACCTGCAGGTGCCGGAACAGCCGCTATACCTGTTGGGCGACACCACCCGGCTGGCGCAGGTGCTGTCCAACCTGCTGCACAATGCCGCCAAGTACACGGCGCGCGGCGGCCTCATCACGCTGACGGCGCAGGCCGAAGGCGGGCAGCTGCAGCTGAGCGTACGCGACAACGGCATCGGCATCGCACCGGCGCTGCTGGATGAGATTTTCGAAATGTTCATCCAGGCCGATTCTTCGCTGGAGCGCAGCACGGCGGGCCTGGGCGTCGGCCTGTCGCTGGCGCGCAAGCTGGTCGAGCTGCATGGCGGCAGCATCCGCGCCGTGAGCGCAGGCGCGGGGCAGGGCAGCACCTTCATCGTCAGCTTGCCGTTGCTGGAGACGGCCAGCAGCCGCGTGGCCGAGCCGGTGGCGGCGCCGGCCGATGGCCGCCTGCACCGCATCTTGCTGGCGGACGACAACGTCGACTTTGTCAACGGCATCGGCGGTTTGCTGCGCTCGCTGGGGCACCAGGTGCAGATTTGCCACGATGGCCAGCAGGCGCTGGCGGCGGCCGAAGTATTCGCACCCGAGTTCGCTTTCCTTGATATCGGCCTGCCGCAGCTCAACGGCTACGACCTGGCGCGGGCGCTGCTCCGCCTGCCGGCGCTGCGGCATACGGTGCTGGTGGCGGTCACCGGCTGGGGCCAGCAGAAGGACCGCCAGCAAGCGTTCGAAGCCGGCTTCCACCATCACCTGGTGAAGCCGGTCAGCATTGACCAGTTCCAGGAAATTCTCGCTGGCGGCAGGGCTTGATAATTGGGGAAAGCGCCCGATCTGCTTGAATAGGCAATGTTATTCGAGGAGTAACACCATGCGAGCGCATATCACCCCCGATCCTGAAGTCCCGCCACCCGAACCGGAAAAAGATCCGCCGCCCGACGATTCGCCGCTGCCAAGCGAGCCGCCTATCGAGGAGCCGGTGCCGAAGCCGCCGCCGATGCAGGCTTAGTGTCGGGCGCCGGTTCCGGCAGGGGCGGAATCTTGCGGATCTGCTCCTCCGTTTCCAGCTCGCCAGCGGTTTTCTCGCCACTGCCGATATCCGGCTCATCCAAGAAGTACTGTTCCATGCTGGATCCTCCTTCGGCACGATCCTACCAGCGCAGGGCGCACGGCGTCGCTTGCTTGCTAAAAGGCAAGCAGCGTTGCTAAATCTAAATATTTGTGGTGTTTTGTGCTCGCTGTCACATGGCGGTCACTAGCGCCTTTTTATAATAGGTCATCGACAAACGCTTTTTAAGTCGGAGGCCATCATGGGCAATTCCCTGCACAACAAAATCTATCTCGGACGCCGTATCGACCTGCACAGCCGCCGTATCCAGGCGCTGATGTGCGCGAGTGCCGTGACCGTTGTGGGCCTGGCCTGGCTGGCGCTACGCGTGCTCAAGTAGTACCATGATGGGTTGCACGGCCCATCATGGAAAATAAGCAATGAAAAACGAGAAACTGAGTACGGACGAATTTAACGCGCTGCTGGAAATTGCCCGCGGCATTCAGGGTAAGCCAAGCGCTTGCGTCGGCCGCAACAGCAAACGCCTGTCGGGCATCAAGCTGATCAAATTTGAACGCACTGGCCGCATCATCCTGACGGATGCGGGCAAGGAGCGCTTGTTCCTGCGCCGCTGCGTGCTGGCGCTGAAGGCGCTGGTGGATCAGCCTGGGGCTGCGATTGAGGCGGATGTGGCGATGTTTTTGGGTAAGAAGTCGCACATCGTTGAGGTGGATGGGGTGGTGACGATTACTGACAAAGGCCGCGAGTCGCTGGCCGATATTGAGGCGCACGGCATTTGAAACCGTAAACCAGCCGGATGGCCGTACCCGTCAGACCCGTAGGGTCTGACACTTGGCCCGCGACCGCCGCGGACTGGTGTCTGACCCTGTGGGTCAGACACCGGGTTACCGGTTTAAGGCTGGAACCCGTCCGCCGTAATCTCCAGCTTGGTCACCTCGCCATACTTGGCAGCAACCTTCTCAATTTCAGAAGCTTTCCCCACCAGCACCATCTGCAAATTCTTGCGCGGGAAATGCTTCTCCACCAGCTGCTTGGCCCGTTCCGGCGTCAAGCTGTCGACATCCTTCATGAAGTTGTCGATCTGGCTGCGGCTGACATCATTGGCATACATATCCCCCAGCAGCGAAGCCAGTTGTTCGCTGGTCTCATAGCGCGGCGGGAACTGCCCCTTCACATAAGCCTTGGCCGAATCGAGCGTCTTCTTATCGATCCCCTTGCTCCACAAGCGGTCGTAGGTCTTCAGCGCCAGATCCAGTGCAGCCTCCGTTTTTGGCAGCGCGGTAAAGCTCGAAATCGAGAACGTGCCCGTCTGCGACAAGGTACCGAAGCTCGAATTCGCGCCATACGTCAGGCCCGAATTCACCCGCAGCTCATCGTTCAGCCACGAAGTGAAACGCCCGCCCAGCACAGTATTCAGCACCTGCAGCGGCACATAATCCGGATCGTTGCGCGCAATACCTGCACCGCCAATCAGGAAGGTGGTCTCGATCGCGTCGGACTTGTTCACCACCCACACGCGCGCCTTGTCGGCCTGCACCTTGCCGTAATTGGCGCGCTGCGGCGCCGGACCTTCCGCCTTCCACTGGCCGAACAGGGCTTCCACTTTTTTACGCATCTCGGCCGGATCGAAATCGCCGACCACGATCAGCGCCGCATTATCCGGACGGAAGTAGCGCTTGTGGAAAGCCTTCACGTCGTCCTGCTTCAGGCCCGACAGGCTGTTCACGGTGCCGCTTGGCGGGTTGGCATAAGCCGCATTGCCGAACAGCATGGCGCGGTAATAGGTGCTCACGACCTGGCGCGGGCTTTCCTTGGCCTGCTTCAGGCCATTGACTTTGCGGGTGCGCAGCTTATCCAGCTCCGCCGCATCGAAGCTCGGTTCCTGCACCAGCTCCGCGAACAGCGGCAGCAGCACGTCGGTATCCTTGCGTGCGAAGTTGGCCGCCACGGTCGATTGCTCCACGCTGCCGCCGCCCGCCAGCACGGCGCCGCGGAAGTCGAAAGCCTGGTCGATATGGGCCTTGTTATGCTTGGCGGAGCCGAGCAGCACGCCGTCGCCGGTCAGGTTGGCCAGACCGGCTTGCGCGCCGTCATTGACCGCGCCGGCTTTCACCACCGCGCGCACCGCCACCAGCGGCACGTCATGGCGCTCCATCATGTAGACGGTCAGGCCGTTCGGCAGCTTGGCGGTTTCAAAGGCGGGCAGCTTGAATTCAGCCGCTTGCGCCGAGGCTGCGACAGCGCCGGTCATGGCGATAGCAAACAGTTTCTTCATTAATTAGTCCTCCTTCGCCGCCAGCACGCCCACGGTGCGCAGCGATTTCTTCAGGTATTTGGCGGCGACAGCCTGGATTTCGGCGCCGGTCAGCTTCTCGTAGGCGGCAGGCGCATCGAAAGCCTTCTTGTAGTCGCCGAAGAACACATCGTAGTTGCCCAGCATTTGCGCCTTGCCGTTGATGGTTTCCTGCGCGCGGTAAAGGCCGAGCAGCTTGGCATTCTTCACCTTCTGCAGTTCCTCGTCGCTGACGCCATCCTTGGCCACTTTCTCGATCGCCTCGATCATCGCTTTCTCGACCTTGGCCGGTTCCACGCCGGCAGCGGCGACGGTGAACATGTACAGCAGGCCCGGATCGAAACCGTCGGTATTGTAGGAGCCGACGCTGGTGGCCAGCTGCTGCTCGACCAGGGCCTTGTACAGGCGCGAAGTCTTGCCGTCGGTGAGCAGGGACTGCAGCACGTCCAGCGCATAGTATTCGTCGGAACCGGCTTGCGGCACCTTGTACGCCACCATCAGGTTGGCGGCGGTGGCGGACGGCTTGGCCACGAACAGGCGGCGCTCGCCTTTCTGTTCCGGCTCCACGGTGCGCACGGCCGGCGGCGCGGCGCGTTTCGGGATGCTGCCGAAATACTTGGTGGCCAGCTTCTTCACCTCGTCGACCTTGACGTCGCCCACGATCACCGACACCGCGTTGTTCGGCGCGTAATAGGTGCGGAAGTAGTTTTCCAGGTCCTGCTGGGTCCAGGCCTTGATATCCGATTCCCAGCCAATGGTCGGGATGGCGTAAGGGTGGGCCACAAAGGCTACGCTGTTCAGCTCCTGCATCAGCATGCGCACATTGGAGTTTTCCAGGCCGGTGCTGCGCTCGGACAGCACCACACCGCGCTCGCTCTGTACCATTTTCGGGTCGATCGACAGGTGGGCGATGCGGTCGCCTTCCAGCTTGAACACCGTCTCCAGCGAGGAGGCCGGGAACCAGTCCTGGTACACCGTCACGTCGCTGTTGGTGTAGGCGTTGTTGGCGCCGCCGTTGGCTTCCATGGTTCGGTCGAACTGTTTCGGACCGTAGTTTTTGGAGCCGTTGAACATCATGTGTTCGAAGAAGTGCGACAGGCCGGTGGTGCCCGGCGCCTCATTGCGCGAACCGACCTTCCAGAAGGTGTACATGTTCGCATTCGGGATGGCCGTGCTTTCCAGCACGATGAACTTCATGCCGTTGTTTAGCGTGAAGGTCTTGACCTGGTCGGCCGTCAGCGCGGCCTGGGCATACGTGGCGGCCGTATAGGCCAGCAGCGCTGCCAGAACTTTCAACTTCATTGGTTTTCCTTTCCATGAAAGAAGTTGCATGAAGAATACTTGATCCATGGCGAAAAGGCCAATTTCGGCCAGGCGCGTACAATGCGAGGTTGAGAGGCGCAAAATGAATCCAATAAAAGAGCTCGGGTTTCCCCTGGTCGGCATCGGCGCGTCTGCGGGCGCGTTGGACGCCCTCAAGCGGCTGCTGCCGGGATTGCCGCCCGAACCGGGCTTTTCGCTGGTGGTGATTTTGCACCTGGCGCCCGGTCAGCCCAGCTTCATGGCCGGCACGCTGCAGCAATGGACCAAACTGCCCGTGACCCAGGTGACGGAAGCAGCGAGCGAAATCCAGCCGAACCACATCTATGTCATTGCGCCCGGCACCTTTTTGACGATCGACGGCTGCCGCCTCGTGCCCGAGGCGGCAGCAGGCAGCAACGGCGCCATCGATCACTTTTTTCATTCCCTGGCTGAATCCCACGGCAAACTGGCCATCGGCGTGCTCCTGTCGGGCATGAATGACGATGGCTGCCAGGGGCTGGCCGCCATACGCCAGCAGGGCGGCAGCGCCATTGCCCAAACGCCGCTCGATGCGCAGTTCGGTGTGCTGCCGCAGTCTGCGCTCGACGCCGGGCTGGCCGACTTTGTGCTGCCGGCGGACGCGATCGCGGCGCAACTGCTGGCGCTGGCCGGTTCGCCGCTGGACGTGCCGCAGCCTGAGAGCGACGAACAGCTTGACGCGCAAGGCTTGCAGGAAGTGCTGGCCTTGCTGCATTCCTGCACCGGCCACGACTTCCAGCATTACAAGCGTCCCGGCATCCGGCGCCGGCTGGAGAACCGCATGCAGTCGCGGGGCACAGCCAGCGTGGCGGATTACCGCAGCATGCTGGCGCACGATGGCGACGAGCCGGCGCGCCTGTTGAAGGAATTGCTGATCGGCGTCACCGGCTTTTTCCGCGATGGCGACGCTTTCACGCAATTGCGCCAGACCGTGCTGCCGGAACTGCTGGAGGCGCGCAGCGGCGCTGAGCTGCGGGTCTGGGTGCCGGCCTGCTCGACCGGCCAGGAAGCCTATAGCCTGGCCATGGTGCTGGTCGACCTGGCGCGCCGCATGCCGCAGCCTCCGCGCATCCACATCATCGCCTCCGACATCGACGAGCAGGCGCTGGCGGTGGCGCGGGCCGGGCATTATCCAGAATCGATCCGCGATGAGATTCCCGAGGCCAGCCTGGAACGCTATTTCGTACGGGCCGGCAAACAGTACCGGGTCCGGCAGTCGCTGCGCGACGTGGTGACATTCGCCAATCACGACTTGCTGCACGATCCGCCTTTCCGCGCACTGGATCTGGTCTCATGCCGCAATGTCATGATCTACCTGGACCGTGCCATGCAGTGTCTGGTCCTGCAGCGCTTGCATGGCAGCTTGCGCCCAGCAGGCTATTTGTTCCTCGGCAGCGCCGAGTCGGCCGAATTTGAGCCCGAGCTGTTTGAGCGGGTTGGCCGGCCGCACCGGATCTACCGCGCACTGCCAGGCAGCGGCTCGGCCACGGCGGCGCGGCCAGCCGCCTCGATGGATGAAATGAGCGAGCGCCTCGCCGCATCCGAGTTTGGTCGCGAGGAACTGCAATCGAATAACGACGAGCTGTCCGTGCACAATGCCGAACTCACCGCACGGCTGGAGGACGCCGACACCGCCCGCGACGACCTGGCCAACCTGATCGCGTCGGTCGATCTGGCCACGGTGTTTGTCGATCCGGCGCTGATCCTGAAGCGCTACACGCCGCACGCGGCGCGCATCTTCAACCTGAAGCCGCGCGATATCGGCCGCCACCTGCTCGATATCACCAACCGGCTGGACTACCCCGAACTGGCCGCCGATGTGGCGCAGACCTTCGAGACCTTGCAGCCGCTGGAGCGCGAAGTGGAGGCCAGCGCCGGCGGTCATTACATCGTGCGCGTGCGCCCATACCGCACAGGCGGCGACGCGATTCTGGGCGCGGTGCTGACCTTTTTCGATATCAGCGAGCGGCGCGTGGCCCAGGTACAGGAGCGGCAACTGGCGAGCGACCAGGCATTCCTGCTCAAGCTTAGCGACAGCCTGCGCCTGTTGACCGACCCGGCGCAATTGCTGGCGCTGGGCTGCCGCATGCTGGGTGAGCAACTGGGCGTGCCGCAACTGGCCTATGCCTGCATCGACGATGGCCGCTACTGCATGCAGGACTGCACCACGGATGGCGCGGCGCATATGCCGGGTGAAGGCCCGCTGGCGGCACTCGGAGAGGCGGTACTGGCCAGCTGGCGCGCCGGCCATGTGGCAGTCTATGACGTGAACGAAGCCGCACCCATGGACGGCCTGCGGGCGCTGGCGCCCGGCAGCGGCGCCATGCTGGCGGCGGTGCATCGCCAGGGGCGGCACTGGCGCGGTTTTTTCATCGCCAGCCAGCCGGCGCAGCGCGTCTGGACTTTGGCGCAGGTGGCGCTGTTCGACGCAGCGACACTGTGCATCGGTGTCAAATTCGAGCGCGCCCGCGCCCAGCTATCCTTGCTGGCCAGCGAGAACCGCCTGCGCGGCCTGCTGCGCGGCTTTGCCCGCGCCTATTGGGAAACTGACGCCAGTGGCCAGCCGTTGGCCGACAACCTGCTCGATAGCGTGTATCCGGACGACCGCGCGGCTATCCTGGAAAGCTGGCGCCGCGCCGTGCGCAGCGGCGGCGAACTCGATGAGCAGATCCGGCTGCGCAATGCGGCCGGTGTTTGGCGCCAGGCCAGCATGCTGGCCACGCCCACTTTCGACGGGCAGGGCGATATCCTCAAATGGACAGGCTGCATCATCGACGGCGCCGAGCAGCCGCCGCTGGCATCGGGTAGCATATAGCGATTGCAACTACTTGCGGCACGGCGATGGAAAACACAATGCACTGGTCGGCCCACGAGCTGACCATGACGGTCCTGATGACCCCCGACATGGCCAATTTCTCCGGCAATGTGCACGGCGGCGCGATCCTGAAACTGCTGGACGGCGTGGCCTATGCCTGCGCCAGCCGCTATTCGGGCAGCTACGTGGTGACGCTGTCGGTGGACCAGGTGATGTTCCTGCAGCCTATCCACGTGGGCGAGCTGGTGACCTTCCTGGCCTCGGTCAACTACACCGGCAGCAGTTCAATGGAAGTGGGGATTCGGGTGGTGGCGGAGAATATCCAGCAGCGCCTGGTGCGCCACGCGAACAGCTGCTACTTCACCATGGTGGCGGTGGACAAGGACCGCAAGCCGCAGAAGGTGCCGGCCCTGGTGCCGGAAACCCCGGAGCAAGTGGCGCGCTGGGAACAGGCCAAGCTGCGCAAGGCCGCGCGCCAGCAGGTGGCGGAAGCGGCTAAAAAGCGTTAAGGATAAGGGCGGCGCTGCTCTGGGTAGACCAGGGTGCGCAGCGCGATCGGGTGCGGCACGCCCATGGCGAACAGGAATTCGGCGGCGCGGCGCAAGCCCACTTCCGGCAGCGCGGCGATGGCCTGGTTGACGATGTCGCGCGTGCGGTGGTCGCTACGCACTTGCTGGCGATGCAGGTCGACGCTGTTCATTTCGCTCTCCTCAGGCGCGCAGCCGGCGTGGGGCCGCGCTGGTTAAATGCTTTCCCTCATGCAACATCTGTCGAAGCGCCACGGCATCCACCGGGCGGCTGAAATAGTAGCCCTGGATCTCGTCGCAGCCATGGCGGCGCAGGAACTCCAGTTGCTCTTCCGATTCTACCCCTTCCGCAATCACGCGCAACTCCAGGTTATGGGCCAGGGCGATCACCGACACCACGATGGCCGCATCGTCGGCATCGGTGGCGATGTCGTTGACGAAGGAGCGGTCGATCTTCAATACGTCGATCGGGAAGTTGCGCAGGTAAGACAGGCTGGAATAGCCGGTGCCGAAATCATCGATCGACAGCGCCACGCCCAGCGACTTCAGTTCGTGCAGCAGGTTCACGCCCTGCGCCACGTCGTGCATGAACAGGCTTTCGGTCAGTTCCAGTTCCAGCAGTGAAGGCGGCAGGCCGCTGTCGGCCAGCACGGCGGCGATGGTGGACACCAGTTCCGGCTGCGCGAACTGGCGCGCCGACAGGTTGACCGCCATGCGCAGCCCTGTGAAGCCGGCATCGTGCAAGGCGCGCGCCTGCTGGCAGGCGGTGTGCAGGACCCAGGCGCCGATCGGGACGATCAGGCCGGTCTCCTCGGCCAGACTGATGAAGCGCGCCGGCGGCACCATGCCCAGTTCCGGATGCTGCCAGCGCAGCAGCGCTTCCATACCGACGATCTGGCCCGTCTCCAGGTCCACCTGCGGCTGGTAGTGCAGCACGAATTCGTCGCGCTCCAGCGCGTTGCGCAGGGCGCTTTCGATGCGCAGGCGTTCCTGCGCCTCGTCGTTCATTTCCGGCTGGTAGAACTGGAAGGTGTTGCGGCCCAGCTTCTTGGCCGAGTACATGGCGATGTCGGCATGTTCTATCAGGTGCTGCGCCGGCGTGCCGTCGGCGTCGTACACGGCCACGCCGATGGAGCAGGTGACGAAGAATTCCTTCCCCTCCAGCAGCACCGGCTGCGCCAGCGCCTTCATCACGCGTTCGATGATAGCCGGGGTCAGCTGCTCGTCCGGGTACTGGCTCAGGATGGCCACGAATTCGTCGCCCGACAGGCGCGCCACGGTATCGCTTTCGCGCACGCTGGCCTGCAAGCGTTCGGCCACGGTTTGCAGCAGCTGGTCGCCGGCCTTGTGGCCCAGGCTGTCGTTGACGAACTTGAAGCGGTCCAGGTCGATCAGCACCACCCACATCGGCAGGCCGCTGCGGTTGGCGTAGGCGATGGCTTGCTGCAGGCGGTCCTGCAGCAGCACGCGGTTGGGCAGGCCGGTCAGCACGTCGTGGTGGGCGATGTGCTGGATGCGCTGCTCGGCCAGCTTGCGCTCGGTGATCTCGCTGCCGGTGCCGCGGTAGCCCTTGAATTCGCCCTGGGCGTCGTAGACCGGTTCACCGCTGGTGTTGAACCAGCGCGTCACGCCGTCATGGCCGACGATGGCGTATTCAAAGTTGGAGAACGGCAGGCGCGCCTGCACCTTGTTGATATGGTCGCGGCCCGTGCTGCTGGTGTACAGCTCTGGCGTGCATTCCCAGCGCGTGCGGCCGAGGAAGTTCTCCTTCGCCACATGGCCTTTTTCGAAGAAGCCGCCGGTAATGTGGGTGAAGCGGAATTGTGTGTCCTGCTCCCAGTACCAGTCGGACGACAGGGCCAGCAGGCGGCGGAAGCGGTGCTCGGATTCCTGCAGCGCGCGTTCGGTGCGCTTGCGCGAGGCCACGTCTTCGGCCAGGCGCTGGTTGGAGCGCTGCAGGTCGGAAGTGCGCGCATCGACCAGCAGCTGCACGCGGCGCGAGCGCTGCACCAGGGTGTGCACGAAAGCCGCCGCCAGGGCGCTGAACAGCAGGCCGCCGAGCAGGGTGCCCAGCGAGCCCAGATGGTCGGCCAGGAAAGGGCGCGGCAGGTCGTCGCTGCGGATATGCCAGGTGCGGCCCAGCACATTGAAGCTGCGCATGTCGCTGCTGTGGTAATCGAAGTCCAGCCAGCGGTGCAGCCAGTGTTCGTGCGTGGCGCCCGGCACGCCATTGCGCCGGTAGGCCAGGCTGCCGGCCTCCGAAGGATCGCCGGCGTACACGCTCAGGCTCAGGCTCTGGTCGTCCAGCAGGCCGTGCTGCTGCAGGATGGTGTGCACCAGGTGCGGCGTGCGGATCACGGCGGCGGTATCGCCGGCCCATACCGCATGGCGCTCGGCGCGGGTGCCGGTCGGCATGCCGGGCTGGTACAGCGGCATGATCATGATGAAGCTATTGCGCTGGGCCGGGTCCTGCGCCAGCTGCAGCTGCTCGGTCGCGGCCGGGCGTCCCGTGTGCAGGATGCGGTCGATGGCGGCGCGCACCTGCACGTTGCGGCCGGAGTTCAGGCCCAGGGCGGCTTCGTTGCCTTTCAAAGGCTCCAGGTATTCGACCACGTTGTAGTACGGGCGCTCCGGCGCCGGCACCAGGCCCTCAGGCGTCAGTTCCTTGATGACGAAGCCGGGATAGCGCGCTTGCATCGCCGTTTCGAACGGCTTGCGTTCGGCGTGCGACAACACGCGATGGTAGTTGAAAGCCTGGATGAAGGGGTAGCGCTGCAGCAGTGGCGTGGTGAAGCTGTGGAACTGCTCGCGGCTGACCGGCTGCACCGAGCGGAACAGCTGGTTGATCACATTGACAACTTCCACCGCATCGTTCAGGCCGCGCTCGATGGCGGAAACCCTGACGGTGGCGCGCTGCTGGAAGCTCAGCTCCATCTTGCTGAATTCCAGCGCACTGACGGAAACGAAAAGGACGGCGGTCGCCGCCAGGCCTGCGCCCAGCGTCAGTGCGGCTGCACCGTAGTGCGATAGTCTCCTGCGCCGACCTGCCATAGTGTCCTTTGCTTAAAAAATGTAGTTTGTCACAAAACCCCTAGCCTTAGGGAAATAACCCTTGGATTTTTCACAAAAGACCCTTGCGCAGGCGCGCAACGGTGTAAATTGCCAACAGTCGATTGGCGAGGCCGAATCCCAGCCCCGGGGTAGGGCTGCCCCAGGCCGCTACCTTGCGCTGCATGATGCTGGCCGGCCCGCCAGGCGTGCGGTCGGGGCGGATGCCGAACAGGATGTGGTTGTTGCCGGCGATGCCGGTGAACTGGCAGATCCGGTCCTGGAAGGCATTGGCCAGGCGCACCAGCACGCTGCGGTATTTGGGGTCGTAGCTGAACACATTGGCCGCCATCACGCCGTCCGGGCGCAGGGCGCGCCGGCAGTCGGCGTAAAAGTGCTCGGTGGCCAGGGCGTTGGGCAGGCCGTTGGCGTCGAAACCGTCCACCAGCAGCACGTCGGCGCTGTCCTTCAACTCCTTCATGTAGGCTGCGGCGTCGCAGTGGATCACGCGGAAGCGCTCATTGTCGGCGGGGATGGCAAAGCGCTCGCGCAGGGCGATCACGTCGGCGCGCAATTCCAACACCGTGATGCGGGTGTGGGGCAGGTAGCGGTAGCAGAATTTGGCCAGCGAGCCGCCGCCCAGTCCCACCATGACGATATGCTCCGGCCTGGGTTTGAACAGGACAAAGCACATCATGGCGCGGGCGTAGGCCAGCACCAGTGCGTCCGGGTCGGCCGGGTCCATCTGGCTCTGGATTTCACCGGGAGTGAACTCCAGCGACAGGCGGCCGCGCCGGTGACGCACCAGAGGCCGGTTGTCAGGGACGGAAGTCATTTTGTCAACTTGTTATGAAGCATGATCATCTGATAAGCTGCCGGGCTCCGGTTCCAGTGTACCGGATGAGCCGCGCTGTGGGGCGCTCGCGTTTACATCGGCAACTTTTATAGGTACATTGCCAACATAGGCAGCTTGGAGAAGATAGATATGTTCTTAGACCATCCAACCATCACCGCGACCAACAGCTTCACGGAACCGGACCGTATCGAGCGCCTGACCCGCGTGTATGGTTATGTTGCCGCACTGGCGGACCACGCCGGCAAGCAGCAATTCATCGAAAAGGTCAGCCAGCTGCATGACCATAAAGGCACCCTGATCGTGTTCTGGCACGATATGCCGACCGAAGATGAAAAAGAATTTTTCAGTAAAGCCTGGGCCAGCAAGATCGGCGACGGCAGCAGCAACGTAGAACACGAAGTCTGAGCGCGGCCCTGCCGCTGAAACATGGATATCAAGACCCTGGTTCTTGCCCTCGCACTGGGCAACCTCAGCTTGTGCGCGGCGCTGTTTTTCTTCGAGTACGAGAGCAAGAAGTCGCTGACCCTGTCCACCTGGGCCATTGCCAAGCAATGCCAGGCGGTGGCCTGGTTCCTGTTGTATTTCCGCGGCGTGGTGCCGGAGCTGCTGTCCGGCCCGATCGCCAATGGCTTGCTCATGGTCGGCCTGGCGTTCGACGCCGGCGCGCTGTGGGAGGGCTATGGCCGCATGGCCTGGCAAAAATACCTGTATCCCGCGCTGGCGGTGGCCGGCGGCGTGCTGCTGGCGATGCAGGTGCTCGATACCGATCCTGCGCTGCGCATCGCCATCGGCTCGCTGATGGTGGGCTTCTTCTTCCTGGCCGGTGTCATGGCGCTGGCGCGCGCCTGGCGCGACGGCAGCATGCTGCGGCGCTTCCTGGTGGTGACCATGTTTGCGCTGACGCTGGTGGTGGTGGGGCGCGGCCTGCTGACGGCGGCCTTCCCGGACGGCCTGTCCTGGGTCAGCCCGAACCTGATGCAGCTGTTCGGTTTCGGCGGCTTCTACCTGATGATGCTGACCAATGCCTTCGGCTACCTGCTGCTGTCGCGTGAGAAGCTGCAGTCCGAGCTGGCGCGCCTGGAAGTCAGCGATCCCCTGACCGATGTGCCGAACCGGCGCGGCTTCTACCAGGCGCTGGCGCCGTGGATGGCGCTGGCGCGCCGCCCGGGGCAGCCGACCGCCATGATCATCCTGGCGCTGGACCAGTTCAAGCGCGTCAACGACAGCTACGGCCATGCGGCCGGCGATGCGGCCCTGAAAACCATGGTCGAGACCTGCAAGAAGCAGTTGCGCGATTCCGACCTGATGGGCCGCCTGGGCGGCGCCGAATTCGCCATCCAGCTGCCGCGCACTTCGCTGGAAGACGCGCTGATGGTGGCCGAGCGTATCCGCTGCGCGATCGAGGCCATGCCGGTCAAGACCGAGCGCGCCGTGATCAAGCTGACCGCCAGCATGGGCGTGACGACCATCCGTGCCGACGACAGCACGGTCAGCCTGTTCAAGCGCGCCGACGAGGCGTTGCAAGCGGCCAAGGTGCGCGGCGAAAACCAGGTGGCGCAGCCGCCGGAGCCAATGTCCATGGAGGCCTTGTCATGACAGCGTAACACTGTGGGCGTACTGTGCTACCATTTTCGTTATAAACGATATAAATGGATTCCTCGATGTACGCCGCAGTGGACCTGGGCTCCAATAGTTTTAGACTTTCCATCGGCCATCACGATGGAGAGACGATCCGCGTGCTTAACAGCATGCGCGAACCGATCCGCCTCGCAGCCGGCCTGGATGCCGCCGGCAGTCTCACCGACGAAGCCTTGCAGCGTGCGCTGCTGTGCCTGAAGAATTTCCGTATTGCCCTGGCGGCCTACCAGTTCGATGGCGTGCGCGTGGTCGCTACCGCCATACTGCGCCAGGCGCGCAATGCGGCCGACTTCCTGCCGCAGCTGGAGCAGGCCATCGGCTACCCGATCGAGATCATCTCCGGCGAGGAGGAGGGGCGCCTGATTTATATGGGCGTGGCCAATGCGCTCGGCCAGCCGAATGAGAGCCGGCTGGTGGTCGATATCGGCGGCGGCTCGACGGAGCTGATCCTGGGACGCGGTCTCGACATTGAGCGGGTCGAGTCGTTCAGCGTGGGCAGCGTCAAGCAAAGCCTGTCGTTCTTTGTCGGCGGGCGGGTTGATGCGCGTTCTTTCGAAGCGGCCGTGCTGTCGGCGCGTTCGCATTTTGAGGATGGGGCGCCGCCTTACCATCCGGAGTACTGGAAGCGGGCTTACGGCTCGTCCGGCACCATCCGCGCCATCGGCGAAATCATTGAGAAGAACAAGCTGGGCGACGGCATTACGCTGGCGGCCTTGAATGCGGTGCGCAAGCGTTTCATCGAGCTCGGCCAGGTCGGCAAGATCGATATGCCGGGCCTGCGCCCCGACCGCGCCAGCACGGTGATCGGCGGCCTGGCCATCCTGATCGGGGTGGTGCAGGAGCTGGGCATCGAACGCCTGGAGCCGATCGATGCCGGCTTGCGCATGGGCGTGATGTGGGACTTGTACCTGCGCTCCACGCGGCGCGACCGGCGTGATGATTCGGTGCGCAGCTTCCTGGCGCGTTTCCATATCGATGCGGCGCGCGGCGGCAAGGTGGCCGATGCCGCCAATGTCCTGTTCGGGCAGATGAAGCCGGGCAGCGATACCTTGCCGCGCCACCTGGCGTGGAGCGCGCAGCTGCACGAAGTGGGGCTGGTGGTGTCGCAGACCGGCTACCACAAGCACGCTGCCTATATGGTGGAAAATGCCGACCTGCCGGGCTTTACCACCCGTGAGCAGAAGCTGATGGGGCGCCTGATCCTGGCGCAGAAAGGCAATCTGCGCAAAGTCAGTGAACATCTGTCCGACAGCGACTTCGCCAAGGCTGTGGTGGCGCTGCGGCTGGCGATCCTGTTCATGCATTGCCGTATCGAGGTCGATGACCGCGCGGTGCGCTTGCGCATGAAGAACCGCATCGACCTGGAGTTGAAACGCGACTGCGTCACCAGCCACCCGACCTTGTCCTACTGGATGGAGAAGGAGCAGGAGTTCTGGGACGAGGTTGGCGTGGACTTCAGCGTTCGCACTGTTGCGTAAGAAAATCGTATATACTGTTTATATTATTCAGTAATGGAGCATCCATGAGCGCAACGAGAGCCAAAACCACCGCCGCCAAGCCTGGCGCGGCCAAACCCGCTGCCAAGCGTGCTGCCCCCGCCAAGGCCGCCAAGCCTGCAGCGCCCGCCAAGCCAGCCGCCGCCACGCGCGCCGCAGCCGCCACCAAGCCGGCCGTCAAGCGCGCAGCCACTGCCAAGGCGGCCGCTGCGGCAAAGCCCGCTTCCAAGCCCGCCGTCAAGCGCAGCGCAGCCGCCAAGCCCGCCCCAGCCCCGGCAGCCAAGCCGGCAAAAGTGGACAAAGCCGAGAAGGCCGCCAAGCCACATAAGGAAAAGCTGGTGCGCGACAGCTTCACCATGCCCGAAACCGAATACGCCGTGCTGGGCCAGGTGAAGAAAGCCTGCCTGAAGAACGGCATCGAAGTGAAGAAATCCGAGCTGCTGCGCATCGGCGTCGCCCTGATCAGCCGCCTGGACATGGCGACCCTGAAGCAAGTGCTGGCGACCCTGCCACAACTGAAGACCGGCCGCCCGAAAAAAGCCTGATCGAGGGCGCGGCAAACCCCGCCGTTTAGGGCGGGGTCAAGAGCGCGGACGGCGTAGCCGTCTTTTACTGCCTAATGTGGCGCTTGCTGCTGTTCAATGTACTGCCGGATCATGGCAATCGGAGCGCCGCCGCAACTGCCTGCGAAATAGGAGGGCGACCACAATGCTCCACCCCACAGTTTCTGCCTGATGCTTGGGTAGTTCTTCTTCCGGATTACCCTGCTGGATGCGCCTTTCAAGCTATTCACCAGACGCGAAATGGCCACCTTGGGCGGATAATTCACCAGCAGGTGAACGTGGTCATCCTCCCCATTAAATTCAATCAGCTCCGCCTCGAAGTCGATGCAGACGCGCGCGAAGACCTGGCGCAAATCCTCCAGCATTTCGCTGTTGAAGACATTGCGGCGGTATTTGGTGACAAAGACCAAATGGACATGCATCATAAAGATGCAATGTCTACCATGGCGGAGCTCGCTTGAACTGGTCATGGACCAAACTATACTGAAGGTATGGTACGCCTTCAAGCCTTCCGATTCGAGCTGGTTCCAGATGGCCGGCAACAGCGCGCAATGTGTCGCTTTGCTGGTGCTTGCCGTCACGTTTTTAATCGAGCTTTGACATTGCTCAAGGAGAATCATGCCGCTGGAAAGCCTTATATCCGCTATGAGGCGATGGCGAAGAACTTGACGCTATGGCGTCATAGCCAGGAGACCCCCTGGCTGCGGGAGGCACCATGCCACGCGTTGCAGCATGCGTTAAGGCATCTGGACCAGGCATTCAAGAATTTCTTCGCAGGCCGTACCGCATATCCCCGATATAAGCGCAAAGGATGCAGTGATGCATTCCGTTTCCCGGATGCGAAGCAGATCAAGCTTGATCAGGGCAATTGCAGAATCTTCCTGCCAAAACTTGGTTGGATGCGTTACCGGAAAAGCCGTACTGTGC